>JBBILH010000001.1:0-120128 GCA_037445005.1 Nitrospira sp.
GATGATCTCCACGTGGGGAGCCGGACCTCCCTGACTGGGGACGATGGCGGGGGAGGCGAACAAAGCCGGGGGGTACTCGCGCCACGTCGCCGCGCCTCGATGCCGTTCGTGGAGCAAACCCAGATTGTTTCCAAGACCGGTCGCGCCGAAAACACCCGTTTCGGTCTTCTGCTCGGCCAATTTTCGGTGGGCCCGCATCGTATCGTCCCAACAGGTCTGGTGAAGCGCGGACTCCTCCTGTGGGATGCGTTTTCCTGTGGCCCGTACTTTCGCGCGCATCAAACAGCCGAGGTCATGCGCGGCCCACTCGGAAATCCGGCTGTTCGCCAATGAGTCGACGTAGATCAACGCAATGTCTTTCGCGTTCGAGCCTCTTGCCTGTGTCCCCGTCGCAAGGGAGCTGATGAGAAGGCAGGCAAACAGCGCCGCAAGGCCCTTGAGAAGAGTTTGTCGAATTACCATGTGTTCCCTCATGAAGACGGATGATCGGTCCCTGTTTCCAATTAGAACACAGCGTATGCCAGAATGTGTAGTCCCAATTCCGGCAACATCCCGTAGGACGGAGATTCCGGCGCGTTCGCCGGTCCGGGGAAATATGAAAGCGGGACTAATGTTGTAACAAGAAGCAACCATCCGAATGTGCGGACAGGTGAACAGCGCATGACGAACGGACGAAGCCTCGAACATCTGCGGTTCGAGAACACCTACGCGCGGCTTCCTTCGGCCTTCTACGCGAAGCTGAATCCGACGCCGTTTCAATCGCCGCCTTGTCTCGTCCATGCGAATCCTGCCGCGGCTGAGCTGATCGATCTAGATCCTGACCAGTTTACGCGATCCGAATGCGCCGCGCTGTTCGGCGGAAGCATGTTGGCGCCCGGGATGGAACCGCTCGCCATGCTCTACGCAGGGCACCAATTCGGCGTTTATGTGCCGCAACTCGGTGACGGCCGGGCGATTCTCTTAGGCGAGGCGGCGAACGAACGGGGCGAACGGTGGGATCTCCATTTGAAAGGCGCGGGGCTGACACCGTTCTCACGGGACGGCGACGGCCGCGCAGTGCTGCGATCAACCATCAGGGAGTATCTCTGTTGCGCTGCTATGCAAGGTCTCGGCGTTCCGACCACTCAGGCGCTCTGCATGGTCGCAAGCGAAGACAAGGTCTATCGCGAGCAAGTCGAAACAGGCGCCATGCTCGTCCGGATGGCCCCGTCCCATGTCCGTTTCGGCACGTTCGAGATCTTCTACTATCGGAAGCAGTTCGACCTGCTGAGGATTCTTGCCGATTACGTTATCGAGCGCCATTACCCACACCTGCGGGAGGCCTCCGAAAAGTATCTCCGTTTATTCCACGAGATCGTGGAGCGGACGGCCTTGTTGATTGCGAAATGGCAGGCGGTGGGCTGGGCCCATGGCGTGATGAACACCGATAATATGTCGATTCTCGGCTTGACGCTTGATTATGGCCCGTACGGGTTCATGGACGACTACGATGCCGGATTCATCTGTAACCACTCCGACCACAACGGACGGTACGCCTTCAATCAGCAGCCTTATATCGGGCTCTGGAATCTCAGCTGTCTCGCGCAGGCGCTGCTTCCGTTGGCGGAAAAAGACGCATTGAAAGCCGGGCTCGATACCTACACGCCGACCTTCGAGCAGGAATATCTGAGGCTCATGCGCGCGAAATTCGGGCTCGCGGACGCGCAATCAGCAGACGACGAACTCATCCGCGACTTTCTGAGCCTGCTGCAAGACAGCCATGCGGACTACACGATCGTCTTCCGAGAGCTGGGTGGGTTCTCCTCAGGGGACGGCGCGACGAACGCCCGCCTGCGGGAGCATTTCCTGAACCGTGAACGGTTCCACGAATGGGCGGGCCGCTACCGGGATCGGTTGCGAAGCGAGGGGAGCCGCGACGAAGAACGGCGGAATCGAATGAACCGTGTTAATCCGAAGTACGTGCTCCGCAACTATCTCGCCCAGATCGCGATCGAAAAGGCTCAACAGAAAGACTTCACCGAGATCGACCGGCTCTTCACCCTGCTGCAAAACCCCTACGACGACCAACCGGGTATGGACGCCTATGCCGCCCCGCCGCCCAGTTGGGGCAAGCGTTTAGCCGTCAGCTGCTCCTCGTGATTTAGACCCGCCCTCCCAGGCCCATCCCCTACGGAAGAGGGGTCGCTTGACAGGGATAGCATCGGTATAGCATGTCAACCGGTTTTCCGCCGCCGCGTTCACATCGTTGCCGAGGATGGAATTAGGTCAACACGTGGGAAGGATTTGAAATGAAAGGTTCAGTGCCTCGAGTAGACAAGTTGATAGGAGGGTTCACCTTGTGCCTCCTTCTTGTCGCATGTACCGGCGGAGGGACTTCAAGTGGAGGGGGAGGAGGCAGCAACCCGCCGGTTGCGGGGGGGTGCTCCCTCAGCGGATCAAACCAGATCACCGTCTGTAGTCCGGCTCAAGATTCCACCGTGCCCTCGGGATCGGTTTCCATTACGTTCCTCGTTCAGGGTTTTGCGATCGGTCTTCCCGGACAACCCCACCTAAACTTCTTTCTAGACGGCGACGCAGAACCGCATCACTTCTATGACGGGCCTGGAATTGATTCTGATAATGGCGTCATCTACAACGGATTTCATACGCATTCGGTGCATTGGGCCTCGCCGACATCATTTAATCTGTTCGGCCTTCCTACCGGAGTCCATACGTTGCGTCTGGTTTTGGTGGATGGAACCGATACGGAGCTCCCGGGAGCGGGCTCTTCATATACCCTCCAACTGACCGTCAGTGCGCCTCCGGCTGGGGCGTTCGGTCTCCAGCCGGTCATCTCTGGGTTGAATATCGCGCTTGGTATGGTGATGGCTCCTGACGGCCGGGTTTTCTTCACCGAGTTCCTCTCGGGAAACATTCGCATCATCAATCCGGGCTGGCAACTCAGTCCGACACCCTTTGCTACGATCGCAATCGGCAACCTACCTCCGGAGCGCGGACTCATCGGCATCACTCTCGATCCTGACTTTTCGAACAACCATTATGTCTACGCGTACCATACGACCGAAGACTTGCTCCATAACCGGGTCGTCCGTCTTACAGACAATAACGGCATCGGGGAGGATCTCACCGTCATTTTGGACAATCTGCCTGCCAATGAGTTTCACAACGGAGGCAACCTCCATTTTGGCCCGGACGGAAAGCTCTACGTGACGATCGGGGATGCAGCCCAGTCGGACCTTGCCCAGGATCCGAGCTCATTCGCGGGCAAAATCTTGAGAATCAACTCCGACGGCTCTATCCCGGACGACAACCCGACTCCCGGCTCTCCGATCTATGCTCTGGGCATGCGAAACAGCTTCGACTTTACCTTCCATCCTCATACGGGAGATCTATGGGCGACGGAGAACGGGGATGACACGAACGACGAGGTCAATCACATCGTTCCCGGAGGGAACTACGGATGGCCGATCGTGACGGGCATTGCAGCCCAACCTCCCTTCATCGACCCGATCGTCACATTCACCCCGACGATCGGTCCGACCGCCATCCTCACGATACCCGAAGGGTCGTCGTATCCGGTCCAGTACCATAACAGCCTCCTGTTTGCGGACGCCAACAATGGGAGGCTCTACCGTGTTGAATTGGCAGGCGCGGACCTCAGGGATTTGGGTTCGCTCAGTGTTGCGTATCCGGGCGGCCAGGGAAATCTTGTCGGTATGTTCTATGGTCTCGACGGCTACATCTATGTCACCAACTTCGGGTCGATCTTTCGCGTTGTGGTGAACTAGCACAGCGACCTTCGGTCGCCGGGAGAGCTGGCCTCCAATCAGTCATGCGATTGTTTCGGTGCATTACCCCTACAGAGACCAACCAGAAGTGCACGCCTATGCCGCCCCGCCGCCCAATTGGGGCAAGCGTTTAGCCGTCAGCACCTCCTCGTAGTCACGGCACCCTTTATGCTCCCTCACCGGGTGCTTCTCCTGGGGAGGCCGCCCGACTCACTTGTGCCGTGGGTCAATGGAGCGGCCTCCCACTTCCCGTCAAGTTGCGGAGACTTGGATCATGATCGTGCGATGTCGGCCAACTGTGGGCCATCTGATTGCGGCCCGGCTTGTAAGCGCCGCAGGCCTAGTCCTCTGCCTGACCGGCTGTCCCGGTGGGGGGAGCGGATCCGAAACCGGTTCGTCGGGAGCAGCGGTCGGTGTCGCGTTCAGCGGCACGGTCGGCGGCACGCGCATCGTCGTGATGAACGACGGAGACCAGGTCCTCGCACAAGACGATACGACGGGGCGGCTCCCGAGCGCGCCGGGGCAGTTTCCTTTTGCCTTAGGGGAAGTGCCGACGAGTCAGAATCTCCGGCTCTTTTTTGTGAGCGGCGGCACGGTGTTTCCGCTTTATCTGGGGTCGACCAATGTTTTTTCCGTAAACGGCGCGGGTCCGATCAATCTTGGGTTTGTGACGATGAACATGGGGACCGGACGATCGACGCCGGAGTTTATTCCCCAAAACGTGACGTCGAAGCCGGAGAATCAGAACATTCCCCCCGGCCTGATTCCAGCTGCCGTGCCGACTGTCTCGATCGCAAGCCCGCTTGCCGGCGCTTCCGTCCCGGTCGGGCCGCTCACGGTATCCTTCACCGTGCAGAACCATACGGTCGGAACGCCGGGACAGACGCACATGCATGTGTATCTGGACAGCGACCCCACACCGTACATGTTCTACAACGGCGCAGGGATCAACGAGGACAACGGAGTTCTGTACAACGGCGCCCACACTCACTTCATCCATTGGAAATCCGGCGCGTCGTTCGACATGTTCGGTCTTACCGCAGCCTCCCATCAAGTGCGGGTAAACTTGGCCGATGCCGGCCACACTGAACTGGCGAATCCTGAAGCCGCAAAAACGGTGAACTTCACGGTCAATCAACCGCCCAGCGGCGATCTGCAACTTCAAAACGTTCTCTCGAATCTCAATTTCCCTGTCGGCATGGCCTTGGCTCCCGATGGCCGTGTGTTCTTCAACGAACGGCTGAGCGGCGCTGTCCGAATAATTAACCAGCAATGGCAGCTGGTCCCCACACCCTTTTGCCAGTTGACCGTCCTCGCCAACGGCGAACAGGGACTCCTCGGGCTCACGCTCGATCCGAACTTCGCCGGCAACCGGTTCGTCTACGTTTATTACACCGCCGCCGGTCCCAAGAATCGCGTGGTCCGCTACACGGAATCCAGCGGGACTTGCACGCAAGAGACCGTCATTGCCGACGACATTCCCGCGAGCAGCGTCCACAACGGAGGCATCATCGAATTCGGCCCCGACGGAAAGCTCTACATCATCACCGGCGATGCAGCGAACACGGCGAACTCACAGTCGCTCACCTCGTTGGCAGGAAAGATCCTGCGTTTGAATCCGGACGGGAGCGTGCCGTCGGATAATCCCTTCGTGTCCAACGCCGATACAAACGCGAAGAAAGTGTTCGCGCTCGGCATTCGGAACAGCTACGGCTTTACCTTTCATGGACATACCGGCCATCTCTGGCAGACCGAGAACGGACCAGGTGACAGCGATGAGATCAATCGGATCGCGTCGGGCGGCAACTACGGTTGGCCGACGGTCCGAGGCATCGCGGGCAATCAAAACTTCATCGACCCGATTCTGTCCTACACGCCGACGATCGCGCCGACCGGCATCATTGCGATTCCGGCAGGCTCGACGGTCTATCCGGTCGCCTATCACAACAACCTGCTCTTCGCGGACTTCAACGGGGGCAGAATCCGCCGCGTGGTCCTGAGCGGGCCTAATCTGACCCAGCTCGGCGCTTCCAGCATCGCGTATAACGGCGGCAACGGCTTCTTGCTCAGCCTGATGCGCGGCGCCGATGGATATGTGTACGTATCCAACGCTGGCGGCATCTTCAGGGTCGTCCCGCAATAAATCCGCCTCCGGTTCATTTCCGTTGCACATCTCAACCGATCTTCGTGTAGAGTGCGCCGCATGCGACGCGAGAAGACCGCCGGACTTGAAGTTCGTATCACAGGCGGCACGGACGGGCAGGGCGGAGGCGATGGACCGGTCGTCATCCTGTTGCACGGATTCGGCGCGCCGGGAGACGATCTGGTGCCGCTGGCCGAGGTCATGAACGTTCCGAAGGGGACGAGGTTCTTGTTTCCCGAAGGACCGCTCTCGCTGAGTTTCGGCTACGGGGATGCGAGGGCCTGGTGGCTGATCGACATGGCGCGCCTCGAAGCGGATCGCGCGGCAGGTCGTGTGCGCGACCTGTCGGGTGAAGTGCCACGCGGGCTCCCGCCGATGCGAGAGGCGATCGAACAATTTCTCACTCAACTGCCCCGCACGATGCCGATCGATTTCAACAAGACCGTCATCGGCGGTTTCTCGCAAGGCGCCATGTTGACCTGCGACTTAGTCTTGCGCACCGCCTTTCCGTTCGCAGGGCTCGTGCAGTTGTCGGGAACGTTGATCGCCCAGCAGGACTGGCGGCCGACCGTCTCGAAACGTGGCGGACTTCCCGTTTTTCAGAGCCATGGCACGCAGGACCCGATCTTGCCCTATGTCATGGCGGAGCGGCTGCGTGACGAACTCACGAAAGAGGGGCTTACGGTCGAATGGCACAGTTTCCCCGGGGGACATGAGATTCCCGACCCGGTTTTACACCGGCTTGGTGGGTTTCTCAACAAAGTGCTGACGAAACCGTAAACGACAAGCAGCGATTCGACCTGCGAGGGTCCGACGGAAATCTCGCTCGCGGGACTCGCCCGCCCGGCGAGGACCGTCAGATCCTCTTTTGACCGGCTTTTCCAGTACCCTTGAATTGATTCCCGGGGGCCATCTCTTGAACGGTCTCGAACACATGGAGCGGCTCCGCCAACTGATTCTCGTGCTCCAATGCTCGCGGTGGCGCTATCAGGCGCCGTCTTGTTGTGGAAGCCCGCCGGCTTTTGATATCGTGACTCTTCCGAACGGGACTCATCTTTAACAAGAAGGACGACATGGCTACGGCGAACGATAAGCAAGTGATATTCTCCCTCGTCAACGTCGGTAAGGTGTACCCGCCGAAGAAACAAGTCTTGCGGGAAATCTATCTCGGCTTTTACTACGGCGCCAAAATAGGCGTGTTAGGCTTGAACGGTTCCGGCAAGAGTTCGTTGTTACGGATCATCGCCGGCGTCGATCAGAACTACACGGGTGAAATCACTCGGTCGAAGGGCTACAGCGTCGGGCTGCTCGAACAGGAACCGCAACTTGATCCGGACAAGACGGTCAAGGAAGTGGTCGAGGAAGGCAAAAAGGAGCTGATTGCGCTGCTGAAGGAGTACGAGGAAGTGAGCAACAAGATCGGGGAGGCCGACCCCGACACCATGGAGAAGCTGCTCGACAAGCAGGCGCAGCTTCAAGAGAAGATCGAAGCGGCCAACGGCTGGGAGTTGGAAAACGAGCTGGAGGTCGCCATGGACGCCCTCCGCTGCCCGCCCGCCGATCAGAAGGTCGGCACGTTGTCGGGCGGTGAGAAGCGCCGCGTCGCGCTCTGTCGCCTGATGATTCAGGAACCGGATATTCTGTTGCTGGACGAGCCGACGAACCATTTAGACGCCGAGTCGGTGTCCTGGCTCGAGCAGCATCTTCAGCAGTATAAGGGCACGGTCATCGCCGTGACCCACGACCGCTACTTCTTGGACAATGTGGCGGGGTGGATTCTGGAGTTGGACCGCGGTCATGGCATTCCATTTCAAGGCAACTACTCGTCCTGGCTCGAACAAAAGCAGGAACGACTGGCTCAGGAAGAGAAAGCCGAGTCGAAGCGCAAGAAAACGCTCGAACATGAATTGGAATGGATCCGGATGTCGCCAAAGGCCCGCCAGTCCAAAGGCAAGGCCCGACTCAACCGTTATGAGGACCTTGTCAATCAGAAACAGGAAGCGCGGTCGGAAGAGTTGGAAATCTACATTCCCCCCGGGCCGCGCTTGGGCGACGTGGTGGTCGAAGCCAAGGGGATTACCAAGGGTTTCGGGGATAGACTGCTCTACGAGAACGTCAGCTTCAGTTTGCCGAAAGGAGGAATCGTCGGCGTCGTCGGTCCGAACGGGGCGGGAAAAACCACGCTGTTCAAGATGATCATCGGGAAGGAGAAACCCGACGCCGGATCCATAAGAATCGGGGAAACGGTGAAGTTGGGATACGTGGATCAGGACCGCAGCCTTGACGGCGGAAAATCCGTCTACGATGTCATTTCAGAGGGCCATGAGACCATCAAGCTCGGTAAAGCCGAGGTCAATGCCCGCGGCTACTGCGCGCGGTTCAATTTCGCCGGGACCGACCAGCAGAAGAAGGTGAAGGATCTGTCGGGCGGCGAGCGCAACCGCGTGCATTTGGCCCGCATGTTGAAAGAAGGGGCTAATCTCATCATTCTCGACGAGCCGACGAATGATCTGGATGTGAACACGTTACGAGCGTTGGAGGAAGGTCTCGAAAACTTCGCCGGCTGCGCCGTCATCAGCAGCCACGATCGCTGGTTTTTGGACCGCATCGCCACGCATATTCTGGCCTTCGAGGGCGACAGCAAGGTGGTCTGGTTCGAGGGCAATTACAGCGAGTACGAGGCGGACCGCAAGAAGCGGCTTGGCAAAGAAGCCGACCAGCCGCACCGGATCCGTTATCAAAAACTGACCAGGAGCTGACACCGGCTGATGGCCCTCGCTCCACAGCTCAGCGCGCCCTTCTCGCCGGCGGCATAGGCTGACTCGGCAGCGGTTCGTTCCGTCGGCTCTCACGGCGAACCCATCACGTGCCGACATGAGCGGAAGAAATCGGTGGGCACGAGTCTCTCCCAGTATGAACCCAGTGGCATGGATTACGGGTGCCGGCGGACTGATCGGCGGCTATCTTGCGCGAACGGCTCCGCGATGGTCGCCCAAGTGGGATATCCTGCCGCTGACGAGATCCATCGTCGATCTGACGGATGAGCAAGCGGTGCGGTCCCTCTGGCGGAGCCGGACGCCCGGGCTCGTCGTCCATTGCGCGGCCCTAAGTCGGACCGCCGACTGCGAGCGGGACCCTGCCTTGGCTCACCGCGTAAACGTGCAGGCGACGTCCGTCCTGGCGGCGCTCGCCGCCGACATCCCGTTCGTCTATTTTTCCAGCGATCAGGTGTTCGACGGAACCAAGAGCTGGTACGTCGAGACGGACGCCCTCAACCCGGTGAACGTATACGGCAGGACAAAGGCGGAAGCGGAACGCATCGTGGGAAAGAATCCGCGGCATACCATCGTTCGCGTGGCACTTACGGCGGGCCGTTCACCGACCGAAGACCGGAGCTTTGTCGAAGACATGCGCCGAACGGTTGGACGGCAACACCTTACGCTCTTCACCGATGAATACAGGACACCGATTCCGGCCGGTGCCGTCGCTCGCGCGATCTGGGAACTTGTGGGCAGGGACATTCCCGGACTCTACAATCTGGGAGGAACCGAGCGGCTTTCACGCCTGGAGATCGGTGAAGCTTTGGCTCGGTGGTATCCTGAGTTCGAGAACCGGATCGAGCCCGGGTCGGTCATGAACTATACCGGCCCGAAGCGTCCAGCCGATCTCTCCATGCGTTGCGAGAAGGTCCAGCGCCTCCTTTCGTTTCCGCTACCCGGTCTGCGTGAATGGGTGGCACGGGAAATCAATGACCGGATCGATCCATGGGACTACAGCTGAGCGCCTGACCTAGGGAACGTGACGGGCCGGCAGCCGGGCTCGAGAAGGACCGATCATGGCGGCCGATCCTTTGACCCTGATACTTCAGATCTATCTTGCGATGACGGTCGTGATGGTCGTGCTATGGGTGCTGGATCGCCGCGTACGCAACGCGTCCCTCGCGGACGTCGGGTTCTGCTTCGGATTGATCGCCGCCGTCGTCTGGTGCGCGGGATCCGCAGCGGGAGACGGAGTACGGAAGACCGTCGTTGCTTTGCTAGCCGCGGTGTACGCCGGACGGCTGGGAATCTACATCCTGACCGACCGCATTCTGGCAAAGCGGGAAGACGCCCGCTACCGGCGACTGCGCGAAGAATGGGGCGCCTCGGCCACGAGGAACATGTTCGGCTATTTCCATCTCCAGGCGATCGCGGTTTCCGTCCTCACATTGCCGTTCGCGGTCGTCATGCAAAATCCGCATCCCCCGTTCGCCCTGAGGGAACTGGCCGGGTTGGCGGTGTGGATCATCGCCGTGGTCGGGGAGGCCATGGCGGATCGGCAACTTGCCCGGTTTCGAGAGAAGCCATGGAACCGCGACCGCGTCTGTCGCGACGGACTGTGGCGCTACTCACGCCATCCCAATTACTTTTTCGAATGGCTCCACTGGTGGGCCTATGTGGTCATGGCATTCGAGGCGCCCGGCTGGCCGTTGACGCTGCTTGGGCCGATCGGGATGGGCTGGGCTCTGGTGAAGGTCACGGGGATTCCCCCGGCGGAGCGGCAGGCGGTCAGCCGCCGGGGCGAGGAGTATCGGGACTATCAGGAGACTACAAGCGTATTCATTCCCTGGTTCCCCCGGTCGCGGCGCGCTAATCGCGGTTGAGCGCCGACAGCCTGGCTCGAGCCGCATCGGCCTCCCTACTCGTAGGGTACAACCGAACGATATCCTCATACAGCTGTTTCGCATGGGGCAGATTCATCTGCCGTTCCTCGAACTCCGCGGTTTCCAGCAGATCTTTCGCCTTATCCCCGGTACAACTCCCTGCGGCGAGCAGGATCACGATAAGACAGAGGCGCCTGATGACCATCAGGTAGTTCATTTTCCCTCACCCTGTTTCCTCTCCATGCCGCGGTTCCTCCATGACAGATAGTGGAAGGATTTGTTCTCAGAGTGTTCGGCCCTGCCCGTTGAACGAGTGTTGTACGAATGCTCGATCAGCTGCTCCCAGTCGATGTGGACTTGACCGCCCGAGGTTTCGTGCAACGTCTTCCAGGATTGAAGCAGGTTCAAACAGGCGTGGTCAATGTGCCGAAGGGAGGCGATGGAAATCTGGAGATCGGCGTACGGGGGAATTTGTTCAAGCGCCGTGGCTAGTCGCGGGAGACTGACGAATGTCGCAATGCCCATGAGATGGAGAGTGAGTTTGCCGTTTTCGCCGTCGTGCGCCAGATGAGTTTCGAGATTTTGTGTCGTATAGAGAAGCTTCGCCACGGCCAGACCCACACCGACGAGGACCCCCGTCAGCAGGTTCGTCGCCACGATGGCTCCCATAGTTCCGAGAAAGATGCCCAATTCGCCCCGCCCCTGCTTGGCCAATTCTTTGGCGGCGTCGATGCTGATCAGCTTGTAGCCGGTAAACACGAGAACCGCCCCCAGACTGGCGGTCGGGATGAGGCGCAGCACGGACGGGAGGAAAAAGACAAACAGGAGCAGCCAGCCTCCATGGAGGATTGCCGCCGCCCTGGTTCTTCCGCCTGCTTGCACGTTCGCGGCGCTGCGCACGATGACGCCGGTCATCGGGAGCACGCCGATTAATCCGCAGAGGAAATTGCCGGTACCCTGCGCGAACAGCTCCTTGTTGTACCGGGTGCGAGGGCCGAAATGAAGCTGGTCAACCGCCGTAGCGGAGAGCAATGTCTCTATGCTCGCGATGAGGGCCAAGGCCAGCGCTTCGCCGAACAGCGCGGGATCGAAGAGGTGGCGGAGCGAGTCGAACGAAGGAGGCTGGATGATCGATAGCAGGTTGTCTCGGACCTTTACGTGAGACACGTCGAGACCCAAGAACAGAGTCGTCGCGGTGGCGATCGACACGCCGAGAAGGACCGAGGGTACGGTCTTGAGTCGGCGAGGCGCAAAAAGATTCCAGAGTACGATGACGGCGATCGTCAAGACGCCGATCCTCGCGGCGAGATGGTGGTTCATCGGCGTGGCGTCGTCGGCTACAAGTCCCTTCCAGAACGCAGAGGGCAGCGTGAAGATGTTCTCCAGGCCGGAACCTTTCGGGACGTCGTCGATCATGATGTGAAACTGGCTGGAGAAAATGAGGATCCCGATGCCGGCCAACATGCCGTGGACGACGGCAGGCGATACCGCCCGAAACCATTGCCCCAGCTGAAGCCAGGCCCATTGCATCTGAATGAGTCCGGCAAGCAGCACGACGACCGCCAGCTTGTCCGTCCCATGTTCTTGAATGATTTCGTAGACAATGATCGTGAGTCCCGCGGCCGGGCCGCTTACCTGGAGAGGCGAGCCGGCCAGCGCTCCCACGACAATTCCGCCGATGATGCCGGTGATAATACCGGAAGCGGGGGGTGCGCCGGAGGCGACGGCGATTCCCATGCACAACGGCAGGGCGACCAAAAAAACCACCACGGAAGCGAAGAGATCGTGGCGGAACTCCGACCAGCGGGTATGAGTAGGTTGCGCGGGGGCGTTCATGTCCAGGAGCGCATCATTGAACCACGAGTCACTGTAGCGAAAGAATCAGGAAGCCCCAAGGAAATTGCCGGAACCCGCGCGGTTCGATTTCTCAGGACCGCTCGATGCCGTAGCGAGGCGATGTGATCCCTTCACTGCGGCAGCGAGGGCAACGTCCCGGCCTGGTCAGCTTGACCCGATTCCGAAAGATGAAACCGCAAGCGGGGCAGGCCGAAGGTTCCAGGACAAACCGGCTGACCGGATCCCGTTCGACGGTCTTCACCACGTGCTCCAGGTGCTCTTCGACTTGTCGCTCCGAAATTCCCAGCCTTTGCGCCAATTGGTGAGCGGTCAGCCTGGTTCCATCGAGGAGCTCGACGATGCGCTGGCGGGGCGTCTTTGTCTCCGTCGACATGCCGCCATCGTAGACTTTCCAAGGGCGAAATCCAAGTTGATCGAAGGGGAGAAAGTTTGGCAGGATGAAGCCGCTATGCCGAACCCGACATGGGACGAGCTTGCCGACCTTGCCCTTAAACGAATCGCCGCCGCCGGCGCCGAATACGGCGACGTCCGGATCGTCCATAGTATCAGCCAAACCGTTGCCGGCGAGGACCGGCGCATCGCTTCGATCCGCGAGGCCGAGGACAAGGGCTTCGGGATTCGCGTCCTCTTTCACGGGGGATGGGGGTTTGCCGCGAGCTCCGTGTTGTCGTTGGAGGATGTGCCGCGAGTATCTGATCTGGCCGTGGAGATCGCCAGAGGGTCCGCGTCGTTGGCGCGCGAGAAAGTCGCGCTGGTCGACGAGCCGGTCCATCGGGACCGTATCGTCACCCCGTTCCGTGTCGATCCCTTCGCCGTCCCGTTGGAGAAGAAGACGGCGTTTTTGGGCGAGCTGATGGAACGGCTGCAGGCCCGCAGTGACGTCGCCCGCAGCCGCGCCGATTTATGGTGCCGGCGCGACCGGAAGCTCTTCGCATCATCGGAAGGATCTCACGTTGAATTCGATCTACTCGCCCTCCAGGGAGAATGTGCGGCCACGGCCAAATATGACGGAAGGTTCGCCTCTCGGAGTTTCAGCACCCCTCATCTGAGGACGGGATACGAATTGATCGAAGACACGAACTTTTTCGGCGAGGCCGTTCGGGTCGCCGAGCAAGCGGTCGAGAAGGTCAAGGCGCCCGCCGTTCAACCGGGCGCGTATGACCTCGTGCTGGATTCCGAGCACTTGTCCCTGACGATCCACGAATCATGCGGCCATCCGAGCGAACTCGATCGGGCTTTGGGATACGAAGCGAACTACGCCGGCACAAGTTTCCTGACAACGGACAAGCGAGGCACGTTTCGCTATGGATCACCCCACGTAAACCTTGTCGCCGACAATACGGAACCCGAAACCTTGGCCGCGACAGGCTATGACGATGACGGTGTCGCCTGCCAGAAGTGGGACATCATCCGCGAGGGCCTCTTCGTCGGGTACTGCACGAACCGGGAGCTGGCGGTCAAGGTCGGCGAGTCCCGCTCAAGAGGCTCTAACCGCGCCGACGGATGGGGCAGCATCCCGATGATCCGGATCGCCAATATCGGCCTCGATCCGGGAAAGGCTTCCCTCGAGGAATTGATCGCGGATGTGAAACAAGGCATCTACATCGAAGGCCATGGCTCCTACAGTATCGACCAGCGGCGGTACAATTTTCAGTTCGGAGGAGACGCCTTCTGGCAGATCAAAAATGGAATGCGCACGCACATGCTTCGAGACGTGATCTATCACGGGATCACCCCGGAGTTCTGGATGAGCTGCGACGGCGTTGCCGACCGTTCCCACCGTCGCCGCTTCGGGTTCATTACTTGTGGCAAGGGACAGCCCGGCCAGTCCGGCTGGATGACCCACGCAGCATCACCGGCCCGTTTTCGCCGTGTGAACGTCATCAAGGGATGATCGCTGCCGTGGCGACGGACAAGAAATGGCCCAAGCTGACCGGCCGGGATGAGTTTCGGTTTCTGGCCGACCTTCTGCTGAAGCGTTCCGGGGGAGACGATACCGTCGTCACCCTCTCCGACCAGCATGGCGGCACGGCGAGATTCGCGAATAGTCAAATCGTGCAAAATGTGGATAGCAGGAGGGGTGCCGTTACGGTCACGGTGGCGTTCGGGGATCGGCACGGCACTGCGAGCACGACCGATTTTACGGCCGGCGCGCTCCAAGACGTGTTGACGCGCGCGGAGCGGATCGCCAAGACCGCTCCAAACGATCCGGAGTATCTTCCACCGCCGGACCCGCGAACGTTCGCGGCCCGGGCCACGTCCAGGCCGGAAACCGCTTCAGCCGGGCCGGCCAGGCGGTTGGAGTACTGTAACGAGGCGATCACGCACTGCCGGATTGAGAATCTGCAGGCGGCCGGCATCGTGTCCTCTTCAAGCGCTTGCGTAGGCGTGGCTGCGAGCAACGGCCTCTTCGCCCATGAAGAACGCACCGAGGCGCGGTTCAGTCTCACCGTTCAGGCTGGCGAGGCCACTGGATGGAGTGCCGCGACCCATCGTTCGCTGGATCATTTGAAGATCCAGGAGCGAACGCTGGCGGCGATCGACAAGGCCAAACGAAGCAGCGACGTCCGGGAACTCCCGCCGGGCAGGTACTCCGTCATACTTGAACCGGCCGCCGTCGCCGGCCTCTTGACCGGCCTCCTGTGGATGCTCGATGCCAAAGCCTATGAAAAGGGGACGAGCCCATTCGCCGGGAAACTGAACCAACGCGTCATCGACAAACGGCTGACGCTGCGAAACCTGCCCGACCACGCAGATCTGCTCGGGACGGGCTTCACGGCCGAAGGCCTCCCGAGTGAAGCTTCGACCTGGATCGAACAGGGCGTACTGAGGCAGCTTGCATACGACCGGTTCACCGCCCGGACTCGTGGCGTCAAGGTGCTGCCGACCTTGGAAGCGCCCTGCCTGTCCACGGCCGGCGCGACGGCCGGACGGATCGTCGAATTAATGAAGCAGGCCGAGCGGGCGATCCTGGTGACAAACTTCTGGTACATCCGTACGGTCAATCCGGCGGATTTGACGCTGACAGGAATGACGAGAGATGGTACGTTCCTCGTCGAAGACGGCCAGATCGTCTCGGCGGTAAAAAACTTCCGCTTCCACGAAAGTCCACTTCGAGCGTTCAATCAAGTGGTAGGACTCACGGAACCGTTCGAGGCCGTCACGTCGGAGACGGGGAAGGTCTTGGTTCCCGCCATGCTGGTCGGTGATTTCAACTTTTCGAGCGTGACCAGATTCTAGGAGGCCGGATGAATCGAAGTACAGCGGCAGCGTTGACAATCTGTGTTGCGATGGGGCTCAGCGGGGGTTGCAGCGCCCTTGGGAGGTCAGATCAAGAAATGCTGGGGCAGGGGATTGTGCAGGGGACGTTGGGAGCGCATCCCGAAATGCAAATCAGATCGTTTCCCGCGGGTGCCCAGTCGCTGTCCGGGCAGGTGATCGAAATCGAGGGCGGTGCCTACATCGTGTTGGCTACAGAAGGCCTCGAGCGTCAGATTCCACATGACGAAAACACCAGAATCGATCGTCCGGCCCACGTCGGGGATCGGATCGAAGCGTGGTTAGATGATCGAGGGAGAGCGGTGGTGATCAGGAATATCGATCATGAATAATGCTTCGAGGAATCTTCGGCTGGGACGAGCCACCACGTGGGCAATCACTATCCTCCTTGTAACCACCATAGGCATCACGGAGGCCGCGCCGCCGCTGTTCGAGAATCTCGGCTCATTACACCATCCGATCTCTACCACCTCGGATCAGGCTCAAAAGTACTTTGATCAAGGACTACGCCTGGTCTTCGGATTTAATCATGAGGAGGCGATTCATGCGTTCGAGGAGGCCGCAAGGCTGGATACCTCCGCGCCGATGCCCTATTGGGGAATCGCCCTTGCCCTGGGTCCGAACATCAACGCGCCGATGGGCAAGGATGAGGAGCGCCGCGCTCTCGAAGCGATTCGCCAGGCGAGGGCCCGCCTGAACGGGGGGAACGAACAAGAGCGGGCCTATATCGACGCCTTAACGAAACGATATGTGTCGGCGAAGGGAGCAAAACGCGAAACACTTGACCGAGCCTACGCCGACGCCATGCGGCAACTCTGGCACCGGTATCCGGACGATCCGGACGCGGGCACACTTTTCGCCGAATCGATGATGGATCTCCGACCTTGGGATCTGTGGGCCTCAGATGGGAAGCCGAAGCCGGGCACTGAAGAGATCGTCGCGACGCTGGAAGCCGTCCTCGCCCATCGTCCGGATCACGCCGGCGCGTGTCACTACTATATCCACGCAGTCGAGGCCTCGCCCCATCCGGAGCGGGCTCTCGGTTGCGCCGACAAGCTGCCCGGGCTTATGCCGGGTGCCGGTCACCTCGTGCACATGCCGGCCCACATTTATGCGCGCCTCGGAAAGTATCATGAGTCGGCGGAGCGCAATGCCGCTGCGGCTAGTGTCGATGAGCAGTACCTCGCCCAACAGCACTTGGACGGCGACTATGCCGACGGGTACTACAGCCACAACCTCCATTTCCTGTGGTTCTCACTCGTCATGGAAGGGCGCGGCGAGGAGTCGATCAAGGCGGCCGAGGCCCTTCTCGCCACGATTACCGAGGAGGAAGCCAGGAAGGATCACATTAAGGAGCAGTATCTCCCGGCGAAACTCTTTTCACTGATTCGATTCGGGCGCTGGGAGGACATGCTGAAAGAGCCTCCGCCTCCAAAAGGGTTGCGCTTGGTCGAGGGCATCTGGCGGTTAGGTCGGGGACTCGGGCTGGCCGCCACCGGGCGGCTACCGGGGGCGGCTGGGGAGCATGTCGCTCTGGCCGGGCTGACCAAGCAGTTCAGACGCACCAAGTCACAGGAAGAGAAAATAGAAAGGGATCAACTCAAGATAGCCGAACGGCTGCTGGCCGGCGATCTGGCCGCCCGCCATCGACGTCATGAGGAAGCGATCAAAGCGTTGAAAGAAGCGGTGAGAATCGAGGACGCGCTCCAGTACTCCGAGCCACCGCTCTGGCCCCTCTCTGTAAGGCACTATCTTGGGGCAACACTGCTGTTGGCCCATCGGTCCGCCGAAGCAGAGGCCGAGTATCGGGCCGACTTAAAGCGCTTCCCAGAGAACGGTTGGGGACTTTTCGGGCTCGCACAAAGCCTAAGGGCGCAGCAGAAGGGTAATTATGCCGACGAAATGACCGGGCGCTTTGAAAAGGCCTGGACCTATGCTGATGTCACTCTCGCCTCCTCGCGTTTCTAGCGGGCCTATGGACAAAGTCCGCCGGCAGCGTTCTCGGAACGTGGAGATTCAACGTACAGAAAAGAAACCATTCGCCACTTCGCTTGACGCGGCCTATCTTAACCAACAGCAGAGCACTCAAATCCTCTCTGTGATCGAGATAGGCAGTCTCATTCGGGCATCGGCATAAAGCTCGTCGACAAACTGCTAGCTGTCTGGTGATCGGGCCTGCCTCTATTCCGCTTCCCGCTGCCCCGATGGACGTGTATGGCGATCATCGGCTTTGAAAGAGCGTCGAGATCCCGGTACAATCCGCCAATTCGGACCGAAGGAGACGATGGAATGCGGTACGTTGTCGGGGTGATGGGGCCAGCCAAAGCCAGACGAAAAGACGTGGAGAACGCGCGGATTCTCGGCGAGCTCATCGCGCGCCGCGAGTGGGTGTTGCTGACGGGAGGGCGCGACGTCGGTGTCATGCATGCGGCCAACCAGGGCGCCAAGAGGTTGCGCGCAGCCTGACGATCGGAGTGTTGCCGTCGACACGGGACAGGGTGTCAAAGTTCGTGGATGTGGCTATCGTCACGGAGATGGGCAGCGCTCGGAACAACATTTGTGTTCTTTCCAGTCAAGTCATAGTGGCCTGCGGCCTGGGCGGGTCGGGAACCGTGTCAGAAGTGGCATTGGCGCTCAAGGCAGGCAGGGAGGTCGTGCTGCTCGGTGCTACACCGGTCGAAGAGAAGTTCTTCAAGAAGCTCGGAGGATCGCTTGTCTCCAGCGTGCAGACTCCCGAAGATGCGATCGACGTCATCTTGAAGCGGTTCGAACAAGATGATCCGGCCGGCATGCAGGGACCTCAACCATGGGGTCGGTTCTAGTCGGCGGCGGTCTCCGAAAGCATGCGCTCTCGAGCCGGATTGAGCAGGATAAGGCAGCCTACTTGGTAGACGGTGAACCGAAGAGGTGACCGTTCTCCAGCAACAGGCCGGAATTGTCGAACGGCATTCGCCCGTTCTTTACATGCAACACGCCGGAGACCTGGTACGCCAAATCCTGCTTTTGAGAAAGGCTAAAGACCTGTTTGATCACATCGAAGGTCGAAGTGCTGGTCTCGACCGATGTCACCGTGTCCCCGAGTCTTGGGATGGTCAGCTGTTTGCTTCCCAGTCCCCTGGCAAGCCGCTTCCCGTTGACGTTCAACTTGAAGTCAATTCCCGTAACCACTAGATCGAAGTCGTTTGGGTTCCGGATTCGAAGGTCGACCTGAAGTCGTTGTTCAAACGGCGTGGACTCAAGGGGAGTGATGTTGGTTACGAGTACCTCGGGAGGCTCCTCTTTGGTGAACCACGACGCGCAACCGGCAGCGAGACCGGATATCAACAGAATAGGGAGCAAGAAAGAACGACGCGGCATCGAGAACATGGGCCGATCATACCGAAACATCCATCGCATTGCGAGAGCCGTATACTCAACTGTAAGAAAGGCAGGCTTTGACCGACGGAGCCGAAGGAAGGGACTCACCATGCACGCTTTGAGCTGGACAAAGGCGATGTGCGTAGGCTTAGTGGCGATGCTTGCCTTCGCGACGGTTGAACGCCGGGGTGCGACGGCAGCCGAGGCTCCCGCGTCTACGGCCTACTTTGCGGGCGGGTGTTTCTGGTGTATGGAGGAAGCTTTTGAAAAGGTCGAGGGCGTCTTGGAAGTCGTGTCCGGCTATATGGGCGGACATGCAAAAACCCCTTCGTACGAAGAAGTGTCCTCCGGCCGCACCGGTCATGCGGAATCCGTGCAGGTCCGGTACGATCCCTCCAAAGTAACCTATACACAGCTTCTGGAGGCGTTTTGGAAAAACGTTGATCCTCTCACGCCGGACGCGCAGTTCTGCGATCATGGAAGCCAATACCGCGCTGCAATCTTCTACGGGAACGACGAGGAGAAAAAGCGGGCCGAGGATTCCAAGCGAGGCATCGAACAGTCGAAGCGGTTCACGTCTCCGATTGTGACGCAGATTACTGCCGCAACGGAATTTTTCCCTGCCGAAGAGTACCATCAGGATTTCTACAAGAAGAACCCCATTCGCTACAAATACTACAAGTTCAGTTGCGGACGAGCCCAGCGCCTCGCCTCGCTCTGGGGCAGCTGACGCCCGGATATCGACAAGGATCCTGCCCGCTCTCTCCTGGCTCAATAAGGAGTCAGGTCCGACGTGTTTGCACATTTCTTCACGCCGTGGTTTCCCATTCTCTTCGAGACTTAGCGTAGGTCCTCTCTGGCACGAATATTGACCTTCTACTCCTGGATCAAGGGAGAAGCATAGGAGAGATTACGCAGTAATTCGTATGGCATTTGAAGCCCGTCATAGCCGCACGTTCTCGTTCCTGCTCGCGGGATTCATCGTAGGAACGGGGGTCCTTGCGTTCCCGGCACCGACCAAGTCCGACTACGAGGGGCCCCTTCGATACAGTAAGCCGGAGATCCGGCGGGCCATCGCCTACTACGCGAAACGGTATGGACTTGAACCGGCGCTTTTGCGGGCCGTCATCAGGGTAGAGTCCGGCTTCCGTCAACATGCCGTGTCGCGGAAAGGCGCTGTGGGGCTCATGCAACTCACGCCGGACACGGCTGCCACCTTGCGGGTTGCGGATCCGCACGATCCAATCCAAAACATCCGAGGCGGAGCGAAACAACTGCGGCATCTGATGAACCTGTACCGCGGGGACTTGTCCTTGACGCTCGCCGCCTACAACGCGGGGGTCCATCGCGTGAGAGGTCACCAAGTGCCGCGCATTCGAGAGACCAGGGCTTATGTGAGGAACGTGCTGAAGTACTATCGCCTATACAAGAAAGTCGATCGCAGGGCAGGCGATCGACTCGGCGGAAAAGCAGCGCCGAGAACTACATCTTCTCCTTCATCAGAATCGCCCGGAGACGTTCGCGCTGCGCAGGTCTGAGGCCGGTAAACTCAAGGCCGAAATTTTCACCCCTGACCCATCGAACGATGCTCTCGTCGATCCGGAGCGGCCAGGGTTGATCTTGAAGGAACAAAGACAGTTTCAGCGTCGCGCCCACTTCTACATCCGTCACGGAAGTTGCCTGGCACCCGCCCGTCGAGATGTCGATGATGGAGGCCTCGCCTTCAAGTTCATCTTCGCCGAAGAAGAAGAGCCTTCGAGTCATCTTCAACCGACGCCCACGGCGCTCACGCATGTCCGAATCGGGAGAGCCGCAAGATTCCGCCCGATCAGGAGTCTCCTCGCTCATCACGGTCAGATTACCTCCGATATTCCAACCCTACCGGGTCATCGTGAATTCACACTTCTCATGAGCGAGACTTCCGACGTGGTGCTGAGTCGGCGGCCGCACTGTACCACAAATTGAGGGGCCAGCTAAATAGCATTACTTACTTATTCCGACAATGCTTTGCCCTCGCCTCTTTCAGGTTCCGACCTTGACCTTAGGAGGTGGCCTCTGCGACAAAGGAGGCGATGTGAGGAGATTCAATGAGCGCGAAAGGCATGAATCCGCGGGTGGTCCGGCTCGGGCACTCGGAAATCCGGGCGATGACCCAAGCCTGCGTTGCGGAGAAGGGTCTGAACATGGCCCAAGGGGTCTGCGACACGCCGGTGCCCGAAGTGGTCCTCCGCGGGGCCGCCTCGGCAATGGAACGGGGAGTAAACGTCTACTCCCGATTCGACGGCCTGCCCGACCTGCGACAGGCGCTCGCAATGAAGCTCCGGCGCGACAATGGGATCGACGCGAATCCTGAGACGGAGATTACCGTCAGTTGCGGAGCCACGGGATCCTTTCACGCTGCCTGCGTGGCGCTCATCAATCCCGGCGACGAAGTCGTACTGTTCGAGCCCTACTACCAATATCATATCAGCGCGCTGCAGGCTGTCGAAGCCGTCCCGGTCACGGTAAGGATGCAGGCCCCTGACTGGACGTTCTTGCCGGACGACATTGAGCGGGCGATTACCCCAAAGACCAGAGTCATTATCGTGAATTCTCCCGGGAATCCCTCCGGGAAGGTGTTTTCTCGGGAAGAGCTGGACTGCATTGCCGATGTGGCGCGCCGGCGCGATTTGCTCGTATTCACCGACGAGATCTATGAATACTTCCTGTACGACGGCCGTCGCCATATCAGCATGGCCTCGTTGCCGGGTATGGCAGAGCGGACGATCACGATCGGCGGATACTCAAAGACGTTCAGCATAACCGGATGGCGCATCGGCTACAGCGTGGCGGCGGAAAGATGGGCGCATGCGATCGGCGCAATGAACGATCTGCTCTATGTCTGCGCTCCGACCCCGCTCCAGGCCGGCGTGGCGACGGGAATCAACGAGCTGCCGGATTCCTTTTACCGGCAGTTGGCCCAAGACTATCAGGGCAAGCGGGACCGGTTCTGCCTCGCGCTGGCCGACGCCGGTCTTCCCCCGTCGACTCCGCAGGGTGCGTACTATGTGTTGGCCGATGCCTCAAGGATTGCCGGCAGGAGCGGGAAGGAACGGGCGATGCACCTCCTGAAAACCGTCGGGCTTGCCGGTGTTCCCGGCGAGGCCTTCTTCGCGGGGCCGGATGGATCGCGCTTTATTCGATTCAGCTATGCCAAGACCGACGCGGATCTCGACGAAGCCTGTCGAAGGATCGCGCGGCTGGCTTAACCTAATCGTCGGACTACTTGTCGGTTCACCGATCTCGTGGTATGAAATTCCAAATGCGCTCGAAACCAGTGAGACTCGCCGCAGGAGCCGTGGCTTGCTTCGCCCTCTCCGCTTGCACGACCGGACCGGCTGTCAGAGACCAAGCCGCGGCGCCTCGTGTTCCGATCTCGTCCGGAGCGTCCGAGGACCGCCGGGTGTTGGCCGGAGAATGGGAGTACGAGGACGGCGCCGTCGTTACGCTCACACTCGACGAACATGGAAACGGAACCTATGCCTGGAAAGAGGGCCGCTTTGAAACAACGGCCTTGACCGATCATACCTGGAGCGGGATGTGGTTTCAGAAAGAGAATGATCGCGAGGGAGGATTCACCGTCAAGTTCTCCTCCGACTTTTCAGAAGGTGACGGCCGGTGGTGGTATACCCGTATCGGTACCGATCAAGCTCCAGAAGGGAAGGGGGGTGCCTTTCACCTCTCCCGGAAAACCAAAGGCGCCGACACTGCGGTCGTGACCCCGTCGCCTTGAGGCAACTCATTGTTCCCCGTACAACGGTACGTTCGCCAGGATCCAGAAACGTGGTCGCAAGGAAATTTCCCCGCTTCGCCGTCCAACTTCCCGTGACCTTTACCATTGATGGCCAGGAAGGGAAGGGGACCATTCTCAATATCTCCCGCGAGGGGTGCATGATTACTTCGGAACGGGAACTCGACTCTTCGCAATATCTTTCACTCGGCATGGAACTATTGGAGAAGGAGCGACCGGTTTCCGTAAATCTGGCCGCCGTGCGGTGGGTTTCGAAACAGCGAATCGGCCTGGAGTACATCAAAATAAGTCCGACCGACAGTGAGCGCTTGAGACGATTTGTAGATCTACTCGACATCCCTCGCGTCGATTCCGAATAGCCGCAGCAATACCGCTTTGACCGCGACTATTTTGTGGCGACTGATCTTACCTGCTTGAACGTCGTGGCCCCGGATAAGATCTTCGAGATGCCGTCTTGTAGGAGCGTAGCCATCCCCGCATTCACAGCTGCCTGAAACATGTCGCTGGTCTTTGCGCGACTCTGAATCAAGTTCTTGATTTCTTCGGAGTTGTTGAAGAGTTCATGCAAAGGGAGACGGCCACGGAATCCCGTCTGATTGCATTCCGGACACCCTTTAGGTCGATGCAGCACCAACTGCTCGGCAGAAACAATCCCGAGACGATCCCAAGATCGTACTCCATAGGCTTTTGCCAGCTCGTCGTACTCCTGCTGCGAGGCGGGATACGGCTCCTTGCAATGAGCGCAGAGTCTCTTGCAAAGCCGCTTGGCGATGACACATAGCATCGAATCTCCAAAATTGAACGAGTCGCAGCCCATATCAAGCAGTCGGGTCACGGTTTCGACGGCACTGTTGGTGTGGAGCGTGCTGAGTACGAGGTGGCCGGTCAGCGAGGCCTCAATGGCGACCTCAGCCGTCTCTTTGTCGCGCATCTCCCCGATCATAATGACGTCCGGATCTGCTCTGAGGAAAGACCGCATTGCTGCCGCAAACGTGAATCCGATCTTTGGGTGCACCTGAACCTGGCGAAGTCCCTCTTGCGTGATTTCGATCGGATCTTCAGCCGTCCATATCTTGCGTTCGTCCGTATTGAGATGGCGGAGGATGGCGTGCAGTGTCGTGGTCTTTCCGGACCCGGTTGGACCGACGCATAGAATAAGACCGTACGGCTTTTCGGCCTGTTCGAGAAGCGTGGCGAGCACGTCCGGAGCGAATTCCATTGCATCCAACGGCAACGGCTCCTTTACGGACAACATGCGTAGCGCGACGTCTTCGTTTCCTCCCGCCGTCGGCAATGTGGCGACCCGAAGTTCGATGAGTTGGTCGTTTCCGAGTTTGAAGCGGATCTTCCCATCCTGCGGCTTCCGTCGCTCGGCAATGTCCAAGTTAGCCATGATCTTCACGCGAGAGACGAGGGCCCTTCTATACGCCGCGGGAACCCGCATGTACGTGGCACAGGTTCCATCAATGCGAAATCTGACCGCCGTTTCCTTCCTGTCGGAATACGGCTCGATATGGATGTCCGATGCTTCTTTACGGTAGGCTTCCACGATGATCTGATTGGCCAACCTGACTATCGCCGAATCGTGTTCGTTGATCGAATCGTTTCCTTCGTCGCCTTCGCTCTCCGAATGCGCTTCCAGACGTAACTCGCCCAGGGTATCGGTAATCGACCCCAGATCCGTCTCGCCGGCTGCAACCACCAGGTAACGTTCAATATCGCGACGGAGGCTGACCATGAATCGAACGGTGAGTCCGGGGAAGGCCCGTCTGATGTCATTGCCTTTTTCCAGATCGTGGGGATTGTCGATGAGCACATCGAGAACCTGACCTTGCCGCCGGAAGGGCAGCCAGTGATTCTTTCTCAGGTAATCATGACTCAGTTCCCGGAGCAGTTCGGAATCTGCGACGGTGCGTTCGTCGAAAGGGAAGTAGGGGCATCCAAAGTACTCGCCTAGGGCATTGCCGAGCTCAACTTTGGGAACTCGGTATTTGTCGATCAACAGTGACTCGATATCAGCTAGTCCGCTCACAGACTCCTGGATCGCCCTCACCAAATCCGCTTGACGTAAGAAGCCCCCGCTCACGAGCGTATCGAGAGCCTCAGGGTCGATGGCCGGTTTGGAAGTCTTAAGAAGAGCCATACAAGTCAGGTTCCTCGAGTTGTCGGAGAGTAAACCCGACCCCGCAGATACAGGCGCTAGAGGCAGTATAGGAAATGAGGCCGTAGTATCAAGTATTTTGGCATCTTCTGCATGGAGTCGTCACAGTAAGAGGCGCTCGAGCAAGAGGACACTTCAGTGACGGCACCTGTTTTCTTCTTGGAACATGTCGGCCTCGAACACTGTAGAGGAATCCGTCTACGCGAGATGGCCATCTCAGCCAGGTTGGAGAAGAGGCGTCATGAAGCGGATTTCGCCTCGACAGCGCGGGTGGCGTGGAGCTGGAGGAGCGGATGCAACTCGCGGCTCGCCCAGGCCGTAACGGCGATTACTCCGTGGAGCCGCGTGCTGGGTTGGTTGAACATGAACGGGCGGCCCTCCGCGTCCCCCACCCGTCCACCGCCTTCTTCAACAAGCAGCACGCCGGCCGCCAGATCCCATTCATTTTCCGGCTCGATGGTAAGTGTGGCGTGCACACGGCCCGCTGCGACCTGGGAAAGAGCATAGGCGATGGATAGCATCGGTCGGCACCGCACCAATGTTTCGAGGCCGTTCCAACGTCCATTTCGAAACTCCCGAGGACTGACGGTCACAACTGGTGGGCCGTCCGGCGGGGAGAACGGCGTCAACGTTTCTCCGTTCAGGCGCAGGCCCCGGCCTCGAATGGCCGTGAAGAGTTCATCGGTCGATGGATTGTAGATGGCGCCGAGTAACGGTCGATTGTCTTCTATCAGTCCGACGGAGATGCAATATTCCGGAAGCCGGTTCACAAACGCTTTCGTACCATCGATCGGGTCGATGATCCAGAGGCGCCTCTTGGCGAGTCGGAGGTGATCATCGGGGGATTCCTCGGAGAGCCAGCCGTCGTCCGGGAAGTGCTTCTGTTGCATCTCAGAGAGGATGCGGTTGACTTCGAGATCTGCTGTGGTGACGGGCGATCGATCCGGTTTGGCGAGGACTTCGAAGCCTCGTTTGGAGAGTTCCAAGGCTCTCGCCCCGGCATGTTTGATCGTGTCAGTCAGAATTTGGAGTTCCGTTTCCACCAGGTCGGCTCTTCCCCCGTCCGTCGTTAGACTAACAGGTTCGTCGCCGACCGGAAAGCAGAAGTGGCGAAAAAACCTTGCCCCTTGACCTCGAGGGATAACGTGCGTACAAGCAGGGTGACATCGAGGTCTCTTCCATGAAGCTTGTCCAGAAACGTTCCCGCAAGACCGGGCTTCCGCCCGGCACGCTCGTCCACATCGGGGAGAAAAAGACCGACGGGATCACCATCAAAGTCTTTCACTACTCAGGAGCCGGCTGCGAAGAGAAAGAGGTCGACCGCCCCGAACTACTGGCCCCTCCCACCGACGAATCCGTGGTCTGGGCGAACGTCGGCGGTGTTCACAAGATGGAGGTGCTGGAATCGTTCGGCAAGCAGTTCTCGCTTCATCCCTTACTATTGGAGGACATCGCCAACACCGACCAGCGTCCCAAGCTCGACGACTATGAAGCCTACTTCTTTCTCGTCATGAAAATGCTGACGTTGACGGATCGTCGTGACATCATCGTCGAGCAGGTCAGCTTGGTGCTGGGGCGGAATTTCGTGCTGTCGTTTCAGGAAAACGGGAGCGACGTCTTCCAACCCGTCCGAGAACGACTGCGCGGCGGCAAGGGGCGACTGCGGCAGGCAGGAGCCGATTATCTGCTCTATTCCCTGGTGGACGCGATTGTAGACCAGTATTTCGCCGTGCTCGAGTTCCTCGGGGAGAAAATCGAAGCGTTGCAGCAGGTCGTGGTAGCGGATCCAAAACCTGAAACCCTCAACGAGATTCACGGTCTAAAACGGCAGCTCCTATTTCTGAGGCGCGCAATATGGCCTCTCCGCGACGTAATGAACAATCTGTCCCGATCGGACTGCCCATTCTTCCAGCACCAGACCAAGGTGTTTTTCCGCGATGTCTACGACCATGTCGTGCAGATCGTCGACACGATCGAAATCTTGCGTGAAATGGTGTCGGCCAGCCTCGATATCTATCTGTCGAGCGTGAGCTACCGGCTCAATGCGGTGATGCGGGTCTTGACCGTCATCACGACGATCTTCATGCCGCTGAGCTTCATCGCCAGCATCTACGGCATGAACTTCGATCACATGCCGGAACTGAAATCGTCTTGGGGCTATCCGTCCGTACTGGCGGTGATGGCCCTGGTGGGAATCGGGATGTTGGTGGGGTTCAGAAAGAAGGGGTGGCTGTAGAAGTCCGGTCTGTTATTCCTGCACTTCCACGCGATCCACGAAATACGCCGTTTCGCCGAAGCAGGTCGAGGGCAGATAGCGGTACTCCTTGTAGTGGAGGACCAGCCGCTTGCCCATCATTTGATTCAGCTGCGCCGCCACATTCTCGTCCCACACGGTAAATTCCCACAACACCGGCGCCACGCCCGGGACGGTCGTCATAGCGAGTTCTCCTTCGTGGGTCTTGCAAAACCAGCCTTTCTTGGAAAATTTCTGGATATATCCGGCCCGGTTGCCATCCGAATAGCTGTAGTTGAACGCGATGAGCAGGTAGGCCGCGGCCACGAAGAAGGCGAGAGTCAGAAAGAGCTTTGGACGCCAAAGCCAAACGACGGGGAACAGTATTGTCGACCAGTTCACAGATTGACCCTTTCTCAACCCGATACATCGGTGAACAGCCAGGGTGTTTCGGCTTTCCGCGCGGTTTCATACGAACAAATCGCCGCTTCGTGCTGCAAGGTGAGCCCGATGGAATCCAGTCCCCGAACAAGACAGTCCTTCCGAAACGGATCGATCTCGAATCGGTACACCGTTCCCGACGGTGCCGCAACCGTTTGGGCATCGAGATTCACCGTGAGACGGAATCCGGGGATGGTCTGTGCGGTTTGCATCAGCTCATGCACCTCGTCAGCCTTCAAAGTGATGGGAAGGATCCCGTTCTGGAAGCAGTTGTTGTAGAAGATGTCCGCGAAACTCGGAGCGATCACGCACCTGAATCCCTGGTCCAGTAAAGCCCAAGGGGCGTGCTCGCGAGAGGAACCGCAACCGAAATTGTCCCGGGTGAGCAGAATCTCAGCCCCAAGGTAACGCGGTTGATTCAAGAAGAAGTCGGGATCCGGCGACCCGTCGGCTTTCCTGCGCCAGTCATAGAAAAGCCCTTCCCGTAACCCGGTTCGACGGATCGTTTTCAAGAACTGCTTCGGAATGATTTGATCGGTATCGACATTGACCCTGTCCAATGGCGCGACCAAGCCCGTCAGAGTTGAAAAAGCTTGCATGGTACCTCTATTTCCAGTGGCGGATATCGACGAAGCGGCCCTCGACGGCGGCGGCAACGGCCATGGCCGGTGAGACCAGATGCGTCCGACCTCCCGCTCCCTGGCGACCTTCGAAATTCCGGTTGCTCGTGGAGGCACAACGTTCTCCCGGCTTCAACACATCGGCATTCATCGCAAGACACATGCTGCAGCCGGCTTCTCGCCATTCGAATCCCGCGTCCGTGAAAATCCTATCGAGACCCTCCCGCTCGGCCTGCTGCTTTACAAGGCCGGACCCCGGCACGACCATCGCGTGAACGGTCTGGGCCACCTTCTTCCCGCGGGCCAACCTGGCCGCCAGTCGGAGATCTTCGATCCGCGAGTTCGTGCAGGATCCGATGAAGACCTTGTCGACCACGATGTCGGTCATCGGCATGTTGGCTTTCAGGCCCATGTATTCCAAGGCCCGCTCAGCGGCCTTACGCTCTTTTTCATCCGTCATGGCCGCGGGATCGGGCACCCGGCCGTCGACCCCGGTCACCATGCCGGGGCTCGTTCCCCAGCTCACTTGGGGGGCGATGTCTTCGGCCCTAAGCGTGACGACCGCGTCGAATTTCGCGTCCTGGTCCGTCCGCAGCCCCTCCCAAGCCTTCGCGGCCTGCTCGAAGAGCGCGCCCTTCGGAGCCATCGGACGCCCCTTAATGTAAGCCGTCGTCTTGTCGTCCGGTGCCACCATGCCGGCACGGGCACCGGCCTCAATCGACATATTGCAGAGCGTCATGCGTCCTTCCATGCTGAGCGCGCAGATAGCCGACCCGGTATATTCGATCACATAGCCGGTGCCGCCCGCGGTTCCAATTTTTCCTATGATCGCGAGCACGATGTCCTTGGCAGAACAGTGTTCAGAGAGGACGCCGTCGACGCGGATTTCCATGGTCCTAGGCCGTTTCTGCACCAGGCATTGTGTCGCGAGGACATGCTCGACCTCGCTCGTCCCAATGCCGAAGGCCAACGAGCCGAAGGCTCCGTGGGTGGAGGTATGCGAATCTCCACAGACGATCGTCGTCCCCGGCAGCGTGAAACCCTGCTCAGGTCCGATGACATGGACGACTCCTTGTCGAATGTCGTTCATCCCGAACATCGTGATGCCGAATTCGCGGCAGTTGTCTTCCAGGGTCTTGATCTGGAGGCCGCTCACCTGATCAACGATCCCAAGCCTCCGGTCCGTAGTCGGAACGTTGTGGTCCGGCACGGCCAGCGTGGCGCCGGGCCGACGGGGCTTGCGCCGGGACAGCCTCAAGCCTTCGAAGGCTTGAGGTGACGTGACTTCGTGGACGAGTTGTCGATCGATATAGAGCAAAGTGGTCCCATCCGGCTCAGACCGCACCACATGGGATTCCCAGATCTTGTCGAACAACGTATTACCAGCCATGGCGACTCCTTGACTCTGACGACCGGAAAGGCACCATTATACCGAGAGATCCTAGGCGGTTTACAAGGGCGAACACACCACCTGGCGTCGAGAAAGAGGACATGCTAGCGCCGGCCGGATGAGCCGGAGCAGAGGGGGCGAGCACCGTGGCCGATGATACTTGGAGAAATCCACGCGTACAGGAATGGAGTCGGTGGTTGCTGGACAGTCACCGACATTGGACAGGGCGGGATCTGGTCGAGAGAACGGGATCCCGTAGTCTGGACTCACAGACTCTCTTTAACGCGACGATCGTCGTAGTCTCGCACGGTACCGAAGCCGATCCGATCTTGAACTACGGCAACCGAACGGCTCTGGAGCTGTGGGAAGTCACGTGGGAACAACTTCTCGCGATGCCGTCTCGTATGACGGCGGAACCGGTCGATCGGGCGGAACGGGAGCGCATGTTGGAAGCTGCGCGGAAGCACGGCTACCATGAAGGTTACCGAGGGGTGCGCGTCACTTCGTCGGGCCGGCGCTTTCTCGTTGAGAACGCGCTCGTCTGGACCGTTCTCGATCCGGTAGGGAACCGGGCGGGACAGGCGGCGACCTTTGCAACATGGCAATGGCTTGCGTGAAGGCGTAGTTCGCGGAGCATCAAGTCCACAGTTCCAGCGGCCCGTGATGCGCGATTCCTCGCAGCAGGTCTCGTGTGGTCAGAATGCCGATCGGATGCCGCTGAGAATCCAGGATCGAGACGGCGTGAACGGATTCGGCCACCATCACGTGGGCGATGTCGCGGATCTCCGTGACCGGGGTCGCTGAAATCAGACGGGGTGATATGATCTCCGCCAGTTTTCTATAGGCGGCTGGCCCGCTGCTTCCCCGCAACACCAATTCCGGAGCGTAGTGGAGCACTTCGCGGTCGGATACCATGCCTACCAACACGCCGTGCATCGACGTGATGGGGATATGGTGGAAGCCCTTCCGAGTCATTATCTCCCACGCCTCGGCCAACGTGCTGTCCGAGGGGAGGGTCACGACGGGAGCCGTCATCAAATCGCGCGCAGACACCGCAACTTTAGCCGGGTGTTCGATGCTGAGCTGGCGCTCATAGGCCGTCTGGGCCGAGCGTTCTTGATGGCGGCGTTGGTCGCGGTGGTCGTCGGCAGCGGCGGCAGATTCAGGGCGAAGCGAGCGTATCTGACCCGGATGAATCCAATAGGGTTCGGCAACGCCGTGAATACTCAAGACGACGGGCATGGTCCCTCCTCGTCGCCTTTATCGGAAGGATCGGCGGCTACTTAAGCCGGGACAGGAAGGATCGGCGGCTCCGGTCAGTCGGAAGCCGGGTTTTTCGGGTCGTCCACGAGCTGAAACCTGGAGACCACACGGCCCTCGACCGCCACGGATTCCAGGAACATGGCGGCCGGCCTGATCCAGAGACCTTCGTCGCCGTACAGTGCCTGATAGACCACGAAGTTCTCTTCGGTCTCCGAATGCCGAGCTACTCCGATCACCTGATAGTCCCGGCCTTTGTAGTGACGATAGCGACCCGGTTTGATCATCGTGTATCCTTACGGAGCTCGTAGTATACGGAAACCCGCTGGAGAATCACAGGTGCCCGCCCTTATGAACCACCGGCACGACGTCGTTGTCATCGGAGGAGGATCTGCCGGTTATGCCGCGGCGCGGACGGCCCGCGAGGCCGGCGCTGATGTAGCAATCGTGGACCACGGCCCGCTCGGCGGCCTCTGCATTCTTCGGGGCTGCATGCCGACCAAAGCGATGCTCCGCTCGAGCGATGTGGCCGCGCTTCTGCGCCGCGCCAAGACGTTTGGCCTGGACGGGTCGCCGTTGCGGGCGGATCTTTCGGCCATCGTGGACCGGAAGGATCGGTTGGTGAGGGAGTTTGCCGACTATCGCATCCACCAGTTGAGGGATCCTCGGTTCACTCTCTATGAATCACGGGCCACGTTTCGTTCGCCGCATGAAATTGCCGTCGAGGGAGCGATCATTACCGGCAGCTCGTTCATCCTCGCGACCGGTTCTCGTCCCAAGGACGTCGCGCTTCCCGGATTGGCGGAATCCGGCTTCCATACAAGCGATACCATCTTGGAGATGCGTAGACAGCCCGCGTCGATGGTGGTGTTAGGAGGCGGACCAGTTGCCCTCGAGATGGGACAGTTCTTTGCCAGGATCGGCACGAAAGTCACGATCCTCCAACGGGGGCGCACGCTGATGTCGGAGATGGATGAAGACGTCGGCCAGGCCATCGCGTCCGCCTTCGCCGAAGAAGGGATCGATGTCATGACCGGCGCCGAAATTCTTCGAGTTGAGCCGGTCGGACGGGAGAAAATGGTCTGGATAAAACAGGCGGGACAAGCCCACCAGATCACCGGCGAGGTGATTCTGCATGCCCTCGGCCGTCGTCCCAATATCGACGGTCTTGGGCTTCGCGAGGCCGGAGTGGTCGTGGACGAGGGCCGTATCAAGATCAACGGGGCCATGCAGACGTCGCAGCCGCACATTTTCGCCGTCGGCGACGTGAACGATTTGAACCCCATTGTGCACCTCGCGATCCAACAGGGAGAGATCGCCGGATACAATGCGACCCATCCGGACAAACCGCCCAAGACCCTCGACCATAGGCTCGATACCGAGGTCGTGTTCACGGAGCCGCAAGTCGCGGTCGTCGGATTGAGCGAACGGGGGTGTCGCGTGCAGGGCGTGCCGTACTTGTCTTCATCGTACCCCTTCGCCGACCATGGAAAGTCGATTTGCCGAGGGGATTTGCACGGATTTGTCAAATTGCTGGCGGCTCCGGAAAGCGGCCGTTTGCTCGGAGCCCAGATCGTGGGACCCGAGGCGGGGGAACTGATTCACGAATTAATTGCCGTCATGCATTTTCATGGGACGGTCACGGATCTTCTACGGATCCCACACTACCATCCGACGTTGGCTGAAATCGTGACATTTCCGGCCGAAGCTCTTGCCGAGCGAGTAGGGCCGCGATGAAACGTGGATGGATGCTGCCCCTCTATCTTGCGGTCTCATGGGCCGCCTGCCAGCAACAGACGTGGGAATCCGCCATGGCTGCTGGACAGCACGCGGTAGGTCAAGGGAACTACGCCGAGGCTGAACGCGTCTATCTCGTCGCCGTCAAGAAAGCGGAAGAATTCGGTCTCGAAGACCGCCGGGTGGCGCTCAGTCTCTCGCAGCTGGCGCAGGTCTATGCGGGACAAGGCAAACATGTCGAGGCGGAACCGGTCTACCTGCAAGCGTTGAAGATTTACCAGGCCGTCCATGGTGAGATTCATCAGGATGTTGCGGCGACCCTGAACAACCTCGGCGTGCTCCATCGCATGTACGGGCAGTATGCGCAGGCGGAACCTCTTCTCATGCGGGCCCTGGTCATTAAAGAGAAACTGTCGGGACCGAACCATCCGGACGTGGCATTGGGGGCGGCGAATCTCGGCCAGCTCTGGGTCGCGAAAGGGGAGCCGGAGAAAGCAGAGCCGTATTACCGCCGGGCCCTTACGATCAGGGAAAAGGCCCTCGGTGTGTCCCATCCTGAAGTTGCGAAGAATCTCGAAGATCTTTCCAACGTCCTGCGCAAACTGGGACGCACCGAAGAGGCCATGGCCTTGGAGAGCCGAGCCCGAGAGATCCGGGCGAAGCGGAGTTGAACCGCTCTGACCATCCGTTGTAGCGTAGATCCAATGATCGAGACTCCTGAACCAGCGAGAACGAACTGGCGCATAAACGCTATGGTGGCGCGCTTCGCCGGAGTCCTCTCGATCGCGCTCGGGTTCACGTTCGGCATGTATGGACTCGACGAGCCCGGCTCTCATTGGCTGCAGACGGCGCTCGGACTGTTGATCACAGGCATGCTGGCTCAAGGCTACGCGCTCTTCTGTTCCATTAAGCGCATGCAGGAACTGAAGGATAAACCAAAGGCACGACTCGGGTCATGAGACGCTTGATCCCTGTCTCAGCTACGGTGATCCTGGCATTGACGGCCTCACTGCTCGCCTGTGGTGGACCTTGGCGCGACGGCTATTTCAAGCGGGGCATCGATCATCTCACGCAGGAGCAAGTCATTGAGAAGATGGGACCTCCGCATACGGCGAAGACTCCCGCGCTCGGCGGGGATACGGTCTGGACCTACCGTGTTCCGATGACCGAGAAGGAACTGAGCCCGATGTATGTCGCCGGATTAGCGGATGCGACGAAGCAGGCCACCTCATTACTGGGAAAGGCCGGTGAAGGCTCGAAAGACATGCTGTACTGCTACCGTTACACTCTGACGTTCAATGAAGAAAAGATTCTGAAGCAGTGGAAGAGAGAAGAATGTGTCCCGGGAACCCGGGAGCTATTGACGGCGGAGTAACTCCTGCCGCTACAAGACGCCGGCCAGGCGATTGATACCGAGCATGGCCTGTACGTAGAAAAGTTGAAACCCCTGAAAATCTCCCGCTTGTACGCGCTGCGGCACGGGACCGCGGTCGCAGTAGATCATGCCGATCGGCCGGTTCCCGATCCTCAACGGGGCCACGATCGCGGATAGCGGATTCCATAGACGGAGGAACGAGGCGCCGACCGGGGGATCATTCAACCTCGAGAAATCATCGATCAAACAAGGATCAGGTTGCTTGAGCAACCCCAGGAAGCAAGGATGCTCCTGGCTCAGCGAGCCCGAGAGACTCTTGAGAAAGGCGGCGGGCTCATCGACGCCCAAAACTAAGCGGCCGATCAATTGATCGGTGTCGTTAGGATTCAGCAGGGCCAGTCCGACTCTGGCAAAGCCTCCGTCTCGATGAAGCGCATGAGCGAGCGTGCCAAGGAGCGCGTTCAGGTCTTTCGCGCTTTGCAGCGAGACTTGCAATGCTTGCAGAGTTTGAAGAGGATTTGTTTCTATTGCCGAGGGTCCTCGCGGCGCCGGAGCGACTACCGTGCGGTCCTGGTCCCTTGCCGGCCGCGGAACGGAGTGCTCGGAGGGTTCCGGCGGATCGCCCCATTGCTCCATCGACAACCCCGACGAGCGGATCAATTGTTTGCCGCGATCGAGTGCGCGCGCCAAGATGTCTCCGAACATGTGGGAGGGGAGACCTGTGCCATCCTGAAGCCGACGGGAAGCCGCTTCGAAGGCGCGTCGAGAATCCGGGCCCGTCATGGCGTCAACAAGTGCGGCGGAGGCGATGATCAATCCGTTGAAGGCTTGCCGACCACTCTGCCACCGGCCTTCCAAGTCCTCGAGCCGGACAGAAAACAATTCTACGATCGGGGCAGGCAAGACCCAGGTCTGCGCCAGGGCCTGAGCCAGTCTGGATTTCGGGACCCCAAGCAACCTGGTCTCTTCGATTATCTGCCCCGGCTTGGCCTTGGCGGTTCTCGGTATTCTCCTGAGCGCCCCGTACAGGTCCGGATCTTGGTAGGCAATCGCAAGGTCCCCGATCGAATAGAGCATGCTCGAGCTGAAAAGTTGGCTGAACGAAGCTTGGTTGATTGCTTTCCCCAATTCATTCGCATGGACCGCCGCCATGAGGGCGCGCCCAATCACGCCGCTGACGACCTGTTGGCGATCAGGCCAGACATGGAGTTGCTCGACCAATTGCGTCACCGTTACGATGGAGCGGACGGTGTCTAATCCCAGCCAGGTGACGGCGTGGGGAACCGAACTGATGACATGTTGGGGACTATAGGCGATACTGTTGGCGACTTGGAGCACTTTGCAGATGAGGGCGGGGTCACGGCTGATCAGATTGGCTAATTGATCCGCCCCTGTCGCGCCTCCCGCCAGACTGAGAATTCTCTGGCAGGTTTTTTCAAGTGCTGGTAAGCAAGGATTAGCCTGGTCGAACAGCGAACCTAGCTTTCCGTGCAGAAGTGGGCGGATCGATGCCGTATGAACCGGCTCGGCGATGATAGGTGCCGACATCGGGTCTCCGAGGTTGTGTCGTCTCTATCGGTATGAGTTCCTGCGATCTTGATAGGGCGGTGGTGGGTTATAGGCGCGCGAGATGACATCGGCAAGTTGGATGAACCTAGACAGCTCGGTCGTACTGGACGGAGTGAAATCCCTGATTCTGCTCGTCTCGCTCGTCCTTCTTCGCATGCTCATTGTTGGGGGAATTTCGCGAAACCAAGCGTTGTCGATGGAGTCCAAGCGCCGCTGGGTCGTGACGACCCGCAATTCGGTCGTCTTCGCGTTCGTCATCGGACTAGTGGTGATTTGGGCGCACGAATTACAGGCCTTCGCCGTCTCCCTCGTTGCGTTGGCCGCGGCATTCGTGTTGGCCACCAAAGAGCTGATCCTCTGCTGGAGCGGGTCCGCCATGCGTGTCGGGGGAAAGGTCTACTCGGTGGGCGACCGAATCCAGATCGCCGGACATCGGGGTGTCGTTCTCGATCATGACATGTTTGCGACAAAACTGTTGGAGATCGGCCCGGGTCAGTCCTCGCATCTCTATACAGGTCGGGTGACCGTGTTTCCCAACAGCCTGCTGTTTACTAATCCGTTGGTAAAGGAGAATCCCGGCCAGGAGTACGGGCTCTACACGGTTACCGTTCCGCTAAAAGCGGACGATGATTGGGAACATGCCGAGCGCAGGCTGCTGGAGGCCGCCCGAGCCGAATGTGCGTCGTTTATGGATGAGGCAGCCCGACAAATGAAATTGTTGGAGCAAACCAACCTCCTTGAAGCTCCGTCGCCCGAACCTCGCATCACCATTCAACTGCCGGAACCGGGCCGTCTCTACCTCGTTCTCCGATTTCCCGCCCCCGACCGAGGCCGTTCCAGGATAGAACAGGCGATCTTGCGGCGATTTCTAGGCGCTTCTTGAAGGCGACGAGGGTTGGGACGCGGAGTCTCCGACCGAGCCCAATCTTCCCGGCTTGACAGACACCAGCGCTCATGCGACGCTGACCGGAGCTTGCCGAGTACGACGCAACCGGTTGCCCACACTCATTAAAGAAAGAGGAGGTATGTCATGCGTGTTCTTATGCCAGCCGCCTTCGCGGCATTGTGTTTCGTCGGAGGCACCACGCTCGCTTTGGCGGACGACGCCATGAAGGGCGAGATGGGTCAGATGAAGGAGCAGATGAAGGCCGAAAAGGAGAGCATGAAGGCCGAGATGAAAGCCAAGCGAGATGAAATGAAGGCGATGAAAAAAGCCCATAAGGAGAAGATGAAAGCCAAACGGGAAGAGATGAAATCGAAAGCCAAGGCGCACAAAGACGAAATGAAGGCCAACGCCGAGGAGCACAAGGATGCGGCCGTGGCCGCAGGTCAAGACATGAAAGCCGCCGGCCAGGAGATGAAGGAAGCCGTGGGAACGATGGGCAAGTAACGGGCCTTTCGGTGCACGTGGTTTGACGGCCCCAGACGCGGAAGTGTCTGGGGCCGTCGTGCATTCAACGATGCCGTGCCGGTAACGGTTGTTGCCCGATCTGATTTCTTGCTAGGATGCCGCGGCCGTCGATCGCCATCTCGGATAAATGAAAATAGCCACGTTCAACGTCAACTCACTGAGGAAGCGTCTGCCGATCGTCCTTACGTGGCTTGAGAAGCACAAACCCGACGTGTTGTGCCTACAGGAAACGAAGGTGCAAGACAGCGAATTTCCATCGCTGGCCCTTGCGTCGACAGGGTACGATCTGACTTTTCGCGGGATGAAATCCTACAACGGGGTCGCTGTGTTGAGCCGTACGAGACCGGAGATGGTCCGTGCCGGACTCGATGATGGGGGCGAGCCGGACGAACCCCGCCTCCTCCACGTTGAAATCGGCGGAATCCCGATCGTGAACACGTATGTGCCGCAAGGATTCGAGATCGATTCGCCGAAGTACGCCTACAAGCTTGAATGGTACAAGCGGCTCCGGAGGTATTTCGAGCGGCACTTGTCGCCGGACAAGCCGGCCATCTGGTGTGGAGACATGAACGTGGCTCCGAGACCGATGGACGTTCACAGCCCGGAGAAGCATCTGAACCACGTTTGTTACCACGAAGCCGTTCGGAAGGCCTATGAAACGACGTTAGCGTGGGGATTTGAAGACGTGTTCGTAAAGCTTCACCCTGATCGCCAACAGTTCACCTTTTGGGATTACCGGGCACCGAGTTCGTTGGAGTCTAACAAGGGGTGGCGCATCGATCATATTCTGGCGACGACCTCGTTGGCGGGGAAATGCGTCAGGGTTGACGTAGACGTCGAGCCGCGGCGAGCGAAAGACCCCTCGGATCATACGTTCTTGTGGGCGGAGTTTTCGATCTAACCGCGTGCGCGACGTCCACCCCTGCCCGTTGAACGTGTCGGATCTTCATCCGCTCAAGACGAACGGGGTCTGCGATCAATTCGACCTCAAGCTGCGCCTAATACAGGCTGCTTTGCCCGCAACCGCGCCAGACGATTCCGTTGGATAAGGGGATCAAGCACCAGTCCACAGTTGATGCAGCGCAGCACGGCCGCTTCCGTTGAAAAGTCGGGTCTCCACTCCTGGATCATCAAACCGTTGCACTTTTGACAGGTCATTTGCCCACCTCCTCATGCCTTGGTTGACACGAGCAGGAATCTAACAGCGGAAGATTAATCCGGTGTTAACCCCCAGTTAGAACACTCTAATATCATCAAAGAACTTGCCCCTCCTCCGGTCCGAATCCCTTCCGGTAAGACGCCGATAATTCTTCAGTAAGACGCGAATGTGTTGATAATTCGGCACTTCCATATTAGGTATAGATCAACCGAGCAATCACCATGGCGCCGATGCCTTTGGGATCTGCGCACGGAACAAATTTTTTGGTGAAGATGCCTAAAAAGTCCCCTGCAGAGCCGGCCATCCGCCTCGTGCCGAAATCGGGTCGCTCCCATTGCCCTTCCGCTGCTGACGAGCGAGCCAGACTGTTCGAACAGGTGAAAGAGGGGCGTCAACGAGCGCAAGCGTTGTCGCGCAGCTTGCTCGAGGCTCAAGAGGCCGAACGCAGGGAGTTGGCCCGCGATCTGCACGATGAAATCGGACAATCTCTCACGGCGCTCAAAGCGAATTTGCAGCGTGTCCAGCGGGAAGTCGGACGCCGATCGTCGGCGGCCGCGCTGGAAGACAGCGGACGCATCGTGGATTCCATACTGCGTATCGTTCGGAACATGGCCCTTGACCTCAGGCCGTCGCTCTTAGACGATCTCGGTCTGGTCCCCGCCCTGCGATGGTATCTGCGTCGACAGGCCGTACGTTTCAACTGGAAGATTCAGATCGAAGGAAAACCCGGAGGGAGACGGTACGCGGAAGACATCGAGATCGCCTGTTTTCGTATCGCACAAGAGGCCGTCACGAACATCGGTCGCCATGCCATGGCTACCAGGGTCAAGTTAGAGCTCCGTGAACAGCCGGGATTATTGGAGCTGCGGCTCAAAGACAATGGGATCGGATTCAATCCCGCGAAGGCTCTGGAAAAGGCCAAGAAGGGGAAAAGTCTCGGCCTGGTCGGAATGGGGGAACGCGTCAGACTTGTCGGCGGGACGCTCGCGCTCATCTCATCGCATGGGACGGGGACGGTGATACAGGCGCAGTTTCCTCTTTTCCCTGATCAACGGCTTGAAGCACGAAAGGCGCCCCGATGAGCGCTTTGCGGGTCATGATCGCGGACGATCATACGCTGGTTCGGGAGGGCATTCGCTCCTTGCTCTCGAAGCTGGCCGAAGTGGAAGTCATCGGAGAGGCGAAGGACGGGATCGATGCCGTGCGATTCTGCAAGCAACATGCTCCCGATGTGGTGCTGATGGACATCGCGATGCCGGAGTTGAACGGCTTGGACGCCACGACCCGCATTGCCGACGCGAGTCCGTCGACCAGAGTGTTATTTCTCTCCATGCATGCCAACGAAGAGTATATGCAACAGGCGTTGCAGATGGGCGCTGCAGGCTATCTGCTCAAAGGTGCCGATCTCAAAGAACTGGAATTTGCGATTCGATCGGTCGCTCGGGGTGAGCGGTATCTGACTCCTGCCGTCGCGAAATACATGGTCGAGGGATACCGCAACAAAGGACGCAATGGCGCCACGCAATTGGCGCAACTCACATCACGCCAACGAGAGATCTTGCAGCTGATCGCGGAAGGCCACTCAACGAAAGACATCGCCGGTCGGTTGAACCTAAGCGTCAAGACCATCGAAACGCACCGAGCCCAAGTCATGAAACGTCTTCAGATTCACGACGTCGCAGGTTTAGTCCGGTTTGCCATCAGAAAAGGCCTCGTCCGGGCTGACCACTGACACCCGCTCGACCTTTAGTCCCATCCGAGCCACCACCAAGTCGCTTGAGTCGTTCTCCCCCGGCGGGCCGTGGAAGAACTACGTTCGTCTCCCGAATGCGCAGGATCGCACAAGATCGGGGGTGGAATCAGAAGAGCCCGCGGGATGTTCGAAAGGGCCGTGCTCTTCACCCGCCTAACCCCTGCGCTCCGAGACTCGCCTGGTCACAGGCAAGGCCGCATCCGATTCACCGTCTTCCTCGTCGTGTCATCCTTCGCTTCACGAGAAACGTTTCACGCACTTTAAAGCGAGGCGAGAACGCCGCCGGCGGACGTTGTCGGTAGCGTGCCAGATTCACAACGGATGATCTGAGTCTTCCTTCCAAGGTCTCGCTCCGGATCCAGCAAGTTTCTGACGCATCGAAACTCCTTCAATGCGCCCCTGAAAAACCGTCGGCCGGCGTCTTAACGTCGGGCAATCGTCGGGTCAAAACCATTCGCGAACTCCGTCTCTACAGTCAAAAACTTGACGGTCGCAGGGGAAATCGACCCCGCTCCATCAGGGTTTCCCTGAGAACCCTGTCCGGTTGTCGGCTACAGTTCATTGTTGTGGGCACTATTTACCCATTCGTCCGCATTCTTTGCCGATAGGAGCCGGTTGTTGCCGGGTGACCTCAGGATGAAACGAATGCTGAACAGCGTGATGGGACGGGTTGGATCGAAACAGAGCCGCCGGACAGCGGCTATTCATTCACGGAGGAGGGGCGTCATGGACACGTATCGGGGACTTGTAGCAACGGCGATTCTCACTTGCGCGGCGCTGGCAGTGCCGGTCTTCGCAAAGGCCGAAGTGGTCGCGAGCCTGACCGCGAGGAAGGTGATTGCGGCGCCGGACGGCAAGCCGGCATTTCAGTCGGCCGAAAAGGCGAGTCCCGGAGACGTGATCGAGTATCAGGCGGTGTACACGAATCAAAACAAAGGCGCAATCAAGAATCTCGTACCGACGATGCCGATTCCTGCCGGAATGGAGTACGTTCCCGGAAGCGCAAAACCGGCGCAAGTTCTCGCCAGCCTCGACGGCAAGAAATTCGAGCCCGTCCCGTTGAAACGGATGGTCACCCTTCCGAACGGCAAGCAGGAGTCGCGCGATGTGCCGTACAGCGAGTATCGGGCCCTCCGATGGAATGGGACCGATTTAGCCGGTAACGGCAGCTTCTCGGTCAGCGCGAGAACCAGAATGAGCGATGTGGCGTCGTCTCGGTCCAATGATGCTCAGGTCTCTTCCGCAAGACCTCCCGTCGGAGCAGCGAGAAAGGGAGGCAAGTCATGACCCGTGATGCGTGTGAAGCAAGGGAACCGTTCACGGCCGATCACTCTTCATCTCGTTCCGAAGCCGATGCGGCGGAGCGTCTTCAGCGGAGGGCACCAATGAGTCCACTCAAAGTTCTTGGCGGTTCTCGCGGCGCCATCGGCACGGCCGCCCGTCTGGTTGTGTCGATGCTCTTATTGACGATCAGCACCGTCAATTTCTGGATCGTGGAGGATGCGGAAGCTGCGCCTGCGGCCGGGACCGTCATCGGCAATCAAGCTTCGGCGACTTATACGGACGGCACGAACGTTCAACGAACCGCCACATCGAATGTGGTGCAGACGACGGTCGCACAGAGAGCGGCGCTGATCTTGACGCCGAACAATTCGTTGCCGGGTGTGTCCGGGGCAACAGTGACCTTCGCCCACACCTTGACGAACACCGGTAACGGCTCCGATACGTTCAATCTGACCGGGACCAACCAAGGTGGCGACACCTTCGATTTTGCTCCGGCAGGGACTCCGGTCGCCTTCTTTGCCGACGCGAACGGGGACGGAGTCGCCGACAACGCCACAAGCATCACGAATACCGGACCGCTGGCGGCCGGAGGGGTCTTCCGGTTCGTGGCGGTAGTCACGGTACCGGGAGGACAAGCAAATGGAGCGACGGGCATCATCCAGGTGCAAGGAGCGAGTACCTTCACTCCCGCGGTGACCGATTCGAAGCTTGATACCGTCACCGTCAACTCAAATGCCTCTCTCAGCGTCGTCAAATCGATGAGTGCAATTTCTGGAAATGCGGGATCAGGTCCCTACACGGTGACGTTGACCTATACGAACAGCGGAGTCGCCACTGCGACCGCGGTAACGTTGGCCGACGTACTTCCTGCCAACATGACCTACGTGGCAGGTAGCGCCCGGTGGAGCGTCACAGGTGCCACGGCGCTCACCGATGCGGTCGATGCGGCGCAGGGAACAGCGCCGAACACGATCCTGTACGACTTCGGTGTTACGGTGGCGAATCGGGTCACGGCGGTGATCAATCAGGTGCCAGCGGGCGTGTCGGGCACGTTGACATTCCAAGTCAACATCGCCGCCGGCGCCACCGGCACACTGAACAACACCGCCTTGTACCAGTACGTCATCGGCGCTGCGACCGTTCCCGGAGTCGGCGCGTTTTTGAACACCAATACGGTCGGATTCTCCGTCACGCCTCCGACCATCACGGCGGCCGTGGCGATCGACGACAATCCATTGCAGGCCGGCGACGTGACTCTGAACGACCGAGTGGAGTCCCCGGCTGTGCTGCAAGGCTCCACGGTGACGTTCAACAACCGCGTGCACAACAACGGCACAGCGAGCGATACGTTCGACATCGCGGTGAGCGGAAGTACCTTCCCGGCCGGTACATCCTTTCTGCTGTTCCAGAGCGACGGCGTGACGCCGTTGACTCATAGCGCCGGCAACGGCGCTCCTGACACCGGACCTGTAGCTGCCGGAGCGGTATACACCGTCGTGGTAAGGGCGGTTCTGCCTCCATCGGCGATCACAGCCGCCGCCTCAAGCGTCACGATCACGGCGACATCCGTCAACAACCCGACCGTCTCGGACACTGTGGTGGACGAGTTGGCTGCGATCAATGCCACTACGGTCGACATGACCAACGGTACCGCGCGAGCCGACAGCAGTCCGGCCGGCACGGCCAATGCCGGAAATGCAGGAACCACAGGATTCGGAAGCCATCCGGTGGGCGGTCCCGCGATTACGACCAACAATGCGACTCCCGGTACGACGACAACCTTCACGTTGTTCGTCAATAACATCAGTCCTGGAACGGCGGATACCTATGACCTGACGGCGTGGGCGGATGAGGCGACCTCCGTCGCCCTGCCGGCCGGGTGGACCGTGACGTTCCGAAATACCGGTGGGACCACGATCACTAATACCGGTGTGATCGCCGCCGGTGCCAACGTCCAGGTGAACGCGATCGTAACCGTCCCGCCAGGCGCGAGTGGAACCAGGGACATCTTCTTTAGAGTGCTGTCTCCAACCACGACTGCTACGGACAAGAAACACGACGCGGTGACCGTGCCGGCCGGCGCGCGGGCGCTTTCGGTGGTGCCGAACAACACGGGGCAGGTGTTCCCGAACGGGACCGTCGTCTACAGCCACACCATCACCAATACGGGTCCCGTAACTGAGGGAGCCGGCGGTGCCGGTTCGAATACGACGTTGGTCCTGTCGAACAGTCAGGCAGGCTGGACCACCGAACTCTACTGGGATGCCAACGGAAACGGGATCTTCGATCCGGCCGCGGCGCCCACGCCCGACGCGCTGGTGTCCGACCTCACGTTCTTGAGCGGCGGTGCGGCGGGCTTGGCGCCCGGGGAAAGCGCCACTCTGTTCGTCAGGGTTGTAGCGCCTGCCGGTGCGGCGACCGGAACGGTGAATGTGACGACGATGACGGCGACGACCACCGGCGGGGCCGGCGCAGTTCCTCCCGTCGTAACCGCTACGGACACCACGACCGTGAACAGCAGCCAGGTGCAGCTCATCAAGGAGCAGGCCCTGGATGCGACCTGCGATGGGACGCCGGACGGAGCCTTTGGATCCGGCGCGATTTCTGGCGCCCTCCCCGGCGCTTGTATCCGGTATCGGATCACCGCCACGAACGTGGGCACCACCAACGTCACGGCGGTCAACGTGAGCGATGCCACGCCGCCTAACACCGTGTATGACGATGGGAGCCGAAACGCAGCCAGCGGGACATGCGGGACCGGCCCCGTTGATGCCGCCGCCGCCGCTTCGGTCGTCGGCGGTGTGCCGCCCCCGGCCCCGCCGGTGACGGCGCCGGCCTGCAACGGAGCGGGCACGGTCAGCGTTACGTTGGGGACGTTGACGCCGACGCAGGCCCTCGTGCTGACCTTCGGCATCATGATCAATCCGTAGTTGAGGTCTGCGGAGAGCGCGGAGTGATCTGCGCTCTCCGCCGGCTTCGTTGGAGAAAGCACGACTCCGTTCTCCCTGTGTAGACGGGAGTCTTTCGGGGAAGGGTTAACAGTCGCAGTGGGCTCGAGAGCGATAGGCCGACAGTGCTGAGATTGCGGGGTAGGTGTCACTCACATGGCCGCTGTGGAGCACAGAGAGGAAGGGTGTGTCTGCTCCACAGAGGTCTGTATATATAAAGGTAAAAATCGTCACTTTATCCCAGTTTTTGTTGCCCTCCTGCTCGTATTCCTCCCGACATTTTCGCACGCCGCGCCGCCACCAGGGACGAACATTCCCAATCAAGCGCTGGCCGCTTTCACGATCGGAGCGTCGGCTGGATCCGTGGCGTCGAACACCGCGGTGACGGTCGTCGCCGGTGGGCCGACGATCGCATACTACGCCAACAACGCATACGGCACCGCGACCGCGACGGCGTACATCGGCACACCCCTCTTCGTTCAGGCCAGTGCCGGAGCCTGCAATCTCAACTCGTCGGCGATTGAAACTCTGCCGATTACAGCGACCGCCACCGGCAGCGGTGATACGGAAGTACTGACTGCCAGCGAAACGGCGCCGAACTCGGGTCTCTTTCGGATTCTCCCCAGCATACAAACCAGAACCGGTGCGGCAGCGGCCGGCAACGGAATTCTGGAGGTACACTCGGGCAGCACGGTCCGTGTGCAGTTTGCCGGATGCGGTGCGGCGCTGACGTCGGCAGATCTGAGCATCGTGCTGATCGATCCGAGCGGCGTCGTCTTCGACAGCGACACGAACCAACCGATCGGCGGCGCAATTGTCGAGCTTCTCAACGCGGCGACCAACGGTCCGGCCACCGTGTTCCTGTTCGACGGCGTCACGCCGGCTCCGAGCGTGATTACGACCGGCGGCGACGGCCTGTTCTCGTTCCCACTCGTGCCCCAGGGGACTTACTTTCTAAAAGTCACATCGCCTGGCAGCGCCTTCGCGCCGTTCCCGTCGGCCAAAACAGTTGCGCAACTCCCCTCAGGGCGCACGATACATCCGACCGGATCGTTCGGCGGAACGTTTCAAGTCAATGTATCGACGGGGCCTGTGAAGTTGGACGTTCCGCTCGATCCGCGAAACTCCGCCCTTTTCGTCGAAAAAACAGCTTCACGCCATATCGTCGAGCTAGCGGATTTTGTGGACTATACCGTGCGAATCACGAACAACTCGGGCGCCGCGCTTCCTCGGGCCTCCGCGATCGACGATCTGCCCGCCGGGTTTGCCTATGAGCCCGGCACGATGCGACTGAACGGCGCGCCGACCCCCGATCCTGTCGGCGGGCGTGGACCGCAACTGACCTTCGACCTCGGCGCCCTGGCGAACGCCACGACCACCGCGATGACGTATCGTGTCCGCGTCGGGCCGGGAGCGCTGCAAGGAGACGGCATCAACAGAGTCCAGGCGTTCGGCGGCGGGCTCAGCTCCAACGTGGCGTCGACGAAGGTCACGGTCCAGGCCGGCGTCTTCAGTGAAAAGGGCATCGAGATCGGAAAGATTTACATGGACTGCAACCGGAATCGAATTCAGGACCGCGAGGAATTAGGCATCCCCGGCGTCCGCATTTACCTGGAGGACGGCACCTATGCGATCACCGACAGCGAAGGCAAGTACACGTTTTACGGAGTCAGGCCGCGGACGCATGTTCTGAAGATCGATAAGACGACCTTGCCGCCGGGAGCGGAGCTGATTACGCAGTCCAACCGAAATGCGGGAGACGCCGGCAGCCGGTTCGTCGATCTCAAGAAGGGCGAATTGCATCCGGCTGATTTCGCGATCGGCAACTGCGACGAGAAGATTTATGCGGCCGTGAAGGCCCGCCGCGCAAAAGGCGAGGCCAGCCTTGCCCAGATGGAGCAGGCGGCTATCCCGATGAAGCCGGGGTTGCCGGGGCAAGCCCCGGCGCCGGCCGTGCCTCCGATCTTGGGCGGCCTGTTCCCCGAAACCTCGCGCGAAGCGCAGTTCGATCCCGTCGCGCCCGAGAAAAGCGTAACCACGTTGAACCAGCCGATCATGCGCGCCGACAGCACGCTCAATCAGCGCAATTCGCAAGTGCCCAATCCACCTGTCGCAGCGGCTCCGATCGTCGACATGGAAAAGACGCTGCCGCATGTCGACGCCACCTTGGGGTTCCTCGATCTGAAAGACGGAGAGACGCTGCCGACGTCGCAGGCCTCCATCCGGGTCAAGGGTTTCGCCGGCAGTCCTTTCGCTTTGACCGTGAACGGGAAGGAGATTCCAGAGTCCCGTGTGGGGACGAAGGCGGTATTGACTGAGAAACAGGTCGAGGCGTGGGAATACATCGGCGTCAACCTGGCGCCCGGTCCGAATCAACTTGAAGTGAGTCAGCAGGACAACTTCGGAATCGCGAGGAAAAAGACCATTACCCTTGTCGCCCCGGATGAGCTCGGGGTGATCAAGATCGGCCTGCCGCTCAAGCCGGTTCCAGCCGATGGACAGACGCCGGCCATCATCGGTGTGCGCCTCGAGGATAGGAACGGCGTCCTGGTCACGAGCCGCACGTATCTGACGCTCGAGGCCACCGTGGGACAATGGCAGGCGGAAGATCTCAATAAGAACGAGCCCGGTATCCAGGTCGCCGTCGAAGGAGGCCAAGCCGAGTTTCTGCTGAATCCGCCGAGCGAGCCTGCCGATTCGGTGATCCGCGCCACCTCCGGCCTGCTGTACGGCGAAGAAAAGCTGGCCTTCGTGCCGAATCTCCGCCCGTTGATCATGGTCGGTGTGCTGGAAGGCACGCTCGACCTCCGCAAGCTCGATCCGAAGAGACTGATGCCGACGAGACACAACGATGGATTTGAGGAGGAACTGCGCAATTCCAAACAAATCGGTACGGCGAACGGAGCCGGTCGAGCGGCTCTCTTCTTGAAAGGGAAAATCCCGGGCGATGCGTTGTTGACGATGGGATTCGACTCGGACAAGGACACTCAGGAGCGGCTGTTCCGCGACATCCAGCCGGAGGAGTTCTACCCGGTCTACGGCGATGCCTCGGTCAAGGGATTCGACGCCCAATCGACCGGCCGATTGTACATTCGAGTCGACAAAAATAAATCGTTCCTCTTGTACGGGGACTACACCACTCTCTCGTCGAATGAAGCCCGCCAGCTCGGACAATACAGCCGGAGCCTCAACGGTCTGAAAGGCCACTACGAAAACAGCCGTGTCAGCGTCAACGCGTTCGCGTCACACGATACCGCCCGCCAGATGATTGATGAGTTACCGGCCCTGGGGATTTCCGGCCCCTACCAGATCAGCCGCGTGAAGGGCCTCGTCGAGAACAGCGAAAAAGTCGAAATTCTCGTGCGCGATAGAAATCAGCCCTCGGTGATTCTGAAGACGACGCCGCAGATGCGATTTTCCGATTATGCGCTGGAGCCGTTGACCGGCCGTCTGCTCTTCAAGGCCCCGATTCCGAGCCGCGACCAGAATCTGAATCCCATTTCGATCCGCGTGACCTACGAGCTGCGGGAGGACGGCGAGAAGTTCTGGGTGGCGGGAGGGGACGCGCAGGTCAAGCTCACCGATAATTTCGAGGTCGGCGGGTCCTACGTGAAAGACATGAACCCGCAGGATCAGTATGAATTGAAGGGCGGCAACGTGACGGCAAAGCTCACAGACAAGACGTTTCTCTTCGGCGAGTTCGCGCAATCGGAGAAACAGAGCATCGGAACCGGGACCGGAAAACGGGTCGAATTGCGTCACAACGATCAGGATCTCCAACTTCGCGCCTACTACGGGGAAACGGATAAGACGTTCGAAAACCAGATGTCGTTCCTTGGAAAGGGTCGTCGGGAAGCCGCCTTCAAGGGGAGTTACAGGGTCGATCAACGTATCCGACTCTTGGGTGAGGCGATTCATTCGGAAGATCTCGTCACGAATGGGCGGCGCGATGGAGCGATGGCGGGAGCAGAATATTCATTCGAGAATTTCTGGAAGCTCGAAGCCGCGGTGCGCCGCTTCAGGGAAACCGGGGCGCCGTCCCAAGCGTCGAGTATTGGAGGGACACCGAACGACGCGACTTCTATCCGCGGGAAAGTGAGCGCGCCGGTGCCCTACCTCCCACAGCTATTGGTGACCGGCGACTACGAGCAGGCCGTCAATGCGGGAAATCGCCGGATCATCGGCGTGGGAGCCGAGTATCAGATGGCTTCGCAAGGGCGACTCTACATGCGGCACGAATTCCTGAACAGTCTCAGCGGACAATACGGACTGAACGGCAATCAGAAGCAAGACGCGACGGTGTTCGGCGTCGATACGTCGTACATGAAGGACGGCAAAGTATTCAGCGAGTATCGCGTCCGCGACGCGATCACGGGGCGTGAGTCGCAGGCCGCCTTCGGATTGCGGAACAAGTGGTCGCTCGCCGAAGGGCTCACTGCCAATACATCGTTCGAACGTGTACAGGACTTGGGTGGCACGGGCCATACGGCCGGAACAGGAGTCACGGGCGCCTTGGAATATTTCCGTGACCCGACTTGGAAGGGGACGGCAAGAATAGAAAAACGTTTTAATTCTCAAAGTGATAGCCTTCTCGGGCAAGTCGGGTTAGGGTATAAACTGAATCGCGATTGGACCCTCCTCGGCAAGAACACCTACGCCATGAACGAGATCGGCGGCGCGAACAAAACCGTCGAACATTTCCGGCTGGGCGTCGCCTATCGCGAGACCGACACCAATGTCTGGAATGGGTTGGGCCGATACGAGTTCAAGCACGAGAACGATCCGGGCGGTCCGGCCAATGTCGGCCTCGGCGGCAGCGGGTCCGCGTTCGCGTCCGTGCGACACGTCCACATTCTCGCGACCGATTGGACCTACCACCCGGGACGGCCGTGGACCTTCATGGGCGGCTATGCCTTCAAGTACGTGTCCGAAGACAGCCTCGGCATCCAGAGTACGTACCACGCGCAACAGCTCAAAGGACGGGTCACATACGACATCACGGAACGGTGGGACGTCGGCCTTGCCGGGAGCAACCTGTTTAGCGGTCCGTTCGCCAGCAATCAGTATGCGTTGGGACTTGAGGTCGGTCATGTCCTTGCGGCGAACGTCTGGGTCTCCGTCGGCTACAACGTACTCGGCTTCAAAGACAGGGATCTCAGTCCAGAGAACTACGAGGATAAGGGCTTCTACTTGCGACTGCGGATCAAGTTCGACGAGGACGTCTTCGACGCTTTGAGGTAATCACAGTGACACGATTCAGAGTTCATATGCAAACCATCATGTGCTCGGCGCTGTGGTTGACAATCTTGCCGGCAATCGTTTCGGCACAGGATCAGGGCCGTATCCGAGCAGACCAAGAGGGATTTCAACGGCTCCAGACCAGATTGCTGACGCTGAACGCCAACGGTGTTCCGTTGACGAACTATCACCTGGCCAAGGCGCAGGCTTGGTTGGACTTCTCCAAAGAGGAGTACTTCGACAACGATCGGTCGGGCATCGTGGAATCCACATTCGGCGAATCATTGAAGTTGACCGAACAGCTCGAGGTCGGGGTTACGACTCCGCTCGACCTGTCGACCCCGCTCTTGGAGGGGCCGGTCCGCCTGGAGACGGATGTCTGGAAGAAGGTCGAAGAACTCAAGGAAGACAAGTGGGATTGCGCAGGCCATTTGATTGCGCGTCTGGAAGTGCAACTTGTCCACGTCGAACACGAATTCCACGAATTAGGTCCTATCCATGCCGCTCCCTATCGGCAGGCGGTCCAGCGCATGATCGAGGAGATCAAGGATGTGGACTGTCGTCCGCTTAGAAAACGGCCGGCCGCCCCGTTCGAAGGATCGATTCCGCCGTCAAAACCGGAATAGCCATGACCACTGCATCGAACGCGACAGGCAGGAAGAACCGTCTCGTGGCGAGAACTGCGGTTGCGGGGGTCTTCTTCCTTGCGGCAGGGCTGGCGGGCATCGGCATCGAGGCGCGAGAGACCTCAATAGACAAGGACTTGACGGTGAGCCCTGTCGGCGAGCGATTAAGCGATGAAGTTATCGCGGCGGACAAAGGGGTGTTTCGCCGCGTCCGGGAGCTGCTGGAGGCGGCCAAAGGCGTCGGAGCATCCGATCGAGCCTGTCAGTTGGCGAAGGCAGAGGCTTGGCTCAATCTAGCGGAGGAGGAATATGACGAGAACGAGGGGGGACCGATCGTTGACCAGACCCTGAAGGAAGCGCAACGACTGCTTCGTACCTCCGATCCGCTTGCAGGCATCAGGCCGGAAGCCGGTCCGCTCCTCTCCGGTCCGGCATCATTCCGTCCGGACCTCTGGGGCCTGTGGAGACGGTTGCATGAGCGCGGTCCGTTATGTGCCTGCGGCACACTCGCCCGTCTGGAAGTCCAGTTAGTCTGGACCGATCACGAGACGCTTGAAAGCGTCTCGCACGCCAGGCCGTACGCTGAGGCGGCAGAACGACTTGCGGAAGCAGCCGAAAGAGAGATCGAAGTTGCCTGTCCCATGACCGCCGCGGACCATGCCACCTCTCCGGTCGAAGCTCAAGTTCCCGTTCCAATCACTGACATCGGCCCCGGCCCCGAGGTACGCCAGGAATCCCCGGATGCTCCGCAACCGCTCGCGGCTGAACCGGAGCAAGGCGTTGTGCGCGCGGAGGAAGCCCCGCCGCCGATGAAAGCTGAACCGTCAGCTCCTCCGGATGCTCCGGCGTTGATTACCGTCGGGCCCGAGACGATGCTCCGGTCAGAAATCGAGCCGCCGCCGGCTCCGGCGGTAATTCCTGAGTCGCCATCCGATGCCATTAGTCTGGCCACGTTGCCGTGGTCGGTCCACTTTCCCACCAATGGTGCCACGATCGGCCCTGCCACAGCGAAGATACTCAATAGAATGGGCGAGGTCTTGTTGCGCTATCCGATCGCCAAGATCCGTCTCGAGGGTCACGCGGATCAACGAGGAGATGCCGCATACAACACGGCGCTGTCCGGACGTCGCACCCAGGCTGTGAAGGCCTTCCTAGTCAAGACCGGAATCCCCGCCGATAACATTTCGACGACGGCCCTCGGAATGAGCCAGCCGCTCACCCGAAGCCGAAAGAACCACGAGATGGCGAAGAATCGTCGGGTCGTGATCATCGTGACGAATATCGAAGAGATCAGGTCCGAAGAGCAATACGTCGATCTCCAACCGGACCTTCGAAAGAAGAGAAAATCTACGGGCCAGGGGAAACGAGGAGCGACGTTTCGTCCGTCGAAAACCGAGAAGAAGAAACGGGCCGGTGCACAGCCTTAAGACATGATTGGACCGACCGCACAAGAAAGCGCCATGAAACGGCCGTGCGCCCGATGGTGGTGCGCCGTGCGCCGCCTTATCGTGGCGCTGTTAAGCTTGGCGTTCCTGTGGGGAGGGCCGGCTCATTCAAATCTGCGCTCGACTCCCACTTGGTTCGACACGAACGCCGTCGGGACCGCGCCGGATTGGCACTTTCGTGTGCCGATCACGATACCAAGCAACACGGGCGTCAACAGCACCGTTCGAGTCGATGTCGACTTTGCCGCCCTGCTGGCGCAAATGGGCGTTACAGGAACCCTCGACGGCAATTCTCCCCGAATCGTGCGGAGTACCGGCGCATTGAGCACAACGCAAGAATTTACCGATCGCATTTTTGCGGGCACGACGGATGCCTCCGGAAATGCAAGGGGAGAGATTCGATTCCTCGTCGAAGACGCAGGTCCGACGACGTATTATTTGTATTTCGATATCTCTCAGAACGGAGCGAAACCTGCCTGGCCTGCCGCGAACACGATCGACGGGAACTTCGAGTTCAGTACGATCGGAACGGAAGACCCCCCCGGCTGGACGGCGACCAAGACGAACGCCAATTTTGATGCGCAGGTCCGTCCGAGTGAAAGTCCGTCTGTCACGACGAACTTTCCCTCAGGGGGCGGAAGCGCCATTGTCGGACCGAATCCCAGGACGACGGACGGCACTCCGAACACCGGAGACTTCTCGTATCTCATAGGAGCCCGCACGAACAATGAGCCGAACAACGCCAATCCCGGAGTGACGCTGACACGGACCATCACCGTTCCGTCTACGAACCCGGGGAATCTCACCCTCCGCTATCGCATAGAAGGGTGGGACAGCAGCGCCAATTCAGCGACCCAAACCCAGTACGACTTTCTTCGAATCCAGTTGATCGGATCGACGACCACACAAGTGATCGGTCCGATGGCGCTGAACTATACGAGCTTCCCGTACAGCCCTAATCTCCGACTGGGCGCGGCGACGGCCACGCAGTCGGGCTACCGGCAATACAATGGATGGGACACCGATACCAACGGCAATCACAGAAACGGGATGATCATCGCTCCCGGCACCGAACCCTGGTTTACGGCGACGGTCAGCCTGGCCTCGTATGCCGGACAAACCATCACCCTCCGTATTACGAGCACCCATACGACCCTGTACAAGTCGTGGTTCCATATCGACGACGTGGAATGGAGCGTGGTGAACGGAACGCTAGGTACGCCTCAGGCCTTTGGGGCCAACGTGACCGTGCCGAACGACACGACGGCCGGAGCGGCATCGAACTATTCCGCAGGGAGTCGCCTCCTGATTCAGACGGTTGTCGATTCCTCGCCGTCAGTCGTCACCGCAAACGTCTATTCCCAGAACGGGACTCTGGTTGCGGCCAATGTCCGGCTCTACAATGACGGCACCCACGGCGATACTACTGCGGGAGACAACGTGTGGACCAACAACGGCACGGTCGCAGCGGACCCCACGTACACATTCTTGCCGACCGATCCGGTGGGAACCAACTGGCTCGTCAGGATTTTTGCTCTTGACGGATCGACCGGCGCACTCGGCGCACCCAACGGAGCCGTGCATATTCCCGGGCAGCCGAATGCCCCCGTTCAGGCCAATTACTACAATATCGACGAACAAACCTTCACAGTCACGGCGGCCTTCACGATCAACGGACGGGTATTTCTCGACAACGGCCTCGGAGGAGGAATCGCCCATGACGTGATCCAAAACGGTGGGGAGGCGGGGCTCAGCGGGGTCACTGTCCGTCTCACGGACAATACCGGAGCGACGACCCATGCCTCCACGGTCACGGGAGGAGACGGCACGTATAGCCTTGTCATTCCAAATACCTTGACGACAGGGACGGTTCTCCGGGTCGTCGAGGACAACCCCGCCGGACACATCTCGACCGGAGGACAGCCCGGGACGACGGGAGGCGCCTACAACCGCAACGACTACGTCAGTTTCACATTGACGATGAACACCAATTATTCCGGCGTGAGCTTCGGCGATGTGCCGCCGAACATGTTCGCTAACGACAATCAACGGACGATCCTGCCGGGATCGACGGCCTTTCATCCGCACACATTCACCGCCGGTACAGCCGGAACCGTCGGATTCGGTCTGACTCCGGTGGCGACACCGGCCGGGATCGCTTGGACGCAGTTCATCTATCGTGATCTGAACTGCAACGGTCTGCTCGACGGAGCCGAGGGCAGCAGTCTGTTGACGGGCTCGGTGCCGGTGGTCGCCGCGAGCAAGGTGTGTATTATCGTGAAGGAGAATGCGCCGGCGAACGCCCCCTTCAACGCGCAGGACGTCACCACGGTGACCGCGACCTTCACTTATACACCTCCCTTCATCGTAGCGCCGGCGCCCCCGCCGCCTCTGACCGGGGTTTTGACCAAAACCGATGCCACCATTATAGGCAATGCCACCAACGCCGGACTGGTCCTGCTGAAAACGGTCGACAAAACCACGGCATTACCCGGTGAGAATCTCGTCTACGTCATTACTTATTCGAACAACAGCAGCGGGAGCCTTACGAACATCGTGATCAACGACGCGACGCCCAACTTCACCACCTTCACTTCAGCCGCCTGCGGCTCGCTAGGCAACGGGCTGACCGGCTGCTCGGTTTCTGCTCAGCCGGCGGCCGGGGCCAACGGATCGGTGCAATGGACCCTGGCAGGGTCGCTTCTGTCTTCCGGATCCGGCACGGTGACGTACACGGTACAGATCCAGCCCTGACGCAGCCTTCTCATCCCTGCCGGTAGTCTGGCGACTCGTGTATAGTTCCCTTCATGAACGATGCGGCGGATCTCGCCATCGTTGGGGCTGGCGCAGCGGGACTGGCGACGGCGATTTTCGCCGCCGAACAGAGACGGGATTGCCGCATTATCCTCCTCGATGGTGCGAAGACAATCGGCGCAAAAATCCTTGTATCCGGCGGCGGGCGCTGTAATCTGACGCACGAACAGGTCATCGCCCAAGACTATTTCGGCAATCGCCGCATCATCAAGAACGTCCTGGCCGCGTTTCCCGTCCGGAGGACTCTCGAATGGTTCGCCTCGATGGGAGTAGCGCTCAAGAGAGAGGAGACAGGCAAGGTCTTTCCCGCAACCAATAGGGCTCGGACCGTGCTGGATGCCTTGACAGGCCGTTGTCGGGAACTGGGGGTTGAAATCCGTCCAGCGCACCGTGTTACGGCGGTCGATCGACAACGAGGCGGAGATTCCGGATTTGTCCTGCGCCACGCGCGAGGAAGGTTGTCTGCCGGAAAGCTTGTGCTGGCCACCGGTGGTCGATCCTTGCCCAAGTCGGGAAGCGACGGTTTTGGGCTTGAACTCGCCCGTAGATTCGGCCACGGCGTGACGTCGACCGCGGCGGCCCTGGTTCCTCTCGTGTTGCACGATCGCATGTTTCACCAAGAGCTGTCCGGCTTGTCACAGGAGGTCGAGTTGATCTCGGTGCTCGAAGGACGATCAGCGGACCGGCGAATTGGAAGCCTTCTCTGGACCCACTTCGGCGTCAGCGGGCCCGTGGTCATGGATGCCAGCCGGTTCTGGACCCTAGCACAGGCGCAGGGCCGGAAGGCCGACCTCTTCTGCAATTTCTTTCCTGCCTGCACCGGAGAAGACACTCGCGAATGGCTGATGACCCAGGTGGCAGAATTCCCCCGCCAAAGCCTGGTCAAGATCTTGGGCAAGCGTCTTCCGGAACGGTTTGCGGCGGCCATGTGTGTGTATACGCATTGCGATCCCACGTTGCCCATGGGCCAATGCCCCCGCGAGAACCGTGAGCGTCTGGTGCAGAATCTCTCGCGGTTCCGCCTTCCGATCGAAGGGGACCGGGGCTGGAACTTCGCGGAAGTCACAGCCGGCGGTGTGCCGCTGGAAGAGATCGACTATCGAAGCATGGAGTCCCGAGTGATGCCGGGTTTGTTCTTGGTCGGTGAAATTCTAGATTGTGACGGCCGGATCGGCGGTTTCAATTTCCAATGGGCCTGGGCGACCGGCTATCTGGCCGGAATGGCGGCTTCAATTTGCCGGCGCCCTTGAAGGTTCCCGCGTTGGCATTGGGATGGGGATTCACACTACAATAACGACGCGGTACGGTGTGATGAACTGCGCGAGGCTTAGGAATTTGAACGTGAGCGGCTCACTGGCAGTGGCGGCCATGGTGTTCACCATGAGCGCCCTGTCATGGACGAGAACATCGGCTTCCGATGTCGACACCGGGCGGCTCACCGTTATCCCCATCCAGACCGATGATATACTCGACAATCCCGGAATGGGATTTGCCGATTTCCACTTTGGGTTCGATCATCCACCTTCATTGGACGAATATCCCCGTACCACCGTGGCCTATTTTCGTTGGTCCTGGGCGGATCTTGAGCCGGAGGAAGGCGTCTACAATTTCCCTCTTGTGGACCGCGTCATCGAGGAAGCGCGGGCGAAGGGCGAGACCCTGGCATTCCGCATCTTGACCGAGTACCGGCGAGGGTCTCCGCAATGGCTGCTGGACAAGGGTGTGGCCAGCGTGGACGTCGGTGGAGGAACGTTCCCCGACTACAACGATTCACGCTTTCTCGAGTACCACGAGAGGCTCCTTCGAGCCTTCGGAGAACGGTACGGAACCTCGTTAGACATCGACCATGTGGATATCGGTTCGGTCGGGTGCTGGGGGGAATGGAATATGGCCTGTTGTAATGGAGTTGAAGCCCGGTGCCGGCAGTTGTATCCGACAGAGGAAAACCAGATCAAGATTTCCGATGCGTACTTCCGCTATTTTCCCAACCGGCCGTTGGTGATGTTGCACGGCGGTCAGCTCAAGTACGCGGTGTCGCGGGGCGCCGGATGGCGGGCGGACTGCTTCGGAGACTACGGGTATTTCAGCCATGACTGGAATCACATGGAGCACGCCTATCCGCCGGCTCTCGAGGATCCGGACGTGGCAGGAGCATGGAGACATGGGCCTGTCCAGCTTGAGGTCTGTGGGGTAATGCAGGACTGGTACGACAAAGGGTTCGATATCGACAAGATACTGAACAAGGGGCTGGAGTGGCATGTGTCGGTCCTAAACGCAAAATCCTCCCCTGTCCCGGCGGCTTGGCGGCCCCGGGTCGATGAATTTCTAAAAAAGCTCGGCTACCGTTTCGTGCTCAGAGAAATCGCTCACGAAGCGAGCGTCCGGCCCGGCTCGACGATTCGGTTCCGGTCCATATGGGAAAACGTCGGCGTGGCCCCTCCGTATCATCCTTGGCCGCTGGCATATCGTTTGAGGGCCGGCGGGGATCGGGTGATTGCACAGTGGATCAGCCATGCGGATCTCCTTCGATGGCTGCCGGGCGAGAAGTTGGCCGTTGAGGATACGGTGGCGCTACCGGAGTCGATTCCTTCCGGGACCTATGAACTCGACGTGGGGATTTTGCTGGAAGATCGAAGCTCGGCCGCCGTGCGATTGGCGATTGCCGGCGGCCGTGATGATCGGTGGTATCGCATCTCGAGCATCCGGGTCCCAAGCGAGTGAGTTCCGGAGAAGCCGAGGCAACATGAGTCGCCCGTTCCAACTGATGCCTAGCTCGCTCGGCAGCAAAGTCGTCGTGGCCTTAACCGGGCTTGCGCTGGCGGGATTTGTGGTCTTCCACATGCTCGGCAATCTCCAGGTATTCGAGAGCGCCGAGGCTCTCAACGCCTACGCGACCTTTCTCAGGGAAATGCCGATGCTCCTTTGGACGGCCAGGCTCACTCTGCTCGGCTTGGCCGTTGTCCATGTTGGGATGGCGATTCAGCTTGCGGTGCACAATCGGCGAGCTCGTCCTGTTCCGTACCAGGTTCGGAACTTCCGTAAGGCTTCATTGGGATCGCGCACGATGGCGGTGACCGGCAGTCTCCTCTTCCTTTTCATCGTTTTTCATCTCCTTCACTTATCGGCCGGGGTCGTCGATTCGACTTACGTCGACAAGCTGGATCTCCGGGGGCAACGGGACGTCTTCGGGAAAGTCGTTCATGCCTTTCAGAATGTTTGGTTCGTTATGATCTATCTGGCGGCGCAGGCGGTTCTGGGATTGCATCTCAGCCATGCGCTCTCAAGCAGTCTGCAAACGTTAGGGATCGAGCACCCGATTCTCGACCGGCTATTCAAGGGAACGGGTTCGGTCATCGCGTTGCTGGTCGTAATCGGGAACAGCGCGATCATCCTGGCTGTGGCGTTTGGAATCATCCGCGCATGATCACGCTCGATTCAAAAGTCCCGGCCGGCTCCCTCGAAACGAAATGGGACCGCCATCGGTTCAGCGAAAAACTGGTGAGTCCGAACAACAAGGAGCGCATCAAAATCATCGTCGTGGGGACGGGGCTTGCGGGGGCAAGCGCCGCCTCGACGCTCGGTCAATTGGGCTATCAGGTCGAAAGCTTCTGTTTCCATGACAGCCCTCGACGCGCCCACAGCATCGCCGCCCAGGGCGGGATCAACGCGGCAAAGAACTACCAGGACGACGGCGACAGCGTGGCCCGTCTGTTCTATGACACCATTAAAGGAGGAGACTTTCGATCGCGCGAAGCCAACGTCTACCGTCTCGCCCAGGTCAGTACGCAGATCATCGATCAATGCGTGGCGCTGGGTGTGCCGTTCGCCCGCGAATACGGGGGACAACTGGCCAATCGGTCGTTCGGCGGCGTGCAGGTCTCTCGGACGTTCTATTGCCGCGGACAGACGGGTCAGCAGCTCTTGTTGGGAGCCTATTCGGCGCTCTGTTGGCAGATTGAGCGTAAGCAGGTGACGATGCATCCGCGGACAGAGATGCTGGATCTGGTCGTGGTCGACGGCCATGCGCGCGGCATCGTATCCCGCGACCTGGTGTCCGGCAAAATCGACGTGCACACGGCGCATGCAGTCGTGTTGGCCACCGGCGGGTACAGCAACATTTACTATCTCTCGACCAACGCCAGCGGCAGCAACGTGACGGCCACCTATCGGGCATGGAAACAGGGGGCGGCGTTCGCCAATCCCTGTTTCACGCAGATCCATCCCACGGCGATTCCGCCGAGCGAAGAGTATCAAGCCAAACTGACGCTCATGTCGGAATCGCTGCGGAACGACGGGCGCATCTGGGTTCCCAAGAGCGCGTCGGACCGCCGCGCGCCGAATCAGATTCCTGAAGCGGATCGCGATTATTTGCTCGAGCGTCGCTACCCGCGCTTCGGCAATCTCGTCCCGCGCGATGTGGCGTCGCGCGCGGTGAAACAGATTTGCGACGAAGGGCAGGGCGTGGGTCCAGGCGGCCGTGGCGTCTACTTGGATCTCTCCGATGCGATCGCGCAGCAGGGGATCGACGTCGTGCGCGAGCGCTACGGCAACCTGTTCGACATGTACCAGCGGATTACCGGTGAGGATGCCTACAAGGTGCCGATGCGAATATATCCCGCTCCCCACTACACGATGGGCGGACTCTGGGTGGACTACAACTTGATGGGTACGATTCCCGGCCTGTTCGTCATCGGCGAAGCCAACTTCGCCGACCATGGCGCGAACCGCTTAGGAGCCAGCTCGCTGATGCAGGGGCTTGCCGACGGCTATTTCATCTTGCCCTACACGATCGGTCATTACCTCGCCACGACCAAGAACGAGCCGGTTCCGTCCAACCATGCCGACGTGTGCGCTGCGAAAGAGCGCGTGACCGGCAGGGTCGCGCGACTCCTTAGGGGGAAAGGGAAGCGAACTGCCGCTTCCTTTCATCGAGCCCTGGGGCACATCATGTGGAACGCCTGCGGCATGGCCCGACACCGGGCAGGCCTGAAGCACGCTCTACAGACCATCCCGCCGTTGCGCGAAGAATTCTGGCGCGATGTCGCCATACCGGGATCCGGAGACGCGTTCAACCAGGAATTGGAATATGCGGGGCGGGTCGCGGACTTTTTGGAATTCGCCGAACTCCTGTGCCACGACGCCCTCCATCGGGAAGAATCGTGCGGAGCGCATTTTCGTGAAGAGTATCAAACGCCCGAGGGAGAGCCCTTGCGCAACGATCGCGACTATGCCCACGTCGCGGCCTGGGAATATGTCCCGAACCGCCCGCCGATACTGCATAAGGAACCGCTGGTGTTCGAGTTCGTGAAACCGGCGATGAGAAACTATCAATAGGACATGGGGCGTGAAGCGCGATGAGTAGAAGAGAATCGCAGAGGCGGAATCGATGAATTTTACGTTGAAAATCTGGCGGCAGAACGGACCGGCCGAGAAGGGACGGTTCGTGACCTACCACGCTCGGGATGTGAGTCCCAACATGGCGTTCTTGGAAATGCTCGATGTGGTCAACCAGCAGCTTATCCTCAAGGGGGAAGAGCCGATCGCCTTCGAATATGATTGCCGCGAAGGGATTTGCGGCAGCTGCTCCCTCGTGATCGACGGAATGCCGCACGGTCCGGATCGAGGACTCACCGCGTGCCAACTCTACATGCGACGGTTCGCGGAGGGAGCGACGATCACGGTCGAGCCCTGGCGCGCGCGGGCTTTTCCGGTGATCAAGGACTTGGTGGGCGATCGAAGCGCGTTCGATCGCGTCATGCAGGCCGGGGGCTATATCTCGTCGAATACCGGAGGAGCGGTCGACGGCAACGTGCACCTCATCGGAAAGGACCGTGCGGAAACGGCGATGGATGCGGCCTCGTGCATCGGCTGCGGGGCCTGCGTGGCTGCCTGCAAGAATGCCTCCGCCATGTTGTTCGTCGCCGCCAAGGTGTCCCATCTTGCGCTGCTTCCCCAAGGGGAGCCCGAGCGGGTCCGCCGCGTGAAGGCCATGGTGGTCGCCATGGATCGGGAAGGTTTCGGATCCTGTTCGAATCAATACGAATGTGAAGCCGTCTGTCCCAAAGGGGTGAGCGCGCGCTTCATTGCGACGCTTAATCGGGAGTTCCTCCGCGCGAGCCTGGCCGAACCCCCGCTCGTATCGGATCTGCTTGCCGACCCTCATGCAGAGTCGCACTAGCCCGCACCGTCTCTCTGCGGCGGATTCTCACAAGGTCCACTTGCTCGGCCAAAGCCGTTCTTTCCTTGACAGATCGCTCGGGGTGAACTATCGATGAACTACGCGGGGATGCATCTCCATGCCCTTTGGCGACGAATCTACGGCGCCGGAGCCGCCTGCGCAGACTTCAATTCGAGGATCGCCGCAAGCTATGGGTCGTACGCTCAATTGTCCTCAATGCCGCCGCGAAAAGGTGGTGCGATCCAGGCCGCTCTCGACAAGCGAGCGCATGGCTTCTCTTTTCATGATGGCTCCGTTCTCCTGTCAGGAGTGCAGTTGCCGCTTCATGGCGTCCAGGATCGGGGTAAACCTGCCCCAGCAGATGATCGAGCGGCGTGAGCATCTGCGCATTCCAGTCCGCTTGTATCTGTCGTTTTCGGGAGGCAAAGTGCGAGGGGAAGGGATCGTAATGGATCTGTCGGTCGGCGGATGCATCATCAAGAGCGATACTCAGGTTCATCTTGACGATATTTTCTATCTGGAGATCACGACCGATCAGAGCGAGCCTCCGCTGGAAGTCGCCGCTATGGTGCGATCGGTCAGCCAGCGCGGGATCGCCTTCAAGTTTCTTCGGGCCGCCCAGGAGAACAAGAAATTGCTGGCGTTCGTGCAGGCTAGAACCGCCGAACATACGGAACGGCCTGTTCCAAAATTGCGGGCTGCCAGCTGACCGCCTCTCTCCCGCTGGGTTCTTATAGGAGTGACCATGCCCCCCCCGCCCCTCTTCACCCGGCGCACCTAGCAAGCCCGCTCTTCGACTTCGGAGTCACAGGGCGTTTCAATAGACTGTCTCCATTCGTTCCGTTACAATCCGCGTTCATGCCCGACTCCGGAGCCCCTGGAACACCAACAAGATCCGACGACAACCATGCGGTCGTCAAAGCCGCCGGCGTGATCGGAGTTGCGACGTTCTCCAGCCGGATTCTCGGCTTCATCCGCGACATGGTCCTTGCCCGCCTGTTCGGCGCCACGCCGGCGGCCGACGCCTTTTTCGTCGCCTATCGCGTGCCGAATCTTCTGCGCGAGCTCTTTGCCGAGGGGTCCATGTCCTCTGCGTTCATTCCGGTCTTCACGGAATACCACGCCATCAAATCGAAGCAGGACGCCTGGGAGCTGGCCAGTGCGGTGTTCACGACGTTGCTGACGATCGTCACGGGCGTGACGGTCCTCGGCATCCTCAGCGCGCCGGGAATCGTCTGGTTGCTGGCCCCAGGATTTCACGACGATCCGGCGCAACTGGCCATGACGACCTGGTTGACGCGGCTCATGTTTCCCTACCTACTGTTCATCAGCTTGGCTGCGCTGGCGATGGGCATTCTGAACTCCCTGCGCGCCTTTGCTGCGCCGGCTTTCTCACCCGTGTTCTTCAATATATTCATCATCGCCTGCGCCATAGTCCTCTCGCCGATGCTGGTGGAACCCATTTTCGGCGTCGCGGTGGGCGTCGTGGCTGGCGGCGCGGCGCAGTTCGCCATGCAACTGCCGGGTCTGCACCGGCGCGGCATGTTGTTCGGATGGCGGCTCCAGCCTCGGCACGCCGGAGTGCGCCGAATCGGGAAACTGATGGTGCCGTCTCTCTTGGGTCTCTCCGTGACGCAGATCAACATCACGGTGAGCACGATCCTCGCCTCGTACTTTTCGGGAGGGCCTACCTATCTTTTCTATGGCATGCGGCTGATTCAATTTCCGCTCGGCATTTTCGGCGTAGCGTTGGCCACCGCAATCCTGCCGACGTTGTCGGCACAGGCGGCCAAGGGAGCGCATGCGGAGCTGCGTGCTACGGTCGGATTCGGTCTGCGGATGATTCTGTTTATCATTCTGCCGGCGATGCTGGGTCTGATCCTGCTGCGCGAACCATTAGTCCATCTGTTCTTTGAGCATGGGTCGTTCACGCGTGATGATACGAGGGCGACGGCCACAGCGGTCCTCTGCTATGCCGTCGGTCTTTGGGCCTTTGCGGGCGTGCGAATCATTGTGTCGGCATTCTACTCTCTCCAAGACACGAAGACTCCGGCCATTTCTGCGGGGATTGCTGTGACCGCGAATATCGCCCTGTCGCTATGGCTAATGGGCGAACTGGGTGCTCCCGGCCTGGCTCTCGCAACGGCCTTGGCCGCCATGGTGAACGGAGGTATTCTTATCGGCGTCCTGCACCGTCGTCTTGGAGGCGTCGATTGGTCATCGGTCGCGCGTTCGTCGGTCCGATCGTTCATAGCCTGCCTGCCTCTGATGATCTCCTGCCTGTGGATCTCCGACGCCCAGGTGTGGACGCATGAGGGAGAGTGGGAGGCCAAGTCCGTCATGCTGTTCGTAGCCATCGGTCTGAGCGTCAGTGGCTACGCCGCCGTCCAGGCGCTATTCGGTTCGGAAGAGCTGGCGCTTATTCGGGGAATAATCGGCAAGAAACTAGGCCGCGTTTTCGGGACATAGGAGCGATCATGCGACAGACGTTGATTTTCAAGTCACGGTGGGGGTGGATGGGATTGGCGCAATCATCCGCTGGGATCACCTCGGTCGTGTTGTCGAAACCGTCGAAGCGGGCGGTGCAAGCATGCCTGGGGTTGTACGACGCCGCGCCAGGCGCCCCGTCTCCTCGCCTCCGATCCGCCCAAAAACAATTGATCGAGTATCTAGGGGGCAAGCGGATTGCCTTTACCACGCCTCTGGATCTTTCGCAGGGAACAACCTTCCAGCGGCGGGTGTGGAACCTGCTTCGGCAGGTGCCCTACGGCCGGCTCTCGTCCTATCAAAGCGTGGCGGCGCTGGTGGGTGGAACCCGTTACGCCAGGGCGGTCGGCAATGCGGTGGGTTCGAATCCTGTGCCGATTCTGGTGCCATGTCATCGCGTGGTGGCTCATGATGGTTCGTTGGGGGGATTCTCGTGCGGGTTGCAGGTCAAACGGAAATTGTTGGCGCTCGAAGGGTCGCTCTCGCAACTTGCGCCGGTAAGAGGTCCGAGGCACGAGGCTGGCGGTAGAAGGAACAGTAGCAAGCCCATAGCGTCCAGCCTCTCGCCTGCATCGCGATGAGAGCCGTCGTTCAACGGGTCACCGACGCATCGGTCAGCGTGGAAGGTCGCGTCGTCGGCCGCATCGGCCTCGGCCTGGTCGTGTTCTTGGGTGTAGCGAAGGGAGACGGAGAATCAGATTGCAGAACGTTGGCGGAAAAAGTCAGGACGTTCCGTATTTTTTCAGATGATCAGGGGAAGATGAATCGATCGCTGGCCGACGCGGGGGGAGCGGTCCTCTTGGTGTCGCAATTCACTCTACTGGGCAACACGAGAAACGGGCGCCGTCCGAGCTTCGAAGACGCGGCCTCACCGGAGGACGCCAGGAGATTGTATGAACGGACTGTGGAATTGCTGCGGGGTGAGGGCGTGCAGGTCGAAACGGGAGTCTTCGCCGCTCACATGATGGTCCAACTTGTGAGCGATGGGCCCGTGACGTTCGTGTTGGAGAGCCGGTGAGGCTCCTTCATTCAAGTCGGTCCGGTACGCGACCGATAGAACTAGGAGAAGGGGCGGCTCCATTTCGTCTGATATACTGAGTAAGGCGCTTCTCACCGTCAGGAGAAGATCGAGATGGGAACAGGGGTTCCGGCTCGCCATCCGCTGCGACAACTTTTCGGCGCGTTGACCGAGAAGAGCTTCACCGAACACCTCGGCTGGCCCGATCACAAGGTGACCAGTTACGTCTCCAACCTTCTGGTTGATTTTACTCGAACCGATCATCTGTACAAGATTCGAAACAAACAAGGCAGCCATGTCGACACGGTCGTGGACTTATTGTACGAGTCCGAAGTGTTGTTGGAAGCGCAATCGATGGATCGTGAACGTGACGTGCATCAACACATCGGCGACTTCACCCTTTTCATGGCGGGGCTGTTTCCAGAATATCTCCGCCGGTTGAAGGCGGCAGGTCCGATCTACCATCAGGACTTTCTCGTGGATTATGTGAAAACAGGTAAGCGGTCGTACGGAATCGTCGCCCAATTGGCCGACGGTCCGCGCCGTGACGATCCGCCACTCTTCAAGACACTCTCCGAGAATTTCGAGCTCTGCGTGACCGGACTAGGCTTCGTTCGGTCCGATCTGGATCGCATGAGAGACCCTACCTATCGCCAGGCGCGGGACCTTCTCCTCAATTGAATTCGCGCAAACCCCTCATCCTCGCCCACGGCGGGGCCGGTCATCGCTGCCTGACGAAGGAACAATCCGATTGTCTGGCTCAGGCCCTCGCAGACGGCTATGGCTTGCTCCACCTGGGAGCCTCCGCGGCGCTCGCCGTCGAACGTACGATCAGTTTGCTTGAAGAGTCGGGCCGCTTCAATGCCGGACGAGGGAGCAATCGGCAGCTCGACGGTGTGCGGCGAATGGATGCGTCGATCATGGAGGGAGCCGGCCTTAAGGCCGGGGCAGTCGCGTCCCTCGAAGGATTCTTGCATCCGATCACCGTGGCCCGACTGGTCATGGAGAAAACGGATCATGTGTTGCTGGTCGGACCGTCCGCTGGTCGGTTCGCTCGACACTTCCGGCTGAAGCGAATCCGCACCCTCGGCTCCACGCGTCGACTACCGATCGATCGGTATCTTGCAAGATTGAAACGGGCAGGCGACCGGCACGGCACGGTCGGGGCCGTCGCGTTGGATCGATCAGGGACGGTCGCCGCCGGAGCGTCGACCGGCGGCATCGATTCAATGTTGCCTGGGCGGGTCGGCGACACCCCGTTGATCGGATGCGGCGTCTACGCAGACGATAGAACCGGGGCGGTCTCCATGACGGGCGTCGGCGAGGGGATCATCAGACTGGCGCTCGCGAAAGCGATCTGTGATGCTTTGGGGAGGGGAAAAAGTCCTCAAGCTGCCGCCAAGCGGTTGCTCGACGAACTTCGCCGGCGAATACGGGGTCGCGGGGGCTCCCTTGTGCTGGGAGCGGACGGCCGGTACGGTATCTATCATGTGACACCCTATATGGCGGCCGGTTTGTGGAACGGGGCCGGCCTCCCAATTGTGAAAGGACGGTGGCGGTGACGTAGGTCTGGTTTCACCTGGCTTTCCCGTCCACATGCGTTTTCCCAGAGTCGAGTTCGGCGCTACCTCCACGAGTCAGCCGGCTACGGCGAGCGGATATTCCGCAAGCTCGGAGAGGAAGGAGGTCTTGGTGGGACCGAAAGCGCCGAGCGCGAGCTGATGATGGACTTGGAACGACTTTAGTTGATGCGGATGTGATAGCGGTCTGCCTCATTGATTCGGCGAAGGATCCGCTCGTGGCGGCGTTGAAGGGCGGCGGTCCTCCTCATGGGGTCGTACCGACGGGGCGACGGCAGGATCGCGGCGAGCCAGGCCGCCTCGTCCTCGGTGAGGTCCTTGGCCGACTTTTGGAAGTGATGGCGAGCAGCCGCTTCGGCTCCATAGACCCCGCGGCCCCATTCGGCCACGTTGAGGTAGATCTCGAGAATGCGCTCCTTCGAGAGATGCCGTTCAAGTTCGCGAGTGATTAAAGCCTCGTGGATTTTTCGAAACATCGACCGCTCGGATGAAAGGTAAAGGTTTTTCGCCAACTGCTGCGTGATCGTGCTCCCTCCTCGTTTCATTTCTCCTTTCTCCAGGTCGTAGAGCGCGGCATCCTTGATTCCTTCCCAGTCGAATCCTTCGTGCGTGAAAAATGCGGCGTCTTCCGCGGCCACGACAGCGCGGCGAAGTGATGGGGAGATTTTCGGCAGAGAGACCCAGATCCAATGCCGTCCGATCGGCTTGTGGTCTCGTTGAGCCTGGACCTGCCGGGCCTCAATCAAGGCTGTCGTTTGAGGATTCGTGGTTTTTAGGAGCGAGACATTCGGCATGGTGAGGAGCCAGAGAAACAACAGGGCGAACGCCGGAAGCGCAAGGCCCAGCACTAAGATCGGCATCCAATTCGGTCGACGGTGTCCGGTTGACTTCCGCATGCAGGACTGTCTATGAGTTGATCAATGAAGATCCTTGCCGCCGAGTTTATCAGAAGTTATGCCTCACCCGAACAGCTTCCCTTCGGGAACGCACCGGAATTCGCCTTTGTTGGGCGGTCGAACGTGGGGAAGTCGTCCCTGATTAACACCTTGCTGCAGCGACGGGGACTTGCCAAGGTGAGCAAGACTCCGGGGAAGACCAGGGCACTCAACCTCTTCGCCGCCGAGACGGATGATGCCGTCTGTCCGACCGTCCAGATCATGGACTTACCAGGTTACGGCTACGCCAAGGTGTCAAAACAGATGCGGGCCCAGTGGGCGCCGCTCATCGAGCGATACCTCGCCGGTCGCTCTCAACTGCTCGGCGTGGTGGTTCTGGTGGAGAGCCGTGTGCTGGGAAGCCAGGACCGGGAAACCATCGCCTGGTTGGCCTCGCTCGGCCACGACCCGCTTCTTGTGGCGACGAAGATCGACAAGCTCAAGCCGAGCGAGCGGGTGGGAGCGCTACGTCGGCTGCGCCGGCACCTCGGCCTTTCTTCCGATCGGCCACTTACGGAGTTCTCGTCGATGACGGGCGAGGGGCGCGACCGTTTGTGGCAAGCGATGAAAGCGCGTTGTCGAACTTGATTTCGATGTACGCCTTGTTCTTCAAAGCCGCCAGCCAGGTCTGGAAGAGATCCTCGCTTTTTTGCTGAAAAACAAGAGTCTGAATCTCTTGTCGGACCTCTTCGAACGGGCGGAATTGTTTGGGCTTCTTGTCCTCCAACCGGACGAGATGGAAGCCTTCGGACGATTCGATTACGTCGGAGATTCCTCCGGGCACTAAATTCGCCACTCCTCGTTCGATGGCCGGTAGGAGTTCGCCTTGCCGGACGAGGCCCAGACGTCCCCCCCGCGATGCGTTTAAGCCGTCGGAAAAGCGCAGGGCCAGATCTTCGAACGACTCCCCCCGCTTCAGAAGGTCGACGATGGCTTTGACCTTTCCTTTCGCCTGTGCCAGGTCGTCCGGCGAGGCCGGTTTCACGAGGATTTGACTAAGGGTATACTCCTCCGGAAGCGCGAACCGGTCCCGGTGCTCGTTGTAGTATCGTTTCATTTCAGGATCCGCAACCATGACGCTATTGCGGACCTCGATATCCACTACCCGAAGCAAGATCAATTGCTCGCGAACCCTCTTGACGTTCGTCGGATCGTTCGGATCGATCTGTTCCCCCTGCTGCTTGAGCTGGGCCACCGCCTGCTTGACTTCCTGATCGGTCACGTCGATGCTGCGGGCCTTGGCGGCCTGCAGCTGCAATTTTCGTTCGATCATCGCCGTCAAAACCATCGACTCCGCCGCCTTAAGGCGGCGTACCTGCTCCTCCCCCCGGTACTCTTTGTTGATCCGATCAAGTTCCGGCGCCAACTCGTGTTTCATTTCCGAGAGCATGATGAGATCTTGGTTCACGACGGCCACGATCCGATCTTCGACCTGCGAAGCCGAGGCGAGCGGAAGACTTGGGCTTGAGGCAGCACTCAGAAGAGCGGCTATCCCAGCCCAACCGACCAGGTTTGTAGGGATGAGTCGGATGAGCATGAACTCCGCGGCGCGGCGTCTTCTTGGGGAACAGAAAGTCATCGTCAAACCGAGAGATTGTACAGGATTTCCAAGGGAATGAGGAAGGCGCGCCGTGTGGTGGTCAGCGGGCGGCCTGTTCAGCGGAGCTGTAGCGTGATGCGTCGGCGATCTTCACGACGGCTTTGGCTCTGATGTCGGCAATAACGTCGTCGAACCGCTTCTGGCGTTTCTCATTGAGGAGCTCCTGACGGAGTCGCTCCCTAATGGCCAGATCGGCTTGAATGATCTCGGGATCCAGCGGAGTCACCTTGACGAGGTAATACCCGGCATCGGTCTTGATCGGTGCGCTTACCATGCCGGGCTTAAGGGCGTGGGCCGCTTCATCGACTTCGGGAACCAGAAGTCCCTTCCGGTACGGGCCCAGGTCCCCGCCGTTTGCCTTGGTCTTGGCGTCGATCGAATAGCGCTGAGCGAACTTGCCGAAGTCGCCGCCCTGGTTAATCTGCTTTTCGAGGTCTTTCGCGGCCGCGTAGTTCGGCAGAAGCATCTGCGCCACACGAATCTTCAAAGGGGTGAGCAGCTGTTTGGAGTGCTTTTCATAGTAGGCGTCCAATTCCTCTTTCGATAACTCGATCTTTGCTTTGATCCGGTCTTTCAACAACTCGTCGAGCATGAGCTTTTCCTTGTACCGGCGGGCGCGGTCCCGAATGTGATCGTCCTGATCCAGTCCCTGTTTCCTGGCTTCCTGCAGGAGCAGTTCGCGGGTAATCACTTCGCTCAGCAGCCGCGGCTTGCCGCCTTCCTTCTCGTATCGGGCCCTCGTGGCGTCCGGAAGCTCCGCCCAGTCGTTCTCGAACTCCGTCTGGGTGATCGGTCTTCCGTTGACGAACGCCACGACGCGTTCTTCGGATTGGGGCGGGGTGCAACTCGTCAAGAGCAGGAGCGTCCCGACGATTGCGCCGACGGACAAGGCCGTCTGAGATCCTGGTCGATTCATGCCGGTGTCTGCCTTAAGAGAGGGGGTAACGAATCTATGATGTCGTCGGAGTGTTGGTATCACAGACTTCCAGGCTTTGCAAGGTTGCCGTGAGTTCGGGGAAGACCGAAGGCCAGTCCTGGTGCGGCATTTGAAGTTCGAAGGACAGCGGGGAAAGGAATCGGATACGCTGCTTGTACCGGTCCATCAGCGCCCGCACGGCGTCCTGCGCCACCCTGCTCTTCGCGTCCATGGTGATCGCGACGGACTGGGTTTTCAGCTCGATTGAGGCGAGACGCAGCGCCTTCGCTTGAAGCCGAACCTGCATGACCTCAAAGAGCCGTTCGACCGGCTCCGGAGGGAAACCGTATCGATCGTGCATCTCGCCGTGCAGCAGCGCGAGATCGCCGATTTGTGTGCTGGAGGACAGGCGTTTATAGAACGACAAACGATGGTGCGGGTCCGCCACGTAGTCTTCGGGAATGTATGCCGACACGTTCAAACGAAGCACGGGGTCCGGTTCCTCCTCGACGACCTGGCCTTTCAGGCGTTGGACCGCCTGTTCGACCATCTGCATGTAGAGATCCAGCCCGATCGCGGCGATATGGCCTGATTGCTGCTTGCCGAGCAGGTTCCCCGCGCCGCGAATCTCCAGATCGGCTGCGGCGATGCGGAAACCTGATCCGAGCTCGGTAAATTGTTGGATGGCCGTGAGCCGTTTCTGGGCGTCGCCTGTCAGCGTGCCTTCATCGGGCACAAGGAAGTAAGCATAGGCCTGGTCGCCGCTTCGACCGACCCGCCCGCGGAGCTGGTACAACTGGGCCAGTCCGAACGTATCGGCCCGGTTCACGATGATGGTATTGGCATTGGGGACGTCGATGCCGGACTGGATGATCGCCGAAGCGATCAAGACATCGGCTTCCCGATGGAAGAACTTCAGCATAACGGCTTCCAACGGTTTGGCATTCATCTGACCATGCGCCATGACGATCCGCGCCTCGGGCACGAGCTGCCGGAGCCACGCCCCCGCGCGCTCCATCGTTTCGACACGGTTGTGGACGAAATAGACCTGACCGCCCCGCCCTAGCTCACGCAGAACAGCTTCGCGGATCAGTTTGTCGCTTGACCGGACGACCTGGGTACGAATCGAGAGCCGGCCCGCCGGCGGCGTGTCGATGATCGACAGATCGCGCACGCTGGCCATCGCCATCTGCAACGTGCGTGGGATCGGAGTGGCCGTCAGGGTCAACACGTCGACCTGGGTGCGCAACTCCTTCAGCCGCTCCTTATGTCTGACTCCGAACCATTGTTCCTCGTCGATGATAACGAGGCCGAGATTGCGGAACGCGACGTCCTTTTGCAAGAGCCGGTGTGTGCCGATGACGATGTCGACGGTGCCGACCGCCACATCTTTCAAAATAGCCGTGGCCTCCTTCGGTGATTGGAATCGCGATAGAAGCGCCACTTTCGTGGGAAACGGGGCGAAGCGTTCAGAAAAGTTGTCATAGTGCTGGTGCGCCAGCAATGTCGTCGGCACGAGCACGGCAACTTGGCGATTGTCTTCGACCGCTTTGAACGCCGCCCGCATCGCCACTTCGGTCTTGCCGTAGCCGACGTCGCCGCAGACCAACCGGTCCATCGGCTTGCTGGACTCCATATCCTTCGTGATATCCTCGATCGCTTTCAGCTGATCCCCCGTCTCTTCGTATTCGAAGGCCGCTTCGAATTCGTGATAGAGCGTGCTCTCGAATCCGTAGGAGTGGCGCTTAGCCAACTCGCGGTTGGCATAGAGCTCGATCAGTTCCTGGGCCATTTCCTCAATGTCTTTCTTCACGCGCGCAGTGGTCTTCGCCCAACTGGTGCCGCCCAGCCGGTCGAGCCTCGGCACGTGGCCCTCCGCTCCGCTGTAGCGTTGGACTTGGCTAAGACGATCCAACGGCACATACAGCTTGTCCCCGCCGGCAAACTCCAGGATCAGATAGTCGCTGTCGAAATCCTGGACGGAGAGGCGCTTCAACCCCTGATACTTCGCGATGCCGTGCTGGACATGCACGACGTAGTCGCCCACGTTAAGATCTTCCAAAGTCGAGAGAAAAGAGGCGGTCTTAGACTTTGTCTGAGGTTTGTGCCGTCCGCCTTTGGCGAAGAGCTCTTCCTCCGTCAGGACGGCGAGTCGCCAGTCCGATGACAAGAAGCCGCTCGAGAGATCTCCGTGCAACACGTAGAACGGGGCCTTGGACCCACCGGTGGATCGCCAGCTCCCCGTGGTCCATTCGACGGCCGGCGCGTCGTGCTCCCGCAGCAACGCCAGCAGGCGATCCACCTGGCCGCGGCTTCTGGCCACAAGGACGACGCGGCAGGTCGCGCGCAACTGTTCCAGGATCGTCAACGTTTGAGAAAAGGGAGTGCCGCGCGCGCCCAACCCCGCGCTGGCGGGAACCTGGACCGGCAAAGCCTGAACCGGGGTCCACGTATCATCAGAGGCGGCCAGCGGTTCAAGCGCCAGTTGGGGCCAGTCGGCCGTTTCATCCGATACTTCCTGCCAGGAGCGGAACAATCGTTCGGGGGAGGGGTACGGAGGCGCTCCTTCACGTTCGCTGTGGCGAAGATACCCGTCTTCGATCCTGCTCCACAGCTCCCCGCAAGCGGACTTGAGTGCGGCCGGTTGATCGAGGATGAGCCAAGGTGGATCGGCGAAGTAATCGAGCAGGCTGTGCATCCGCCGGTAGAGGTCCGGCGCGCGCCATTCGGCATCCGGAGGAATCGGGTCGAGAGCGTGAGGATCCCCGTTGGATCGCAGGTATTCCCGGGCCGGCAAAACGAGGGCCTCTTTCAACTTGGCCGTCGACTTCTGCGTGGCCGGGTCGAACAGACGGAGTGATTCGACCGTCTCGCCGAGAAACTCGGTCCGCAACGGCTCCGCATAAGCCGTCGAGAAGATATCCACGATGCCGCCGCGAATACTGAACTCCCCCGGGATCTCGACGACCGAGACGCGCCGGTATCCTAGTCGGAGCAAAGCCGAGGTTAATGCTTCCCGCTCGATCCCGTTTCCGACGGTAAGACGGAACAGCGCTTCGCGGAACGCCTCGATGGGCATCAGTCGCTGTGTCAGAGCATCGATTGATGTCACGACCCGGGTCGATGCAACAGAGTGAATCTGATGGAGCGCCTTCATGCGCCGGGAGACTAATCCGACGTGCGGCGCGGTCGACTCATAGGGAAGCGTTTCCCAGCGGGGAAACAGGGTCAACGTCTCTGCCGGCAGACCACTAAGTCGATGGAAGAAATGCAAATCGTTGAACAGGCGTTCTGCGGCTTCGTCGGATCTGACTACGATCAGCCAAGGGCGTGTGGCCGGCGGGCGCGTGTCGGCCTCAAAGAGATTGGTTACAGCGAAGGCGCCGGAGGATCCGTGCAGACCGGTCAAACAGGGATGTCCTCCGCTGGATAGGGCTGCCGAGACTCTGGACAACCACGGCATCGTTGTTGGAAGGGATGGCAGATTCGACACGCTAGGAAGAATGTGAGCGGATCCGTCGGATCAACGCCGTAGTAGATTGTCCATGGACGAGGGGAATGGTCGTTACGATGCCTCCTCGCCTTTCGACAACGTCACGGCCCACAATCTTATCGACCGGCCAGTCTCCTCCCTTGACCAAGACATCGGGCTGAAGGGCGGTAATGAGCTGGAGCGGATCCGTTTCGTCGAAGATGACAACATGGTCGACGCAACCAAGCGCGGCGACGATCTCGGCCCGCTGAGTCTCCGGCACGATCGGCCGGTCCGGATCCTTATCGAGCGTTTTGACCGAGGCATCGCTATTGATTCCGACGACCAAGATATCTCCCAGGGCTTTGGCCGCCTGGAGGTAGCGGGTATGGCCGACGTGCATCAAGTCGAAGCAGCCGTTGGTGAACACGATCCGCTGCTTCTTCGCGCGCGCCCTGACGAGGGCGTCGACCAGGCGATCTTTCGTCGCGAGCTTTTCCACCATGGCCCCATCTTACCGGCTCCGATAGGCCGATGGAAAGGGAGCGTCAGTCATCGTGGCGCGAGGCCACGCCTCCCAGGCCGATGACGGCGGACCCGTGGCGCACGACCAAGGCGTCGAGCACCTCGATCGCGGCGGCGCGACGCCGGTCAAAGAGCCCCGGCGGGGTGGGTGTCAGGCCGGTGAGGGCCAGTCCGGCCAGCCGATATCTCACCCCCGGCCGCATGAGGTCTCGCAGGAGAGATTGGATAGTGGTCCACATATCGGGATCGTAGTTCAGCGGACGTGGGAAGGCGCGCCGTTTCGTCGCGACGGCAAAGCGAGCGTCCTTCAACTTCACCGTACAGGCGCCGGCCGAGAGCCCTTCCTGCCGAAGATCTCGGGCGAGATTGCGAACAAATCCCTTCAGGGTGCGTTCGAGGAAAGCAGGGTCGTCTTGGTCCCGTTCGAAAGTCGTCTCCTGGCTCAGGCTCTTCGACTCACGGTCCGCCACGACCGGCTCATGATCCTGACCCTGAGCCAGCTCCCTGAGTCCCTGCAATCGATGTCCGAAAAGATGCCGGAGCGGGGCCTGCCAGCGGGGGTCCAGCAGATCGCGGATCGTCATCAAGCCGAGGAGGCGCAAACGTTCACCGGTCTTCGGGCCGATGCCTGGAAGCGCACGGAGGGGTTGGTCGGCGAGAAATGCCGCTTCCGTTCCGGGCTCGATGACGGCCAGGCCGTCGGGTTTGTGAAATTCCGCCGCGACCTTGGCGATCGTTTTTCCGCCGGCGAGGGCCACGGTGCACTTGAGGCCTGTGGCGTCGAAGAGAGCCCGCTTGACCAGGCGACCGAACGTCGGCGGGTCGGGATGGAGCTGTTGTAGAGCGGTCGTGTCCGCATAGAACTCGTCGATGCTGCTCCATTCCGTCTGAGGAAAGAGCCGATCGGTTACAGTACGCATCTGATCGTGCAACCGTCGATAGAGAGGACGATCGGGCGGGATCAGGACGAGATGGGGACAGAGGCGTAGCGCTTCAGCCGTGGGCATGGCGGACCGAACGCCGAACGGCCGCACGGCGTAACTGGCTGCGGCGATGATCCCGCGCGGGGGCGGGCCGCCGACCGCGATCGGTTGGCCGGCCAAAGCAGGATCCTTTACCACAGCGGCGGAAGCGAACATGGCGTCCACATCGCCGAAGAGAATCTGGCGGGACCATCGCATGGGAGCACCGCTATTCGTCAGGCGTCACTTGTCAATCGTGGGACAGGGATCGGATGCACAAAGGAGAGAATCCTAGGAAAAATCCAGTTCCAGCTGCGCCGACGGCATCAACGTGGCGCGCGTATCGATCGTTCGACGATCCGACACGAATGACGCATGACGGTTGACGCATAACGGGTTCAATTCCTGCAAGGCCCCTCGGCAGCTTCCGCAATGATGGCGTCGGGGCTTGATGCTCCGGCGCTGTCGCCGGTAGATGCGGCCGCACTGGCGGCAACGCCAAGCGAATTTGGCCAGCGCCGAGACCTCCTGTTGGAGCGCATGGTAGATCGTGATCGCGAGGCGGCCGTCGCGATTGATTTCGGTCATTTTTCGCAAGAAGTCGAAGCCATGGTTGGGACGGCGCTTTAGGATGTCGTACTGCCATTGGTGGATCATCTCGTGCGCCAACGTGCTGACCAGTTCATTGTGGCCGGCCGCCGTCCTGCCGATCAGCGAGGTCAGCAAGGGAAGCGAGAGCCGGATTTCACGCCTTGGCGGTCGGTCAGCCGTGCCTCCAGACCATGGTGACCGGGGCCCTCCACGGCTCACGAACATGCCGACCGAGGAGGTGAGGCGGCGGCTCCAGACGAGGTCGATCTCGGGAAGCATTCCATCGAAGTAGCGGGCGTTCAAGTCGGACCAAAGCGCCGAGAGTTCTTTCAAGGCGAGGGGCGGAGGAGGGCGAGACGCCATGTTATCCCAGTTCCTCGACAATTGCGGCGGCGAGCAAGGGCACCATGATCTCGTGATGGCCGATCAGCGAATACCCTTTCCCGCCTTTTTGCGTCGGGCGGCGGACGACGTTCGTCAAGGGCCGATAATGCGAGAGAAAATCCATGTTGACGGTGGTGATGTTGGACAGGGGATGGCCGAGGTTCCGGCCCAGCGAGACGGTTTTCAAGAAGACTTCTGGCAGGATGACCGCCGACCCCATATTGATGTACACGCCGCCCTCCATGCCGGCCACTACGGCGGCCAGGCGTCGAAAGTCCAGCATCGACGTCGCTCCGATCGCAGCCCCATCGGCGGAAGGATGCATATGAATGATATCGGTCCCGAGCGCGACATGCACGGTGACGGGAAGGCCGAGCGCGGCGCCGGTGGCCAGGATGCTCGTCTCGCGGTTCGGGAACTTCCCTCGGTAACGGTTGACGTAGTGGCCGACCGATTCGCCAAGCCCCTCCCGGTCCTGGGCGCCGCGTACGATCGCTTCGTTGAGCATCCGGCCGGTTTCCTCCGCCATGCCGAACCGGCCTTCGTCGATCTCGGCGTCGACTTCTTCGGAGGTATGGCCCATGAGCGCAAGTTCGAAATCATGGATGATACCGGCGCCGTTCATGGCGACGGCGGTGACGATGCCCTGCTTCATCAGGTCGACGAGGATCGGGTTTAATCCGACCTTCACCACATGGGCGCCGATGCCGACGATGACCGGCTTACCGCGTCGGTGCGACGTCGCCACGGCTCTTGCCACGGCGCGGAGCGCCTTGGCCCCTAGAATGTCCGGCAGCGAGGCGTAGAAGCGGTTGAAGCTGTCGCCCCTGCGCCAGGGTTTGCCGAAATCGGTCACACGCACTTTGCTATGGCGCTTCTTGAGAGGATAGGTTCTGAGATCCGTCACGTTGATCGGCGGGATCGGACTGCGGAGCGTGACGGGGGGCCGTTTTCGGTCAGGCGGTCTTGCCAAGGAGATGATCCTCGATGATTTCGCACAGGACGTGGCCGAGGGTGATGTGGCTTTCTTGAATACGGGCCGTTGCTGCCGAAGGCACGACGAAGGGAAAATCCACGAGGCCGGCCAGTTTTCCGCCGGTGCCTCCGGTCCAGGCGACGGTCGTCAAGCCGCAAGCCTTGGCGGCTTCGACCCCTTTCAAGACGTTCGGCGAGTTGCCGCTTGTGCTGATGGCGATCGCAATGTCGCCCTTCTGTCCGTGCGCGCGAACCTGGCGCGCGAAAAGTTCGTCGTAGCCGTAGTCGTTGGCGATACAAGTAATGGCGGCGATGTCGGTGGCCAAAGCGATGGCGGGCAAAGGATTCCGTTCTCGCTTATAACGTCCGACGAATTCCGCTGCGATGTGGGCGGCATCGGTGGCGCTCCCGCCGTTCCCGAAGAGCAAGACCTTATGCCCTTGCCGAAACGCCGTGATCATGAGGGCCGCGACCTGGGCGATGCGGTCGGCATGGTCGCGGGCGAACTCCTGTTTCACGGCCGCGCTGTCCGCAAAAGCTTTGAGGATGAAGTCCTTCATCCCGCGGGATTGTAGGTGAGGTGCGGCGACCTGTCAAACGAACAGGCCGTCGCTCAGGATTTCAATGGAGGCTGGGGCTTCGAACCGGTGTGCTTGATGGCGTTCATCGCCAAGGCGATCATCGAGCCGACGTCGGATACGCTGGCCGGGAGCACGAGCGTATTGCTGGCTTTGGCCAGCTCACCGAACTTGCCGATGTACTGTTCGGCCACGCGCAACTGGACCGCTTCTTGACCTCCGGGAACCTGTATGGTTTCAGCGACCTTGCGGAGTCCCTCGGCCGTGGCCTGGGCAATGGCCAGAATCGCCGCCGCGGCGCCTTCGGCTTCGTTGATCTGTTGCTGCTTCTTGGCCTCAGAGGCCTTGATCACTTGCTGTTTCTCGCCCTCGGCCTGGTTGATCGCCGCATCGCGCTCGCCTTCGGATGTGAGGATCAGCGCGCGTTTCTCCCGTTCCGCACGCATCTGTTTCTCCATCGCGTTCAGCACGTCTTTCGGCGGCGTGATGTTCTTGATCTCATAGCGAAGGACCTTCACGCCCCAGGGCTCGGAGGCCTTGTCCAGCTCGTTGACGACCTGGATATTGATATTGGTGCGCTCCTCGAACGTGCGGTCCAACTCGATCTTTCCGATTTCGCTGCGGAGGGTCGTTTGGGCCAACTGACTCAGCGCAAAATTGTAATCGCTGATGCCGTACGAGGCCCTTTCAGGATTCAGCACCTTGAGGTATAGCACCCCGTCGACCCCCACCTGAACGTTGTCCCGGGTGATACAGATTTGTTCCGGAATATCGATCGCAGTTTCCTTCAGCGAATGGCGATATCGGATCGTGTCGATGAAGGGGAGAAGGATGTGAAATCCCGCATTGAGCGTGTCGGAGTATTTCCCGAGGCGCTCGACCACATACGCGCTCTGTTGGGGAACCACGACAGCGGTCTTCGCGATGACATACAGGACAAGAAGCGCGAGTATCAGTACGACGAGAAATCCGCCTGGCATGCCGCCCTCCTCCATGCTTGAAAATCCTCTATTCGGCCGTGATCAGGAGCGTTAATCCTTCCACCTGCGAGACTCTCCCTCGCTGGCCTTTGGCGAGGGAGACCGATCCCACGTTTTTGGCGCTCCACGTCGTGCCGCGCAACTCGACTTTGCCGCTCTCGCCTGCGGCGATCGGGCCGAGCGCGAGCGCGACCTCGCCCACGATCGTATCGACCGGCAACGACCCCTCCGGCCCTTTCTTAAGCGCCGCCATCAAGGGACCTCTGAAGATAAGAAGAGAGCCGACGGCGATGGCCGAGAACAGCAACCACTGCAACCAATCGGTCGTCACGAGTTCGAGCCCGGCCAGTGTGCCGACGACCAGCGACGAGAGGCCGAAGAAAATGATGTAAAACCCTCCCGGCGTCGTCATCTCCGCGCCGAGAAGGATCAGACCGAGGACCATCCAGTACCACCAGACCATCAGCAGACCTCGACGAGGGGAGAAGGGAGTTCCTGACGAACCGACGGGAGTCTATGCGCCTTTCCAGGAACCGTCAAGCCGGCTCCGTTCAATTGATCGCTTGAAACGCCGGTGTTATAGTCCGCGCGCGATGGCCCAGGAACAACCGGTCCAAGCTTTGGTCGTTGCGTTGACGCAGGATCTGGCGTTCGCAGCCTATTCCATCAACCGGCTTCAACCGGACTCCCTGTGCTTCGTCTTGCCCGAGACCGCCAAGGCAGGGGTCGAGGTGAACATCCAGCCGCAATTGACGAGGATGCCGCGACGATGGGATTGGGTGCTGCTGCCGGATTCGGACAGCTTCCCCGCATGTTATGAGGCCATTGTCCGGTCCCTTCCTCCCTTACTCCGAAATTGGGGCATCGGGCCGGGCACCTTGGTTCTTGACCTGACCGGTGCAACTTCAGCGATGGCCGGATCGCTCACCTTGGTCTCGATGCCCTATATCACGCGCATCGTTTCGATCACCGGACCGGCGGACGGCCGTGAAGGAGAGGCGGTTAATCTTGACGGCCGTGAGGCCCTCTGGGTCCATATGAATCCCTGGGACGACGCGGCCGACGTTCTACGCCACGAGGGGTGCGAGCACTTCAACCGCGGTTCGTTTGCCGCGGCCGCAGCGGTCTTCCGTCGCATTGAGGCGCTCGTCAGCGGAGGTCGGAAGCCCCTCTATCACGCCTTGGCGGACCTTGCCGACGGCTACGGCCTGTGGGAGCGGTTTCAACATCGGCAGGCTTGGGAGAAGTTGAAGGCCGCGGCGAAGGCGATGGAGATGGCAACGCTGTTTGGCGGGCCGGCAGGAGTCAAAGCGCTGGTGCCTGCCATCAAATCCAACGCGAACTTTTTGGAAAAGCTTGTGCTGGATCCGGCCGAGGCGAAGGAGTCGCTCTCGCTGGATCTGTTGGCTCATGCGCAGCGCAGCCTGGACGCAAAGCGCGATCCTGAAGGCGCGGCGGTGGCGCTGGTTCGGGCGTTCGAGGCGTTCGCGCAGCGGCAGCTTTTCAAACAGTACAAGATCAAATCATGGGATGTCACGCCGGAGCAACTGCCGGACGCGATGCGGGAGACTTGTAGAGGCTGCTATATGGACGGCATCGATGGGAAGTACAAACTGCCGACCGAAGCGCAGTTCCGTGTTTTGGCCGAACGAGGAGATCCCTTAGGGCAAGCGTTCTTGAAGGAATGGCCGATGATGAAGCCGCTGCTCGACGCGGTGAACCATGCGGTGCTCGGCCACGGCTTCGAGCCGATCAAGGTCGAGCGGGTCCAGCACCTCTACGATGTCGTGGTTCGGCTTATCGGCGTGTCCGAAAGTGCACTGCCCCGATTTCCGAGACTAAATTTTTCGTGAAGCGGATCTCGTGAAGCGTGAAGCGCAAACGGACGTTCGCATCTATTATGAGGATACCGACTGCGGCGGGGTGGTGTACTACGCCAACTACCTGAAGTATTTCGAGCGGGCCCGCACGCAATTTCTTGAAAGTCGCGGGCTCTCGGTTGCGAGCCTTATACGGCAAGGAATCGTCTTCGTCGTTGTCCATGCCGAAGTCGATTATCGATCGCCCGCGCGTTATGGAGAGACGCTCACGATCGATACCTCGATATCACACGTTACTCCGGCATCGTTCACCTTCTCTCACGTCCTGAAGGAAAAGCTCAGCGGGCGGGTCGTGGTCGAGGGCTCGGCCCGCCTGGCGACGACCGACGGGAACGGCAAAGTTAAGCGACTCGACAAAGCCCTAGTGGCCGCGCTACAGTCCGGTCCAAAGGGAACAATCTGATGGAAAAACTTCCTACTTGGCTTGCCATCGCCGGCGTGGCGATCGGGTTCATCGTGCTCGGATGGCTGCTGTTTTCTGAAGGGCCAAAGGATAAGAACAAGAAACCCTAGTTCCGCATTCAATCACCGGGTGGTTTCCTCTGATGATTGAGGATTATTCGGCTGTTTCTGCAGAATCCTAGAGTACGGTTACCTCTTCTGGGGCGAGACGCAGCGCTCTTTTTCCTCGGCCGGCAATATCACCGATAATCTTCTTCTAGAGGCGTTGTATCCGACCGATTCCCGTCCCGTCCGGATTCGAGCTTGCGTTCCGGCAATGTCGATTTCATGCTCTGGTCGATGGACCGGTGAACCTCGTTCGATTTGCGCCGGGGGTGGGAATTCCCTCTTCGATGAGGTCGGGAGCCTTTCAGGTCGCTTGCGGGCGGTCTTTCCAACTTCTTGCAGAGATCACACGAAGTGTGTGTTTCGGATTCAGCTAATGCCGGGTTGAGGGGGTATGTCTGCAATGACGATGGTGGAGGCATTGAAGACGGGGAGGCTGCCCGAAGGGAATCGGGGTCGGTCAGGAGGGTTGCGATCAGAACTGCGACCGGAAACGTACCGTAGTGCATGCGAATACGGCTACGCACAGTCCATGCCAAAACGGTCCCGTTGACAATCGAGAAAACCGCATGCTGGAATAGCCGCGTATCACGTCGCTCGTGAAGCGTATCTCGCAGTAAATCAGGTGCCTTTCATGCGAGATACGAACGACGCTTCACGTTTCACGGAGGTAAGGTATGGAAATGTTCGGCCGTGTCGGGTTGGTCGAAGTGCCGATTCTGATTGCTCCAGATCAGAAGGCCTGGATGGACAAGATGATAAAAGAAGGCCGGATCGCGGTGCCGCCCGGAGGGACCCTTGAGAAAGGCTCTCTCTATTCAATGTTTATCCGCATGCTGCTGCACAACGCGATGGAGGAGCAAAAGCGGCAGGAGGCGTTGGAGGCGGACGATGAGGACGACGAGTAGATCAACCCGCCGCCTGTATCAGGAAAGATCCGAGCGTATCAGCAAGGATACGTCACGCTAGAGCGACTTGAAAGCTTCGTAGGCAGAACGGACGGTTTTCTCGACATCGTTTGTTGAATGGGCGGTCGAAAGGAACGCGGCTTCGAATTGGGAAGGGGCCAGGTATACACCCCGATCCAGCATCTGGTGAAAGAACCGAGCATAGCGTTTCGTGTCCGATTGCTTCACCGTATTCCAATCCACCACAGGCCCGGAGGTGAAGAATGTGGTGAGCATAGACCCCACTCTCGTCTGGACGATCGGGACATGCGCCTTCTTTGCCGCCTCGCCGAGGCCCTTCGCCAGCGCCGCCGATCGCGTTTCCAACAATTGGTAGACCCCTTTCTTCTTGAGTTGCCTGAGCGTTTCAATGCCTGCCGTTACGGCCAGCGGATTCCCTGAGAGGGTGCCGGCCTGATACACGGGTCCCGAGGGGGCGATCAGGTCCATGATGTCTTTCCTACCACCGTAGGCCCCGACCGGCAGGCCTCCTCCGATGATCTTTCCGAGCACAGTCAAATCCGGCCTGATTCCGTAGAGCGCTTGGGCGCCACCGTAGCTCACACGAAATCCGGAAATAACCTCGTCGAAGACCAGGAGAATATCGTGTTCCATAGTCAAGTGGCGGAGCGCCTGCAAGAATTCAGGCGCAGGGGGGACCACGCCCATATTGCCTGCAATCGGTTCCAGAATGATGCAGGCTAGTTGCGGGCCATGTTCCTTGACGACCTGTTGAACCGCCTGGATGTCGTTGTAGGGGGCTGTCAGGGTATGCTTCGCAAAATCCGCCGGCACACCGGGTGAATCGGGGATTCCCAGAGTAGCGAGTCCGGAGCCGGCCTTGGCCAATAGATAGTCGCCGTGACCGTGGTAGCAGCCTTCGAATTTGAGGATGCCGTCGCGTTTCGTGAATCCCCGTGCCGCCCGAATGGCGCTCATGACCGCTTCGGTCCCAGAACTGACCAGTCGGACTTTCTCCATGGACGGAAAGGCTTCACGGATCATCTTGGCCAGGGTGACTTCCAACTCCGTAGGGGCCCCGTAACTCGTACCCCTTGAAGCGGCCCGCTTGATGGCGGCCGTCACGCTCGGCGCTGCATGGCCCAAGATCATGGGCCCCCAAGACAAGACATGATCGATGTAGCTGTTTCCATCTACGTCGTACAGGCGCGATCCCTTAGCTCTAGCTATGAACCGGGGCTGTCCGCCCACGGAACGGAAGGCGCGTACGGGGCTGTTGACACCACCAGGAATCAGCTGTTGGGCTTCGGCGAAGAGCGCTGTTGATCGAGTGGTTTTCATGACGGGGGCGCACCCTAACATGGGCTGCGAGAATCGGTCAAGAAAACGAATCGGAAATACGCGATCGAGAGCCAAATTCGGCGACCGAGACCAAAAAATGCGAGAGCGATCCAGTTCTGCCCCAATTCTGATTCACCTCGATCCATCGCCGGTTGCCGGTTTCTTCAATTTGCTTAGGAAAAAACACGATCATGCTTCACTCAGGAATTCGGTCTAGATCTTGCGTGCGCTCGTCCTCTTATCTCCGAAGAGGTTCCATTTGGGGAATTCAGCATGAAGATCGTGTGCTCCTGGTGTCGGAAAGAGGGAGGGGAGGACATCGTGGGGGAAAAACCCCCTTTTGACGACGGTCGTGAGACACATGGCATCTGCACCCGACACCGGCAAGAAGTGCAAGACCGCTGGCATGCCACCTTGCGGCAGTCGGCAGGATCGTCGATGGGGAGCGGGGTATCGTCGGCGTTGTTTCAGTGGACGGGGTTGTTGAATGTGACCAAGAAACTGCGCCCGTAGGGAGGGCGCAGTTTCTCAGTTCCTCCGAGTGATCAAGCTCCGAATCTTCCCTGCACCATTTTTAAGAGTTGGTCGAGGCCTCCGGCCTCGATCTTGCCGTTCGGTGTGAGCTTATCGACCAAGTCCGGAAGCAGCCCCGCCAGTTGCGAGCCGGCAGCGTCGGGCGATAGGCCGGCTTTCCCGGCCAGTTGAGCCAGGAGATCCCCGCCCAGTCCCTGTTTGATCTGATCGGCCGTAACCGGGAGATTTTTCCCGGTGCTGACCCATGAATTGACGACCTCGCTCAAACCGTTCTTCTGGAACGCTTGCACCAGGCCGGCCAGTCCCCCGATGCTGCTGTGCTGCTCCAGCAGGCTTGTGACGGCTTGGAGCAATTGGTTCTGGCCACTTTGGCCGCCCATCATCCCGCCGACTGCTTGTCCTAATTGATCCATGAGTCCCATAGTCGATTCCTTCCCTAGCGGCGCGGTGGTGTGTGTCCAGAGGACCGTCGCCGCGGTGCTGATCCTCGGGTTCGCGCAATGGAGAGTTCTTTGATCCCCCCCCAGTGGGCGCGGGAATGCAGTCGGTGCTCAGACAGGGTGCAGATCACATGAAAGGGAACGGCGCGTTTGGAGCCGATTCCTGCCTGACCGGAGGCCCAGGCCTCCCCGGCATCCCTGAGGACATCGACAAGGGATTGAAATCCCTCCTCGTCCTTCTCGAGTACAAGGTCGGCATCGCTAATCAGCAAGATGTATCCCTTGGCCGGAAGCCATTCGAGGTCCGTCAAACACTCTTCCAGCGCATCCCAGTTGTGGCCGAAATAATCAGGAAACTTCATCGCACGGGCGAATTCTGCGAATAGGCCTGCCTCCGTCCGACACCTTGTTCCCTTTAACACAATAGTGGCGAACCCCTCAGAGGTTGGAAGAAGCTTGTCCACCGCTTGGCCGGGCTTCACCGTCAGCAGTACGACCCAAGGGGGTCTTGCCGATTGCAGATGTGTGTTGATGGAGGACGAAGCAGTCATAGTCTGTCACTCGAGGGGGATAAAGGTCCGATAATGATCGGGGGTGTAATAGGCCTTACCGCTCTTCTGATCAATCACAATACGTTCGGCATCCCGTGGCCGTCCCCGCCGCTTGGGGTTCACGTCGTACTCCCGATACAGTCCCCTGGGGAGCCGCCGCTCACGGTTCTGGAATTCCCGTCCTCCGACGTACCCGGGGAGCGGTTCACCCTGCCGCCCTGCGAGCTGGACCAAAAGGTCGTAGGCTTTCTGCGGCGCCGCTCGGCCGGTCTTGGGTTTCTTGCCGGAAAGCGGTTCGGTCTCGCCGGCGGGCGACGACCCGGCTGCTGAGGCTGCGGCTAGTTCCGCCCCATGAGCAAGGAGTCGATCGGTTCTCGTACCCGAATGAAGGGCGACGAGTAACCCGACAGCGACAATTATCCAGCTTGCCCACCGCCGTCGCATGGCATCCCGACACATCCGAGCACTCGATCTGACTTCAGTGGTCCTCAGGAGAAGACCCTAGCACGCGGTTTTCTAAGAGGTCAACGAGGGGACCACGCCGGCGGCGGTCAGAGGAAATCCGAACGAGGCTTTGATACAATGCCTTACACTGGCCTCGGATGAGTGCCAGCGAGGGGCCGCAGGTCTTCCGGTTGCAGGACACAGCTGAATTGCCGATCCGTCAAATCCTCACCGTCGCATCGATCGTTCTGCTCGTCTCCGGGGCTTGGCACTGTCCGGTGACCGCACAGACCGGTGCGCTCGAACATTCACCGGCGGACCTCATCAAGAAATACTTTTCCCTCGATCAGAAGGGGGCCCGCCTTGACTCCATTTCCTTCGAGGCCCTGACCCCGTACACTGCTTGGAGAGAAGAGCCGGCCTGGGGCCGGGTCGTGGTCATCCGGGGTTTTACGGTGCCGGATCACCATAGTAAATGGGAAATTGTGGATCGATTGGAAGTGGTCGTGCCGGTCAGTTTTCAGGTCATTGGGGCGGTATATCTGGACGGGGCAACGTTCATTCCGGAACCGGGAGTAGAAGAAATCCGCGTGCGGCTAAAGGCCGTAAAAAACCGATGGAGGATCGTGGAGCCGGTCCTTCCTCCCCACGTGGGGCAAAAACGCATGATCAATTTTGTGCGGGAAGCCTGGGTCAAAGAGAGCGATCCGACGAAACGAGAACGATTGGCGGCATTGCAGGAGGAATTGCGAAAGGCGAAATGATGCGAAAGACGCCGGTTGAGTTGCTGATTTTCGATCTGGATGGGACATTGATCGAGTCCAAATGGGACATCGCGGCGTCGGTGAATCTTACCCTCTCGGAGCTGGGGTTGCCCGAGCGCCCACTGGAGGAGATTTTCGGTTTCGTCGGCGACGGCGTAAAGAAACTGTTGCGACTGGCGGTCGGCGACCATCCTGAGGTCGGGTTCGAGCAGGCGCTCGAGGTGTTCCGCGGTCACTACCTCGAGCATTGCCTTGATCGCACCATCTTCTATTCGGGCGTGGAACCGGTACTGACGCATTTCTCCAGAAAACAGAAGGCCGTTGCCACGAACAAGTCGATCGAATACACCAACGTCATCCTCAAAGGACTCGGAGCGCACCATTTTCAATGTGTAGTAGGGGGCGATAACGGGTTTGGGCTGAAACCGGATCCGGGTATGCTGCTGCACGTGATGGAACGATTGAATGTGCCGAAAGAGCGGACGGTGCTGGTCGGCGACAGCACGAACGACATCAACGGGGGGCACAATGCAGGCATCCGTGTCTGCGCCGTCGGGTATGGGATGGGAAACCGAGAAAAGATGGAAGCCTGCCGGCCCGAGTGGTTCATTGAACGGCCGGAGGAACTGATGGAGCTCTTTATATGAAAAACCACACGTCGCTCGTATCTTGTGAAGCGTATCTCGCAAGAAGTCCTCGACGAAACGCCGATGTGAGAAGATCCGGCTGGTGCCGTAGCGTTCAGTCGTTCGCTCTTCCCACGCTTCAGGCTTCACGCTTCACGGTTTTCTTGCTTGTCACGGTCTTTAACCTCAGCCTCAACCTCGACCTTCTGTTTGCGGCTTCGAACTTGGCAGACCGAGTCGTCGAGCACAAGCTCGCCAACGGCTTGACCGTGTTGATGGTCGAACGGCATCAAGTCCCGATCGTCTCCATCAACATGACCTTCGCCGTGGGCGGGGTTAATGAACAGCTCGGCCAGACCGGTATCGCGCATCTCTATGAACACATGGCGTTCAAGGGCACGCGCACCGTCGGAACCAAGGATTATGCGAGGGAGAAACCAATCCTCGACGAATTGCATAAGGTAGGGACCGAGCTTGAGCAGCGCCAGCGCGAGCTGGCCCGACGCAGCGGAGACTTGCCCCCTCGTCCGGAAGATCAGGCGGCAGTGGATGTCTTGCAACAGCGATTTAAGACCTTGCAGGACCAGGCGGTCAGTTACGTCGTCGGGAACGAGATGGCGTTGCTCTACCAGCGGCACGGCGGCGTCGGGCTCAACGCCTCGACCGGCAAAGATCTGACACGGTATGTGATCAACCTACCGGCGAATCGCCTTCCCCTCTGGGCGGCCATCGAAGCGGATCGAATGGCGAACCCGGTATTGCGCGAGTTCTACAAGGAACGAGGAGTCGTGATGGAGGAGCGCCGGATGCGCAACGACGACAGTCCGAACGGGCTGCTCTTCGAAACCTTCACCTCCGCCGCATTTCGCGCGCATCCCTACGGCACGCCGACCATCGGGTGGGAGTCGGATATCCTCTCGTTGACCCCGGCGGCGACGGAGGAATTTTTCAAGACCTATTACGGGCCCGGGCGGGCCACGATCGGAATAGTGGGCGACATCAATCCCAAAGACGTAGTTGAGTTGATCGAGCAGACATTCGGGAAGATTCCGCCTGCACCGCCTCCGCCGCAGATCGTCACGATCGAGCCGCCGCAACGAGGCGAACGGCGGGTCGAAGTGGAGTTCGACGCGGAGCCTTCGCTCGCGATCGGATTCCACAAACCGGGCTTAGGCCATCCGGACGATTACGTGTTCGACGTGATCGATGAGATTCTGACGGACGGAATGACCTCGCGTCTCTACAGCAGGCTGGTTCGCGAACAGCGGCTGGCGGTTTCCATCAGTTCCGATTCCAATTACCCCGGCGTCGGCGCGCCGAACCTTTTTGTTCTTCAGGCCACGCCGTTGGCGCCCCACACGGCGGCGGAAGTCGAAGCGGCCGTCCTGACCGAATTGGAACGGCTGAAGTCGGAGCCGGTCACCAGCAGGGAATTGGAAAAAATCGTGAACAATTTGGACGCGGATCTGGTGCGCACGCTTCGCTCCAACAGCGGACTGGCTTCTCAACTTGCCTTGTATCAAACGGTAGCGGGCGATTGGCGATACGCGCTGCGCTCGCGCGACAAGATCGCCGCGGTGACGCCGGCGGATATCCAGCGGGTGGCGTCGCAGTATTTCACCAAATCGAACCGGACGGTCGCCACTTTGGTCAGGAAAGCCTCAGACAAGCACGTGGCTGCGGCGGCCGGGGGCAAGGTGGCGCGATGAAGAGCGTGATGCGTGAAACGTCGATCGTGAAGCGCAACAGCTTCATCGTCTGCATGATGTTCGGCGCAGTTCTCGTCACCGCAGTTTCCGCCTCATCCGGCGCCATCTCGCTCGGCGATCCGCGAACGATGACGTTCAAGCCAGTGGAGTTTACCCCGCCGGAGCCCGAGCGGGTGGTGCTCGACAACGGCATGGTGGTGTATCTCCTTGAAGACCATGAACTGCCGTTGGTCACGATGTCGGCGACGATCCGAACCGGGGCCTGGCTCGATCCGGCCGATCAGGTCGGTCTCGCCTCGTTGACCGGTTCAGTCATGCGGAGCGGGGGCGGCGGCGGTCTGACCGCGGAACAGGTCGACGAAGAACTGGAGCATTTCTCCGGGAATGTGAACATGTCCATTGGTCGGGAGTCCGGTTCGGCGTCTCTTGACGTTTTAAGCAAAGACCTCGCCCGTGGGCTGCAGATCTTTGCGGGGTTGCTGAGAAAGCCCGCCTTCGAATCGGCGCGGCTCGAAGTGGCCAAGCTGCAAGCGATCGAGAGCATCCGGCGCCGCCAGGACAATCCAGGTTCCATCGTGGGCCGCGAGTTTGTGAAGGTGCTCTACGGTCCGGACCATCCGACCGCCCGCGAAAGCACGATTGAGTCGATCTCGCGCATCACCAGGGACGACGTCATCGCCTTTCATTCGAGGACGATTCATCCCAACGGGATCATCTTGGGCGTGACGGGAGATTTTGAGAAAGTCTCGATGCTGGCCATGTTGCGTGAGGCATTCGGCGACTGGCGGAAGGGAGCCGTGCCGGACTTGAAGATCGCCGATGCGCCTGAACAGGCTGCGTTGACGGTGCGGTTCGTCAACAAAGAAACGGCCCAAACGCACCTCCGGGTAGGCCACCTGACGATCCGGGAGAACGATCCCGATTATGTGGCGCTCGCAATCGCCAACGACATCCTGGGCGGCAGTTCTTTCCGCAGCCGGCTGTTCAACGATGTGCGGACGAAACGGGGCCTGGCCTACTCCGTCGGCAGCCGGTTGAATACCGGCGTGCGCGATCAAGGCGTCTGGCTGATGCGGGCAGAGACGAAACTGCCCTCCACGCAAGAGGTCATCGGCCGTTTCGTGGCGAACATGGAACGTATGAGGACCGAACTCGTAACGGACCAGGAACTGGCCGAGGCCAAGGAGGCCTACGTGAACTCCTTCGTATTCTCGTTCCCCAACGCGATGGCGATCGTCAACCGGCTCATTGAATTGGAGTACGACGGCTTACCCAAGGATTTTCTCCAACAGCTCCGGAACAAAGTGGTGGCGTTGACTAGAGAGGACATTCTGGCGGTCGCCAAGAAGCATTTCCATCCGGATCGGTTGGCGATCGTAGCGGTCGGACCGGGCGAAGCATTGCCGAAAATGTTGTCGGCGTTCGGCGAAGTCAAAGAGATCAAGCTGAGCCCGGAAAGTTGACGGCTAGATGCCATGCCGCTCGAAGACGATCTCTGCGACATCATCAAGAAGGCCCGTGTCGGGCTCGGCTCGTCGATTCAGGATGTCGCCAAGGCGTCCGGCCTCACTGCAACGGAAATCGCGGGCTTGGAGCGAGGAGAGCAGCCTTGCGATCGCGCTCAGCTCAGGAAGTTGGCCGGTTCGCTTGAACTCAGGTTCGAACCACTGGCCCACATTGCGATCGAGAAGTGGGAACCTCGTCCGCAACCCTCGCCCCCTTGGGTGGATACGATTTACGGGTCGGTCGGGGGTTACGGCGTCCAGGGCTATCTCTTGCGCGACGGTGGAGAGGCGATCGCCGTGGATACCGGTTACAATGCGGAGGCCATGATCGCCGCCCTGGATAGGCAGCGTCTTCGGCTCGTCGCCATTTGTCTTACGCATGGACATGCAGACCACGCCGAGGGGATCAAGGAGCTGCTGGCTTACCGCGAGGTGCCTGTGTACTTGGGCGAGGCCGATCGTGACCTGTTAGATTGGCGTCCGCCTTCCCGCTTGCTTTCTTCCCCCGGCGACCGTCAACCGATCAGGGTCGGGCGTCGGGAAGTCCGTCCACTGCTGACCCCAGGCCATACTCCCGGCGGCATCTGCTATCTCGTCGACGATGCCGACACACCTCTCTGTTTCGTGGGCGACACCTTGTTCGCCGGTTCAATTGGAAGGTCGAATCCCAGTTCCTTGTACCGGATGCACCTCGAGTCGGTCAGATCGAAGCTCCTCACGCTTGCCTCCCACTATAGACTCTATCCGGGCCACGGTCCTATGACGACAGTGGGGGAAGAGCTGGCCCGCAATCCGTTCGGGAGTCCTCAATGACACATGATCCTTTGGAATCGGACGAGCGCCGGGACGGTCAGAAAGGGAACGAGGGAGCGATAGAAGAAGAGGACGAAGAGCTTTCGGTATTTTCACGGTGGTGGCTTCCTGCTACGCTCTTTTTTCTCACCGTCTTTACCACCCTCTGGGCGGGGGCTTACCAGGCGTATAACGGGACGATCAGGGGGCCGCTGAACTTCTTGCTGGAATATCCAGGGGCGCTCTGGAGCGGCATTCCCTTCGCCGGCACACTGTTGTTCATTCTGGTGACCCACGAACTCGGGCACTTTATCCTCTCAAAGATTCACCGAGTGCCAGCCTCGCTTCCGCTCTTCGTCCCGGGCCCTCCGCATTTCATCGGGACCTTCGGCGCCATCATACGATTGCGCGGGCCGATTCTCCATAGAAGGGCTTTGTTCGATATCGGCGTTGCCGGTCCTCTCGCGGGTTTCGTCGTGGCCGTGGCGGCCCTCGTCGTCGGGTTGAACCTATCGACCGTCGTCGATAGGTCGAGCACGTTCGGGCTTCAGCTCGGCGAACCGTTGCTGTTGCAGTTCATCTCGTGGCTTGTCATCGGGGCGTTGCCTCCTGACGCCGATGTGGTTTTGCACCCGGTCGCCTTTGCGGCCTGGTTCGGCCTCTTCGTTACCTCTCTAAATTTGATTCCTATCGGCCAGCTCGACGGCGGCCATGTCGCCTATGCCCTGTGGGGCAGCCGCCAGAAGGCCCTCGCCTCCGTCTTCGTTCCGTTGTTGATCGTGCTCGGCTTCATCGGCTGGCCGGGTTGGTTCATGTGGGCGTTCATGGCCGGTATATGGGGACTTGGACATCCTCCTGTGATAGATGCCTATGCAACGCTGGGTCGCGGCAGGGTCATTGTCGGATGGATTGCGTTGGCGGTATTCGCCCTAACCTTCGCCCCGGTTCCGTTCTCCTTTCATTCGTAAACCGCGACCTCTCGCCTGGAACGGGCATTTCCTTGCCCGATCGGTGCTTCCCTCATAGAGTGGCCGTATGGCGATCGATCACGAAGTCGTGTCGGCATGCCCCCAATGCCGGTTCGAGCGGCCGCGAGACGGTGAAGAATGTCGCAGGTGCGGGCTGATTTTCGCCAAGTATCGCCCCCTCACGACGCGCGGGCTCTCCTGCCAAGCCCACGCGGCCACTCCACGTTGGTTGTCGACGGCGAGGCAATGGTTGATCGAGGCGGACGAAGCGGGCGACGGTGTGACTCTGGCGGGCCGGTCCTTTGTGTACGTCTGCTTGCTCTGGTGGGGTATCTCGTTCATCCGTGCGCCGCTTGAGGCCAACAGTGTCGGCGAATCGTTTTTCCACATGATCAATCTGCCCTTCCATGAAGCCGGCCACGTGTTCTTTATGCCTTTCGGGCGATTCATGATGTTCCTGGGCGGAAGCCTAGGACAAATACTCATGCCCCTCATTTGCCTTTTTGCGTTTCTGGTCAAGACGCGAGACCCGTTCGGCGCGTCCGTCGCGCTCTGGTGGACAGCCGAAAACTTTATGGACGTGGCGCCCTATATCAATGATGCCCGGGCGCTGGATCTCATTCTTCTAGGCGGGGTGACCGGCAAGGAAACGGACGGACACGACTGGGAGAATATTCTCGGGATGCTCGGATGGCTGCCATACGACCACCGCCTTGCCCATCTCTCGTACAACCTCGGCGTCGTGCTGATGGTCATCTCCTTATCATGGGGGGGCTATCTACTCTTCCGCCAGTATCGGCGGCAGCGGTGACAAGGAGATCGGCCCTTCCTAACTCAATGCGCCGAAGCAGACAAGCGGTCCGTGGCGCGTCGGAGGGGCGGATTCCGGTTCAAGAACGGGGGCCCCAACGGCACCAACTGATGGCCCGTAAAGGCTTGCGTCAGGCTGGCGACGGCGTGGTAGAAGGCCATTAAACCGACGGCGATGTGCAGAAGGCCCGGTAGCGTCTCGCCGATGACGTCGAGGCGCGCCAGAACGGTCGATGAAAACGTTATCGCGATGACGACGTGGAGGATGCACAGCGTGGCATTGCGGTAGGCCGTCAAATAGACCATTACGCATGAGAACGCGGCGTAGACGAAATTGATCGGCGCATAGAGCACCATGTCGAGATGGAACGACGTGCTCTCGCTCACCAGCTTGGCGATGCACACCGTCGTCCAGAAGAAGCCGTACATCGTGAGCGCGGTGCCACCCAGCTGTTCGTGGTAGCGAATGTCGGTGATGCCGGCGAGGATCTGGACGATGCCGCCGAACATGAGGGCGATGACCAGAGTGCCGACCTTGTTCGACTCCGGTATTCCGCCCAGTTGGGCAAATCCGAGGGTCAGCGCGCCGACGGCCAGGCCGAATAGTCCGATCGCTAAGACATCGATCCGTCGCTTGTGTTCGATTTCTTGACTCATCGCATCCCTCCGCCTTGTAGGCCGCCGTCCGCCCTCTCGGAACCGGCGCCCAGCATGCCTGAGGGCCTATTGAAAAGACAAGCGCTCTGCGTCAGACTTTGGCCCCTACGAATCGTTGGGGAGGAGTTGTCAGCCATGCCCAATCACATGAGGTGTTCGGTCAGGACGGCAGTCGGACTCTGGTGTACGCTCGTCTGGGTGTCGCAATCGAGCTTTGCAGAATCGACCCCAGCCCGTTTCACGCTGGTGATGAACGGATTCGGCGTCCAGGACAACCGGACGGGCCTCGTCTGGGAACAGGAACCGGATAGAGAGCACGACGTCTGGAGTCGGTCCAACGAACGCTGCGCCTCGAAGGAAATCGGAGGACAGAAAGGCTGGCGTGGGCCGACCGTGGAAGAACTGAAGACGCTGATCGACCCGTCGCAACACGATCCGGCGTTGCCGGCCGGTCACCCCTTTTCGAATATCAAGTCCGAGATCTTCTGGACGTCGACCCCCGATCCGAAGGACGACATCGTCGCTTGGCAGGTGAGTTTCTTCAGCGGCGAACCGGTCACCGACCAAAAATCAGGCACCCGCCGCATGTGGTGTGTGCTGGGCCAGTCTCGAAAGTAGCGGTGCTCGTCCGAACAACCATGAGCTTGTTCGTTCCTTTGAGGTCCTGTCCACTGTTCGCGCAGGAGCTCCCTACGGAGGCTTCACCGTCTCGGCCGGCCCCACCAACATCGGACTCCGCCGGTCACCGGCACTATGGGGCCTACCTCCGTGTCGGCCACAAGCTGAATCTTGTTCTCTCAATGATCTACGATCGCGCAGCGGGTTCTTTCGTCGCGGGGAGATCAGCCCCGGTGTAATCGGCCTTACGCCGTCGCAGCGCTTGCTGCTGCTGGGAGTGATGTGGACGTTCGATTTGCGATGAATCCGACTCAGCCTGGCCCCTCGATGCGAACGAGTCCTCCGGTCTAAGAGCTGACAATCGACTACGGCTTTTCGGCGTGAACGGCCAACTTGGCGAGGAGGTCTTCCAAAGCCTGGCGTTTGGCCTGCCGAATGACGTCGTTATCATCCAGCAGCGCCGCAGGGCCCATCGTCGCGGCATGTCCTTCCGTCTCCTCAGAGGCCAGTCGAGCTCCCGTTCGCACATCCCACAGTGTCCCCCGCACAAGACAGAGCGCATCGCTGTGTGTACCGTCTGCGAAGTACGCCCCGAGGATCGTCCAATAAAGCAACCGTCCCTTGTAGTTGCTGTACCGGTCGACCATCGCGGCGCCTTCGATGACTAATAACTTGTCTGCGCGGTAGCGGGCTGCGGCTTCCCGTAACCGAGTCAGCGTCTGACCTTTCAACGATGCCGGCGGGATAAAGGAAGCGCGCCGAGCGACACCGGTTTGCGAGAGTCTCGTAGCCCATTGCAGCACCGTCTCGCGATCTCGATCGGTCCATTCGAAGCCATGCCGCAGGTATCCGGTCGGCGCGACATAGAGCCCCAACGTTTTCTCGGCGCTTTCTCGAGGGTGCGCCGGCAAATCTCCCTGTCCCGGTCCACCGATGAAGCGGGATGCGTCGTCGGCCAGGACCTGGCGGAGAGCGTCCGCGTGGAGACCGTGACTCGCGCAGCCCCAGAGCAGAACGATCGGCGCAAGGACGAGCGGAAACCTCATGTCCGTGGGGCTCCGATGGTCGCGCGAGACAACTGTTCCAGCCCCAACATCAAGGCATGGGTTCCGCTTCGGCCATGCCCGAGGGCCACGACGGTTTGATAGAGCCCATGGACGAGGGTCAGGCCCGGAACCATCACGTTCATTCGTTTTGATTCTTCGAGCACGATGGACATGTCCTTCACGAAGTGCTCGACGAAGAAGCCGGGATCGAAGTTCCGCTGAAGGATTCTTGGCGCAAGATGGTCGAGCGTCCAACAGGCTGCCGCCCCTCGGCGGATTGATCGGAGCAGACGATCCATCTCGAGTCCGGCCTTGTATCCATAGAGCAGGCTTTCGCAGACGCCGACCATTGTACCGGCGATGACGATCTGATTACAGAGTTTGGCATGTTGTCCCGAACCCGGGCCCCCTTGATGGACGATCGTCTTTCCGAGCAGCTCGAAGAGGGGCATTGCTGCCTGGACAGACTTGGTCGGACCTCCGATCATGATGGACAGTGTCGCATCCTTCGCGCCGACGTCGCCGCCCGAGACGGGCGCGTCGATCGCGGCGCTTCCGATGGTCGCGGCGCGGGCCGCGATCTCGCAGCTCAACAAAGGGCTTGTCGTGGTCATATCGATGAACAGCTTACGGGACATATCATCACGCAAGAGGCCTGAGGGGCCGAAGTAGACATCCCGAACCTCGGAGGGAAAACCGACCATCGTCACGACGGTATCCGCCGCTTGCGCAACCGCGCGCGGGCTGTCTGCCCAGAGGGCGCCTTTTTCGAGCAGCGCTTGGGCCTTTGCCTTCGTTCTGCTATGGAGCGTCACCCGATAGCCGGCCTGTCTGAGATGTTCGCACATTGCGGCGCCCATCACGCCGGTACCGATCCAACCGATCTTCGTCGTTGAAGGCGAAATCATCGGCTAGTCTTGAAGAGGGGCGATCCGATCGGCCACGGCCTGAATGATGCCTTCCCGCTCGCCTGCGACTTTGACTCCCTGGAAACTGAGATAGTACCCCCCGTGGCTGGGAGCCTGGACCGTCGCGTGAAGTTCAATCTTGGCGCCGTCCTCCACGTCCGGATCCTTGACGAGAGGCACCCCACAGACGCCGTAGACGGCCACGCTGATCGACGCCGTCTCATCCTCCAGGTAAAAGAGGTAGGCGCCATAGCAGGTTGTGCCGGCGGGTAGTTTGTAGGGATCGAGCGGCTGCACGTTCCGCACCGTCCCCTGGAGCACGACCTGGCGCAGATGATAGGAGGGCGGCTCGTCCAGAATGTCGCGGATCGCGGTCACTTCGCCGGCCGCCGCCTCCGGCCCGAGCGCCAGCGCAGCCGACAGCCAAGAGGCGGCCGCCATGATGGAAAGAACGCGCGGCTTCATATGAAGGCCATCATATCATTATCCGTCCCCTCGTTCTCTTTTCGGCGACGGGCGTAGTCGTTATAATCGCGCACAACAGATCCAAGGAGGTTCGCATGTCGGCAAATCAGTCGCTGATCGATACGTATGTAGAGGACAGCCGTTCGCGATTCGAGGATTTGCTCGGCCAAATGGTCGAGATCCCGTCGATCAGCATGGATCCGGACAGAGCGGAGGACATGCGGCGCATGGCGACGGTCGCCGGTCAAATCTTGAGCGACTTCGGCGCCGAATCACGCCTTGTGGAAACCGACGGCTGCCCGATCGTGTCGGGCGGCTGGACGACCGGCGCGCAGCATCCGACGGTCACCATTTACAATCACATCGACGTGCAGCCGGCGCAGGAACCGGAATGGAAGCAGGCGCCCTTTGCATTCAGAAAAGAGAACGGGCTCTATCAGGGACGGGGGGCCACCGACGACAAGGGGCCGGCGCTGGCGGCTCTGATGGGGGCACGGTTTGCGGTCGATCAAGGCGTTCCGATCAACATTCGCTTTCTTTGGGAGTTGGAAGAGGAGATCGGCAGCCCCAACTTTGCCTCAGGCTTGAAGAACCGTACCGAAATTCCGAGGCCGGACAGCGTCGTCGTGTCCGATACGATCTGGATCGCGAAGGGCAGGCCGGCGATGCCCTACGGGCTGCGCGGCTTGCTCGGCGTGCGCATGACCCTTCGCACCGGCAGCAAGGATGCCCATTCCGGCGTGACGGGTGGCGCGGCCAGAAATCCGTTGGCTGAACTGATCGAAGTGGCGCAGGCCTGTGTCAACGCGAAAACCGGCGAAGTCAAGATACCCGGTTTCTATAAGGACGTGGTGACGCCGACGAAGGCGGAGATCAGGAGCTTCCTCAAGTCGGGATTTCAAGTCCGGCGCTTCAAGGAGGCCTACGGGTTTCGGACATTGCGCACGGAGGATCCGGCGGAGGTGACCCGGCGCATCTGGGCCGCGCCGACCTTCGAGATCCATGGCCTGACCGGCGGCTACCACGGTCCCGGCGTGAAGACAATCGTCCCGGGTCACGGCGAACTCAAAGTCAGTATGCGGCTTGTGCCGAACCAGACGCCGGAGAAAGCCTTCGCTCTCTTGAAACAATACGTCGCCAAATTGAATCCAAATGTGAGGGTAGAACAGGAAGGAATGCTGCATCCGTTCAAGGGTAGCTTTGAGGGCCCCTATGTCGACTGTGTGAAGCGAGCGGCGAAGTCCGGGTTCGGGAAGGAGCCGGTGTTCATCCGCGAGGGCGGCTCTATCGGCGCCGTCGTAACGATGCAGAAGGCCTGGAAAGTGCCGATTCTCTTTTTAGGACTGAGCCTCCCTGAACACGGCTACCATGCGCCGAATGAATATTTCGACTGGGGTCAGGCCTCCGGCGGTATGAAGGCCTTCGCGCAATACTTTGCGGAGTTGGCGAAGATGGGGAAAGGGTAGGGCGGCCCGTTAGACTCTTGTGCTCGCGCGATGCGCACCCAAGGTTACGGAAGGATGTTGTCCCGTCGCCAAGATCGATGAAACGGGCTCCGGGTCGAACAAGTTCTGTTTGGCGGTACTCTTCGCATCCTCGCAATGTGGGACCAACCGGGGCACCGTCGACCACGACGAGGAGATAAGGTCATGGTATATCGACCGCACACATTCATTGGTTGCTGCGAACAGTCCCCGAGATCATTGTACCGGCGGTACTAATCGCTGGCTGGACACCTCCTGTGTTTGGGCTTCTCTGTGTAGTCCGAAACGAAAGTCTCACCTGAGTAATCATCTTCGTTTTATGGGTACCGGTATGGTGGTGGATAGTTAATGCCTGTGATCAGCGAGCCATAGTTCGTCGTCACGTCTCTCTGGTGAGTACGCTGGTTGTCTTGATCTTATTCGCCCCCCTTTTCTGGCTTTGGCTCTAGCTGCCAGCGGCCGCGGTGGTCAACGAGTGCCACGGCCTTTTTGAGATGTTCTGCAAATGTCCGACGCGAAATTTCTTCGGCTCCAAGTGCCATGACGTGCGGCGAAGATTGCTGGCAGTCGATGATCGTGAAGCCCCAGGTGTGAAGCTGCCGCACCAGCGTGACGAGCGCGACCTTTGAAGCGTCGTCCACCTTGGTGAACATCGATTCGGCGAAGAAGGCGCCACCGATCGCCACGCCATAGACTCCGCCGACCAGTCGTCCTCCCTTCCACGACTCGACGGAATGCGCATGTCCCATCTCGTGGAGCGCCGTATAGGCTTCAACCATCGCGGGCGTGATCCAGGTGCCGCCGTCCGGGTACTGGGGGCGCGGGCCCCCGCACTGGAGCATGACCTCGCGAAAGCAGGTATCGAAGGTGACGCTGAATAACCCCGGGCGTAGGCTGCGTTTGAGGCTGCGAGAAATGTGAAGTTTTTCGGGAAAGAGCACGGCTCTGGGATCAGGCGACCACCAGAGGATCGGCTGGCCGTCGTTGTACCAGGGGAAAATGCCGTGGCGATACGCTTCTAGCAATCTTGCCGGCTGCAAGTCGCCGCCGATGGCGAGCAGCCCATCCGGGGTGGCCTCCTCGACCGGAGGGAACCGGATGTCGCGGGGATCTCTACTCAATCGGAACATGGCCGGATAGGATGCGGGAAATCCCCTTCCATCTCAAGCGGGGAAGAAGCCGCGGGCCGGGCTTTTCATGGATAGAAATGGAGCCCGATGCCGAACCACTCAGTCTTTTGAAACAGAAAGTCGCCGTTGGGGGAGGGGCCGCCATAGTACTCGAAGAGGAGTTGGATGTTGCGATCCAGAATGTGGGCATGTTCAAAGCGGATTCCCGCCATGATGGACCGTCCGATCGACCAGTCGGTCCGCTGGTTGGCTTGAAAGTCAGAGTAGAACACGGGCCGGATCGTATTGCCGAACAGCGTGTGCGGGTAAACGAGTTCAAGACCGAACTGGCTGGTACCTCGCTTCAGATCGGCAGGGTCCACGTTGATCAGGATTCCCCCTCCGCCGTAGAGGCGCAACCAATCGAAGACTTCATATGACCACTTGGTGTCGATCCCGTCGTAGGCCAGTCCCAAACGATTGACCGGCCCCTTGCTGTTCAGGATGAACTCATCACCTAAATGCGAGCTCAGGTGATACAGCCGGAAAAAGCCCGACAAAGGTCCGGTGCGATAACTTCCCATTACGGCAATGACATAGTCGGCGTTGAAGAGGTCTTGCGATCCGGAAGACGACCCGACATTGAAGACACTAAAGACTCCGCCCTGGAGGCCCCACTCCCATTGACCTTGAAACGGCGCGCGATGCCGATAGAGGGCGAAAGTGTCGCCAAAGTTCCCCGAAAAGCTGCCGCGTGGATCGAGCCCGGCGGTTCCGGTCCGATAGGTCGCGGAGAAATGGGGCCAACGGGGGTCCGCATGGAGCGGTTCGAACAAGAGGCCTTTTGGAAGAAAGCGGCCGTCTGTAGGCGGGGCATGGGTGTGTGCGACGGTCGCTCCGGCCGGTGGCTCCGGGACCGAGTGCCGGGCGTCGATCAATTGAACGTTGACGACTCCTGGAATCTTGACGAGGGCGGCAAGAAGTTTCTGCCGATCGCCCCTGGTCGGCGGTGCGGCATACACCGTGACGGTGCCGTCGGCGACGTGGATTGTGGACGACAATTCGAACTCATGTTCGAGCAGCGCGCCGACATAGCCGGCGATAAAGGAATCGTCGGCGGCGGCCGGATCGGGCCCTCTGCCGATCGAAAAAAATAGAAGGACGGTGAGGCCTAAGAAGCGGACAACTCCCGTGCGGTTTCCGTCAAGAAATCGTCCCGTTCGTTGCCCCACCTCGATCAGCCCTTTTTGCCCTCTTCCCCGGTCAGGAGTGGCTGAAAAATAGGATCGGCATCGAGCACCATCTTGAGCTGCTCCGAGCCGATGAAGAAATTCCAGACGTCCTGCGACCGGCCCGGTACCTCGTCAAACCAACGCCTGGCTTCCATGAGTCGCTCGAAAATCGCCTGATTGTCCCGCTTGGGATAAAAGAGCAGGCTGTAGGCTTTCGTATATTCCGCCAGGAACTTGTCCAATGGAATTTCCGCAAATCGTGAGGACTCGTCGGCATCCCGGTAGGCCAAGGCGACATCGGGGTCGTCGAAGTTGCGGTTCCACGACACTTTGTTGATGCGGGACCAGGCCAATTGGAGAAGCGCTTCGGCCTTGCCCGACTTTCGCTCCGGCGACACCGCCCGGGCGAGTTTCTCGTGGACCTCGATGGCGAGTTCCTGTTCGTTGTTCCATCGGAGCGCCGTGCCCCACCGAAAGCGGTTGTCCAGTTGCTCGGGCCGCACCTCGGCCAGCGTGCTCAAGGCTGGGAGAAGTCGGTAGAGATAATCGGCCGTTGTGGGTTGAGCCAGGCCGCCCATTTCCATGCCTAATGACAAATCCATGCGCGCGGTTTGGGCATGGATATTCCAGTAGTGTTCGTTGACGACCAGGGACAGCGCGGGATCCTTCACGATCAGATTGTGCCGTGTTTTGGCATCATTGAGAACCACGGCGTACAGATTCCTGGTCAAAACCGTCAAGGCGTCGGGCTGTTTCGCGTCGATGATGAGCACTCGATTCAGCAGCGCCACACGATCGCGGATATTGGGGAATCCTGCCGCCCGCGCTGCCGCGGCGGTCATCAGTCCCGGAGCATCGTCGGGACCCCACCAGGCGAGCGATCCCGGAATCGCCTTGCTGGCCTCCGTCGTCGACGGCACGGGTCGTTGCGCGATGCCGTCAACCGTTCCTCCCTCGTGGACCATCAAGTTCAACACGGCGGCATCGCTCGGGAACCCCCGTTTCTTCAACCCGGTAAAGACGACCCATTGAAGGTCAACGGACTTCAATGCTCGTCTGGCCGGTTTGACCGTGTTCGTCCATTTGTAGCTGCCCGGCGCCTTGGTGACGGGGGAGGTGAGTGGGTCCTGATACCGGACGGTGGTTGTGACCAGTGTAGCGGGAACGACGATCACTGGCTCATTCGGCTGCAGCCGGAAGGACGCCTTCGGCAAGGGTTTGCTGGTGCCGGCTCGAAGGTGCAGGCCGCTTCCGGGAGGGGCGAGGGCCACCAGATCCATGACAAACGCGGAAGCCGGATAGCGGTCGAGCTCTTCTCGAAAGAATGGCAAGGCTCCACTCGTCGGCCACAAGACGTCCAAAGCCACGTCAATCCGCTTCAGCGCGGGCTCGTGAGATGCCTTGATGGTCTCCCAGCATGATCCATAGTAGGAGTCCGACGGGTCCGGATGAGCTGCCACTTTGGATTTCGATTCCGACACCAATCGGTAGAGACAGGCGAAATCTAGTTTCCCGACCTCCGCAATGTCACCTTTGGAGACAGCTTCCGCATACCGCAGGGCAATTGCAACGGCCGGGGAGACCGGTCGAGATTTCTTCGGTGAAACGCCGGCTGATGACACTGACGGTTCCAAAGGAAGCGCCGCCACAAGGATTAGTGTCGCCAGCGCGACGCCGAGATTGTGAGAACAGAATCGCACGACAATTCACCCCGTTGGTGGTTCCAGCAAGGGCACTACTCTACCATGTGGATTTCTTTGGCCGTAAGGGGGCGGTCGCAGTCGGTCGGTCATTGACCGGGAGGCGGAGGAGTTGCGGAGCGCGTAAATCGAATGAGGGAACGAACGTACGCTACGATCGCCCGTTGCTCTTCTTCCGATAGCCGGTCCTTCCAGCCTTCCATAGCCGTGTGCGGACGTCCGTTCGCGATGATCTTGAGCAACTCCCGATCGGGTTTGGCCGAGGTCTGAGCCGAGATGAGGTTGCCAGGACGCGGCGAGAGAGACAGCGCCTGTTTTCCGTCGCCACGTCCCTCGGGGCCATGACACTCTGCGCAGTGTCGGTCATACAACACACGGCCCTGATCAAGTTGACCCGGCACGGGAGTCGTTACGGGAGAAGCTGATGAGAGAACGGCGACCATGCTGCCCGCCAATGCCGCGACTACGAGAGCGCGGCTCATCGGCGGGATCCCGGCCGCATCGCCTTGATGATGCTCTGCCGGAGTTCGGCGCGGGCGGATGCGGATAGGTCTGGGGTGGGCCGATGGCGGCACAGAGTGACGGTTTGGCGCAGGGAGGCGACGAAGGTTTCGCAGTTCGGACAGGTGCCGAGGTGCCGGCGGAGTTCGTCGCAAATTTTCGACGGCAGCTCGTCATCGATATAGGCCGACAGTTGCCTGAGTATGTCGAGACAGCGGCCCGGCTTGTGGTCGTGGTGCCGAATCCGCTTCGGGAGGGCCCGGCGGCGAGCCGTCGCGCGTTTCCTCATGATGACTCCTCCGGCTTGTGGCCTTTTTTGGGCTGTCCATCGTGTTCCGGTTGCGCGATGCCGCGGGCGCTCAACTCTTTCCGCACAAAGAGCCTGGCTCGATGCAGGCGGGACTTGACGGCTCGCTCGTTCGCGCCCATGATCGAGCCGACCTCTTTCGCGCTCAGTCCTTCCATGTCACGCAGCACCAACGTCATCCGATACTTCTTCGGCAATTTCTTGATGGCCAGATCGAGCGCTTCGCGGAGTTGCTTGTTTTGGAAAACTTCTTCCGGGTTAAGTCCTTCGACCGGAATTTGCAGACGAAACTCGCCTTCCGACGTGGGCACGAACTCCTCCAGCGACAACTCGCGATCCGGTTCGCCCTTGCGTTTACGGCGCATTCTCATGCAGGCGCGCGACGCGATGGTATAAAGCCACGTCGAGACCTGGGCGTCGCCGCGGAAGCTGTTGAATCCACGGTAGGCGTTGAGAAAAGTCTCCTGAACCAAATCCTTGGCCGCTTCCGCTTCGCCGCACAGGCGATGGGCGTAGCGATAGAGTAGGTCGACATTGTCGCGATACAGCTTGTCGAATCCGTTGGACTCGTTCGGCGTACTGGCGGATTTTCTGGTCAAGAGGGAGCGCATGGCGTCGGGATCAGGGGGCTGGCGCGAGCGAGGGAAGAGGACCGGAATTATTGTTGGAGGATCTTGTGCCGGCGGCGGTCAGATGGACTGTAACCTGTGATCCGTCGATCTGAAGCGTTAATGGCTGTCCGACTTTGACTTGCGGCACACCGATCTTCGAATTGACCATAACGACGCCGACCGGGGTACGGAAGAAGATGAAGTTCGATTTCAGCTTGGACACTGTTCCTGACAACACGATGGCGGCTTGGGCACCAGGCGGAGGTGCCTGGCTGATCTGCAGATCGTACTGCAGGTCGTGCACGCCGATGATCGTGTGCGACTCGTCCACCTCTACGGTGAAAGTGTCGCCTTCGTGGAAGGCGTTCAGCTTGTCATCATGGGTCCCAGGGTGAGTGGATTCGTCACCGTCCGGTGTCCACCAACGCAGCATCTTGGGATTGTCGCCGTCAAACGTCATAGGGCCGCTGAGGTAGCGATGAACCAGCACCCCGTCGTTTCTTCTCCTGATCTCGACCACGGAGTTCTGCTCATGCACCCAGAATAGCACCTCATGGGACGCCTTCAGGTCTCTGAGCGTTGTTTTGGAACTCAGCGTAAGCATTCCAACCGGGGTCTTGAGAAACACGATCCCCGCTTTTGTCCTCCACACGGATCCGCGCAAGCGAATTGATGGGTCGACGACCGGGGATTTCAGTGTCGCCGGGGCCTCGTCGGAGGAGGTCGTCGACGGCTGCGGAATAGGCTCGTCGGCCTCGGACATGGCCACCCCGAAGATGAGTACGAAGCCGGCGGCGAAGAGGCAGATGGGCGTACACTTGGACCAACCGGAGATGTGCGGCACGAATGAGGTGTTCATCAATGGAAATTTCCGCGTGCGTCCGCTCCACTTTCGAGAAAGGCCCACCGCCGTGCGGCGGAGGACCTGCCGGAAAATAGTGCGGAGCTTCAAGAACTAAACCACGATGCCCAGGCGGAGTCAAGGCGAAAGCCCGCGCGCCGGCCGGCCGCTCCAGGAATTCATGGCGGGACGTCCATTTATTCTGCGACCGGGGTCAGGGACGGACGGCGAGATGGTTGAAGTGTAAGGATCATGTGAGAATCAGGACGCGCTGCGGCTGGAACAGCAAACCCTCTTAACATGAGGGGAGGGGTGACCATGTGGCACACACGCCGAATTTCGCACTGTGCCCAGTCGTGGGCGTCGCGCCGCCGTTCCAGCTCATCGAGTATGTCGCGACAGAATTCCAGCAGAATGGAAGGCATGGACTCCCACGCTAGGTTCGGCCAAAGCTCATGGACCTCTCCGAAGAGCCGCATGAGACCGCAGGCTTGTTTATTCATGTGCAGAATGCGGCAGGACGACGACAAGATAATGACGCCGGTGTCGGAGGCGTCGAGCGGCATTGAGGAAGCAGCGTTGAACGGTTGATGCGGGGTCGAAAACGGTCGGTCCTGATTCGGTCGCGATGGTAGTTGAGAGACAGGCGGCATCTCATTCCTTTCGAAGGACGGAGGGCGAGTTTGCAAGAGTCGAACCCATTTCAACATATCCGGATCCGATCACAATGTTGATGAATTGAGCCTGAATCGGCCACCGGAGCCATGTGGCGCACAAAGGCCGTCGATCAATGGACAGAACTGTCCGCTACTTCTTTCTGACCAGCAGACGAAGGGGGGTGCCCGGAAATTTGTGTGCTTCTCGCAGCCGATGTTCAAGGAACCTTAAGTAGGAGGGCGTAATATTCTCCGGGTGTCCGACAAAAAGCGCGAAAACGGGAGGGCATGTCGCCACCTGAGTCATGAACGCCGACTTCGTGATTTTTGCAGGTTTGCCTTTTCTGACCGGCAACGGATGAGTGGCTAAGACTTCCTGCAGCAGGTGGTTAAGCTGCCCCGTTGGAATCCGTCGCGAATAGGCCGCGAACACTTGATCAATGGTCGGGAGCAGTCGGCGGAGCGAATGGGGTTTGATCGCGGCGGCAAAGAGCACCGGTGCCCACGTCAAGAAGGGAAAGCGGCGACGGAGATCCAGTTCGTAGTTGGCTCGATCCTGCTGGTCCCCCTCCCGCTGGTCCCACTTGTTCACGAGAAGAATGCAGGCACGACCTTGACGGATGACGAGGCCAGCGATCTTCGTATCCTGTTCCGTGACGCCCTCCACAGCGTCGAGCAACAGGATCGCAACATCGGAACGTCCGATGGCACGCAGCGAGCGGGCTACGCTGTAGCCTTCGATCCCGCGATCGATCTTACCGCGTCGTCGGATTCCGGCCGTGTCGGTAAAGAGGTAGTGCTTCCCCTGATAGCTCGCGAGCGTATCAATGGAGTCCCGCGTGGTCCCTGGGACGTCGCTGACGACGACGCGATCCTCGCCGAGTACCGCATTGACGAGCGTCGATTTCCCGACATTCGGCCGCCCGACGACGGCCACGCGGGGCACGGGCTCTAGGCCAGAGTCTTCCATCGGCTCAGGTAGGAGAGAATAGATCGCGTCCAACAGCTCGGCGACGCCGATCCCGTGCTCGGCGGAAATGGGATAGAGCTGTCCGACGCCCAGCTGGTAGAAGTCTGCGACGAGCGATTCAACTCTTGGAGTATCGATCTTGTTGACCGCTACGAGGAGCGGCTTGGTTGTTCCTCGCAGGAGGCGGACCACTTCCTGGTCCTGGGGCATCAAGCCGGTCCGACCGTCCATCAGCAGGATCAAGATATCCGCTTCGGCGATCGCGATTTCCGACTGGCGTTTAATCAACGCCAGCATGCCTTCCGCCGCCGTCGGCTCAAGGCCGCCTGTGTCGACCAGCCGGAATGGGCGATTCCGATACAGTGCATCGGCGTAGTTGCGGTCTCTTGTGACGCCGGGCACGTCATCGACGATTGCCGTCTTCTTCCCGAGAATCCGATTGAACAGCGTCGATTTACCCACGTTCGGTCGGCCGATGATGGCGACCAGCGGAATATGGCGGCTCTCAAGCGGGTTCAGCGGCAGCGTCGATTCTGCGGTGGACTTGGCGCGCGGCATGATCGTGACGGGACCGTAACACAGGAATTTTGGCAAACACAACTCATGTCAGGTACACTTGCCCGCATGACATCATTGCCGCCCTCATGGGATGACATCGACGACGTGCTGCTCGACATGGACGGGACACTACTCGATCGGCATTTCGACAATTTCTTCTTCGAGGAGGAATTGCCTCGGCGCTATGCGGCAATGCATCATCTGCCGTTCGATGAGTCACGCGATCTCCTCATGGCCATGTACCGATCCGTCGAGGGGGAACTGGCCTGGACGGATCTGTGCTACTGGACGAAGCGGGTCGGCATTGATGTCGTCGCTATGCACAAAGAGCTGGACCACATGATCGGGTACTTGCCGGGGGCCGAAGCCTTTCTCGATGAATTGAGAAGGCGAGGAAAGCGGGTCACCATTGTGACTAACGCCCACCGCGCCGGCGTCGATGTCAAAATCGCCAAAACCGGATTAGACCGTCGCGTGGACCGCATCGTCGATGCGTTCGAAGTAGGCTATCTCAAGATGCGGCCGGAATATTGGCCGGCTTGCAAACGATTGGCGGGCTTCACGCCGAAACGATCGCTCTTCATCGACGACGACGAAGGTTGTTTGCAGGCGGCGCAACGGTTCGGGATCGGCTACATTGTTCATAGCGCCAGGTCGAGTTCGCGATTGCCGGCAGCCGGCTCGACGACCTTCCCGTCCGTACAGCATTTGCCGGAATTATTCAGCGGTTGTTTTTCAGAGAGCCGCTGACGACGATGGAGTAGCCCACCCGCGGTACATCTCTCCTGCAATCCTGGGAACTCCTTCCAGGCAAAAGCGGTCCATATGGCCGATGTTGAACGCGCTTTGTTCGAGAAGTTTGTCAATCCGCCGGTTTAGGTTGCACCCACAACCAATGACATTCTGAACAGGATTCAGTCGATCTTGCCACCTGGCCACCTGTTCGTTGCTGCTTCGTCCATGCTCCAAAAAGAGGCACTGCCCACCCGGCTTAAGGACTCGTCGAATCTCCCGTAGCGCCTTAACCGGGTTAGGGATCGTGCAAAGAGTCCATGTGCTGATGGCAAAGTCGAAGCTCTGGTCGACGAAGGGGAGAACCTCGGCGCTGACTCGCGCCACATCGACCGGGAAAGGCGCTTCCCGTATACGTTGCATGAGGCGATCTTGCAGGAGTATCTCCGGCTCTACGGCATGGAGCTTGGCGACGGCTTTCGGATAGTGAGGGAGATTGAGCCCCGTCCCAAGGCCGATCTCCAATATCGTCCCTGAAACCCCTTTCAGTAGGTCCCGACGAAGATATTCAAAGGCCTCGCCGATCAAAACCCAGTCCATCAATCGTGGAAAGATTTGGCTCGCGTACAGTCCCATAGCCCTTCCGTCGGTCCTCCGGTCTCTTTAATGCCGGAAAAGCGGGTATGCAGCTAGCCCGTAATATACCTGGTAGTACGGCAGTGGAACAGCTGGCGAGATTGGAATGCTCCTGTCCCACCAACAAGGATGCTCCGATGCAGACGAGTGCCGACAGGCCAACTACCGCCTATCGAGTCGATCGCTGGATAGCTGCTGTCATAGCCATCTGAGGACTTCCAGGACCCTACGTCGCTCGGGCTGAGATCTACTTTGCCGGTCATATCGGATATCCCCTCCCACAAGACACCTCGCATGGCCGGGTCAGCGACCCGCCCTACACGGGTTTTCGAGTAGGAATGACGGTATCCAAGGTCAATACGGTTTTAATTCCTTGGTGACGTTGCATCACTTCGCGTTCGATATCGGCGATCACTTCTGATTGCTGACGTTCTCACGCCATGCGCACGGAGGCCCTTGACGCCTGTGCCTTCACCGCCCTCCTCTGAATTCTTGTTGCCCCCGCCGATCGTGTGCTAGAGTCCGGCGATGTTTTTCTCGGCATGCCGCCCTATTCCCCTATGAGCAAAACATTCGATCATCACGCCATCGAGGCCAAGTGGCAAGCCTACTGGGAACAGCACCGGCCTTTCCGCGCCGTGGAGGACCAATCGAAGCCCAAGTTCTACTGCCTCGATATGTTCCCATATCCGTCGGGCACCGGTCTCCATGTAGGCCATCTTGAGGGCTACACCGCTAGCGACATCGTTTCTCGCTACAAGCGCATGAGAGGATTCAATGTCCTGCATCCCATGGGTTGGGATTCGTTCGGATTACCTGCCGAGCAGTACGCCGTGAAAACGGGGATCCATCCGGCGATCACCACTGCCCAGAACATCGCCACGTTCAAGCGGCAGATGAAGCGAGTCGGATTGTCTTATGATTGGGATCGAGAGATCAGCACAACGGATCCCGGCTATTACCGCTGGACGCAATGGATCTTTCTGCAACTCTTCAAGCGAGGTCTGGCCTATGTAGCGGAGGTTCCGGTGAATTGGTGTCCGGCGCTGGGAACCGTTTTGGCGAACGAAGAGATCGTCGATGGCAAGAGCGAAGTCGGCGGGTTCGACGTTGTTCGCAAACCCATGAAGCAGTGGGTACTGAAAATCACCGCGTACGCGGACCGATTACTCGATGATCTCTCGCTGGTAGAATGGCCTTCCAGCACACTTGAAATGCAGAAGAATTGGATCGGCCGCTCGGTCGGCGCCGAAGTCGAGTTCACCATTGCGGGCGTGAACGGCACGATCAGGGTTTTCACGACACGGCCGGATACGCTCTTCGGGGCGACGTATATTGTGCTGGCCCCTGAACATCCGTTAGTGGACGTGGTCACCACGGCAGGTTGTCTCGGCTCCGTACAGGCATATAGAGAGGCCGCGGCCCGAAAGAGCGACCTACAGCGGCAGGAACTGGAGAAGGTAAAAACCGGCTGCTTCACCGGCGGCTACGCCGTCAATCCCGTCAACGACGAGAAACTGCCGATCTGGATCGCGGATTATGTGCTGATGGGGTACGGTACCGGAGCGATCATGGCCGTGCCGGCGCACGATGCGCGCGATTGGGCCTTTGCGAAGACGTATTCCTTGCCCGTCAGAGAGGTGATCGCCGGGGGCGATGTTGAGAAGGGGGCGTTCGTTGAGACGGATAGAGGCAAGGTGACGAATTCGACCGCGCCAAGCGGCGACTTCTCGATCGACGGCCTGACGCCGGCGGACGCAATACCCAAAATAACGGCCTGGTTGGAATCACGCGGCAAGGGGAGGAGAGCGGTCAATTACAAACTGCGCGACTGGTTGTTCGCGCGTCAGCGCTATTGGGGCGAACCATTTCCAATCGTATGGGAGGACGGGGAAGCCAAGCCTTTGCGTGAGGAGCAACTGCCGCTGGTTTTGCCGGAAACCAGCAACTTTAAGCCATCCGGTACCGGAGAAAGTCCGTTGGCCAACCTTGACGAATGGCTGGCGACGACCGGCCCGGTCAGCGGGAAACCTGCACGGCGAGAAACCAACACGATGCCGCAATGGGCGGGGTCTTGCTGGTATTACCTCCGGTTTATCGATCCTCAGAACCAGGCCCGCTTGATCGATCCGGCCAAGGAGCGATATTGGATGCCGGTGGATCTCTACATCGGCGGGAGTGAACACGCAGTTCTGCATCTACTCTACTCGCGATTCTGGCACAAAGTGCTCTACGACATCGGGGTGGTCACTACGCCGGAGCCGTTCAGGAAGCTGGTCCATCAAGGCATCGTGCTTGGCGAGGACAATCAGAAGATGTCCAAGTCGCGCGGTAACGTCGTCAATCCGGACGAAATGATCGATCGGTTCGGGGCGGACGCGGTTCGTTTGTACGAAATGTTCATGGGGCCTTTGGAACAAATGAAGCCGTGGAGCACCAGAGGCGTAGAGGGTGTCACGCGATTTCTTGAACGAGTGTGGCGTCTGATGGTCGATGAGGACGGGGGGCTCTCGGATGCGATCGTCTCAACGGTTCCCCCGCTCGAGCATCAACGGTTGTTGCATCAGACCATCAAGAAGGTGACGGAAGACATCGAATCTCTGCGATTCAATACAGCGATCTCCCAGATGATGGTTTTTACGAACGAGATGACTAAGGCCGAAGGACGGTCCCGGTCCGTGATAGAACCCTTCGTCTTATTGCTGTCTCCCTTCGCTCCACATCTGGCAGAAGAATTGTGGGAAATCTTGGGGTTCAAGCCCAGCGTGTCTCAGCAACCATGGCCCCGGTACGATCCGGCATTGACGGTGAGCGACCGACTGACCATTCCAATTCAGATCAACGGCAAGTTGCGCGGGAAGATCGACGTCGGGGCCGACGCGACAAGGCAACAGGTCGAAGACTTGGCGCGTGCGCAGGCGGCCGAATGGCTTCAAGAAAAAGCCGCCAAAAAGGTCGTCTACGTGGAGAAAAAACTGATTAACTTCGTGGTGTAAAGGAATGGGCAAAGGGCGAGGGGCAAAGGGCGAGAGGGGTGGTGCGAGCAGTCGGAAGACAGTCGCGCCTTTCTTCTTTTCCGTCGCTCGCCTCGTGCCCATTGCCTCGTGCCTCGCCCTCGTGGCGTGCGGCTATCAGTTCCGGGTGCAGGGAGCGGGACCGACCATCGGCGGTGCGCCGGCCGCGCACAGCGAGATCCCACCGCCTCGTTTGGTCGTCCGGACCTTGGAGAACAGGAGTTTTGAGCCGAATCTGGAAGCCCGGTTCACGAACTACATCCGGCACGAGTTTTCATCCGGCAGCGGAGCGCAGGTAGTTTCAGACATGGAAGGGGCGGACCTTGTATTGTCCGGCCAAATAGTCGCGGTCGACTTGCCGACGCTGAGCTTCAGCCAGACAACCACGTTAGAAAGCCGGGCGGAAGCGACCGTCGCGATCAAAATCGAAGAAACCAGAACCAAGCGCGTCGTGTGGGCCCACACGGCCAAAGCGGCGTCCGAGTTCTATGTAACGCAGGACCTGCAGTTCAACCGCGTGCTTCAAAACAGGGCTCTTGAACAGGCCGGACGGCTGATTGCGGAGGATCTGGCGTCTCGATTCTTACTCCAGGTTGAATCCGGACGACTGAACAAACCGGTAAAGGCGCCGACGCCTCCGACAACAAATATCCCATAGAAACCGAGAGCCATGGCTCTGACCATCTCACTTGCACAACTCAATACGCGGCTGGCTTCAGGGGCGGTCGATCCCTTTTATCTGTTGGTCGGGGAGGAAGACCTACTTCGAGATCGGGCATTAACGGCGGTGAAAGAGGCGTCGTTGGGCGAGGACGGCGGAGATTTCAGCTGCGATGTGTTTTATGGTGATGAAGCCGATGGGTCCACGATCGTCGCCTGTGCGTCGGAAGCCGCGGTTTTCGCTCCTCGGCGTCTGGTAATTGTCAAAGCCGCGGACAAGTTGGCGGCCAAGCAGGCGGATCCGCTGACGGCGTATCTCAAAGAACCGAATCTGTCCACCACCATGGTCTTCGTTGCGCCCAAGATGGACGGAAGGCTAAGGTTGACCCAGGCGCTCGTGCAGGCGTCCGTGGTGGTGGATTGCGCGCCTCTATCCGAGTCGCTGATCGCTGCCTGGCTCAAGCAGGAATCCGCGGCAGTCGGGCTCACGCTCGCCGATGAATCGATCCATATGCTGAAAGAAGCCTGCGGCGGTTCACTGTATGGTGTGAGGCGGGAGCTAGAAAAACTGGCGTCATACGTACCGGCCGGTCGTGCCGTAACGGCCGGGGACGTCGAAACGCTGCGGGGCACGGAACCCGGCGCCTCGGTCTTTGACCTTACCGCTGCGATCGGGGCTCAGAACCGGAGTCAGGCTCTCGGTATTGTAGCCAGAAATCTGGAGGCGGGCGAGGCGCCTCTCAGGATACTCGGGTCGCTTGCCTGGCAATACCGTCGTCTCTGGAAGGCGAAAGAGTCGCTGGCACAGGGTGGGCGTGAGGGAGAAGCTGCACGGGCATTGCGGATGGACCCCTACAAGGTTCGTACATTTCTGGAACAGTTTCCAGAGTCACATCTCCGGGAGGCGCTACAGGCTTTCCAGAAAGCAGACTCTCAGTTAAAAGGAGGAAGCCAGAACAAACCAGCCCTGATCATGGATCGGCTTATTCTACTCCTGTGCGACCGGCCAAAGGCGAGAGGAGGGTACCCATTGCCGCAACCACCCGTACCGTCGCGGCTTGGGACGACGCGGGGGCGGACGATTTCCAATGTTCGAACGATTACAAGCGGGTCGCGGTCAAGGAATTCACGTGGAGCGTGAGGCGTGAAATGCGGCGAGACGCCGTATTAGGCTTGAGGACGCGTTTGCTGACGGCCTTACTGAGAGCCGACGCGGCGATACGCAGAGACGTTTTGGCTTCATCGGCGTTCTTTTCCGCCACGGCTGCTTGGACTTTTTTGACGAGTCCCTTGACGGCACTCAAGGTCGCACGATTTCTAGTGTTTCGTTTTTCAGCCTGACGGGCCCGACGAATCGTTGATTTATGGATAACCGGCATCGCACACTCCTATGCTCAAGCAAGACGCCTCTTTTAGCATAAGGCTAATCCACCCGTCAAGGTGAGCTCTTCCTGAGGAGGCCCTTATAGTGTCGAAGATCCAGGCGCGAGACCGACTGATTCTGGCCTTAGACGTGCCCTCAGCTTCCGAGGCAGAGCGGTTGATGGAAGCCGTACAGGGCCAGGTGACCTTCGTCAAAATAGGACTCGAACTCTATACGGCGGCCGGGCCCGACATTGTCCGTCGGATGATCAGCCGAGGGAAGCGGGTCTTTCTCGACTTAAAATTTCTCGACATCGAAGAAACTGTACGGCGCGCCACGGAACGAGTTGCCGGGATGGGTGTGGAATTGCTGACGGTCCATGCCAATCGCAAGGCTCTGTCGGCGGCGGTGAAGGGTCGCGGGAACTCCCCGCTCAAGCTGCTGGCCGTGACCGTGCTCACGAACTTTGACAGTCATGATCTGCGCGAAATGGGGATCCAACACTCGGTGCAAGAATTGGTGACGGCCAGGGCTCTTCTGGCCTCGGAGGTCGGATGCGATGGAGTCGTGGCGTCGGGCGAGGAGCCGGCGGTGCTGCGTCCTAAGGTCGGACCGCGGTTCCTGATCGTCACTCCGGGGGTCAGGCCGGCCGGTAAGGGCGTTGACGACCATGCTCGCGCGACGACTCCGACGCAGACGATTTCAGCAGGAGCCGACTATCTGGTTATCGGGCGGCCGATCAGAGAAGCGGCGGATCCTGGCGCCGCGGCCGCCGCAATTCTGACGGAGATGCAGAACGCGTTCGATGCACGGAGTTAGACTGTGCCCGTTCTTGGTTGCGGCGCTTCACGACACTTTGTTAAGATTCACCACTCTCGGCACGTTCTAAAGAATCGCCCTTCCGCGTGGTGGATGTAGCTCAGTTGGTTAGAGCGCCGGATTGTGGATCCGGAGGTCGCGGGTTCGACACCCGTCATCCACCCCACATGACCATTCGACCAACGCTATTCGGTTCTGTTTTGGAGCGGTACGCTTCCGGAGGGATCTGAATTGCCGTTCCTTTGAGAGCGGGGTTGGGGCCGCCCAAGTTTCTCGAGAACCTCCTGCTTCAGCTTCGTGGATTCTTCGATGCGGTTGTCGCGCTGAAGCGTATTCAAATCGTTCGACTTTCGCTGGTTCAACTCCACCATGTCGGCCTCATCGCGTACCAAGGTCGGAGTCAAAAACACGAGGAGATTGAGCTTCTCGGTTTGACGACTCTGGAATCGAAACAACCAGCCCAGGAGCGGGATGTCTCCAAGCAAAGGAACCTTCCGTTCGCTGATCGTAATGTTGTCTCGGACAAGCCCGCCCACTACCAATGTCTGCTGATCCTTGGCGATCGTCGTGGTCTCCATCGACCGCTTCGTCGTGGTCGGGCCGACAGGAACCGTGGCGGTTCCTGAGCCGATCGTTTGCGCCACACTCTCGGCGATCGCCGTGATTTCCTGCTTGATCTCCAGCCGGATCAAGTCGTTCTCCAGAACTTGGGGTGTCAGTTCCAGTGTCACTCCCACGTCCTTCCGTTCAATAGTTACCAGCGTGCCGCCTGTGATGCCTTGCGCCTGGCCGGTGGGGAACGGCCGGTTCTCACCGACGACGATTTTTGCCTTCTGATTGTCCGCGGCCAAGACTTGAGGGGTCGAGAGAATATTCGTGTCGGTAAGACTGAGCAGAAGTTGCAAGAATGCGCGCACGTTGACTGTATTCAACACCGTGACTGCTCCGCCGGTCGTGGTGCCGGCCGCAACTCCGCTGATTGTCTGCGCGATAGAGGCCAAATCTTCGGGAGCGCGATTGAAGCCGGCAATCCCCTGCACAGATCCTTTCTGGCCGGCGCCGATCACTTGGAGAGGGTCGCTGCCGATCTGCCGGAGCCGGTCGACTTGCACCTCCAGAATCACCGCTTCTACAAACACTTGCTTCCGCCGGGTATCGAGGTCGCGTATTACGGATTGCAGCCGGCCATACGCCGCCTTGGTGGAACTGATGATAATCGAGTTAGTCGCCTTATCGGCGAAAACTTGGACCGGGGCTTCAAACTCCGTCAGCGGCCTGATCGGAGGTCTGGTGCCCGGAGTCACTTGGGCGACGGTCTGTGAGCGGGCCACGAGATTCGTCAGCACGGCAGCGAGATCCGTGGCGTTCGCGTGCTTGAGCTTGTACACAAAGACGCCCCGTTCCGGAGGCAATTCTCCCATCGGCACGATTTGATATACCGGTCCCTTCGGGACAACGGCCAGCCGGCTGACTTCCAACGCTGATACGAAGAGACTGTAGGCCTGGTCCGGCGTCACCTTTGTCGGAGAAAACACCGAGATCTTTCCCCCCGCTTTCTTGACGGCATCATCCAAGACAAAGTTCTTTCCCGTCAGCTCACTGATGAATCGGACGAAGACGGGAAGCTCGACTTCATTGAAATCCAGACTGACGCGAAGGGGGCCGCCCACGGCAGGCTCTGCCATTGTGAATAGGGGGGTTGTGCCCCCGATAGACCACAAGATCAGCAGGACTAGAAGGACCTTTCGGATGTGCATCGCGGAACAAGAGCGCACAAATACCATGATAGTAGGACGATATATGAAATGGGACGACATGGCTACAGGATGAGCATTAGAAAAAGGGGGTGATGAGACGGTACCACATGCATTCCCTTGACACAACTTCTTGGAGAGATGGGGCTTTCGCGCATAATAACTAGAAAACTCTCTTGGCGCACCCGCGGCCGAACGGGAGGGGGGCATCTCCACCAGTGGCCATTCTCAGCTGCATTGTCCATTTTTGCAAAAGCCAGCTCAAATCAGGCTGCACCACTGAGCGCTAAGCCCTCAAAATCATAAGGACAGTAATGTATCGATGGGGGACAAAATGGCACCGGGATTGCACATTGTGACCCGATCTTACCCGATACATAGGAAGCGTAATCGCGAACGGCTGTGCCGGTTCAAATCAGCCATGGGAGCCAGTTTGCCATGTTGATGAATCTGCTAAGGTTAGAGTGTGCGCACCGATAGGAAGTCCCCACACAAAGCCGACAAGAAGACCGGTCCCAGAGGCCACAAGCAGGGTGTCGTCGGTTACAGTAAGAAAAGCGCCCTCCTCGAAGAAGCCATTACGCACATGAACACCGGCAAGTACGGCCGGTCGTCCGCTGCCCTCAAGGAACTCCTGTCGCTCGACCCTCAGAACACCGAGGCCCGTCGGCTGTTTGCTACATTACATCTGCGATTGGGCAGCCTTGTCACGGCACGAGAAGCGTTCGAATCGCTGGCAAACGAGGCGATCGGCAGGCAAGACTACTGGCTGGCTGAATCGCTCTTACGCGAGTACCTTGCGGCAGGGCCCCGTTGCATCCCCTTCCTCGAGCTTTTAGCCAACGTGTACCACGACAAAGGCGACGATATGGCTGCGGTCGCGGAGTTGGGGAAGGCGATCGAGATTCTCCTAGAAGATCCCGATCCGGACAATCCTAAGAAACCGGCGCAATTATACAGCAGAATCAGGGAACTCGCGCCGGGCAGTCCCCCGGCCTTTCAGTTTGCCTCATCGTTCGATATACAGACGGGAGAGTTTCGCGTTGTTTCGCCACAGGTCACAAGCCAGGCGGCTCCTGTCGATCTCTCACTGAAATCATCCGATTCCACGCCGTCTCCTCACATTCAGACTGGTTCACAGCCCGAGCTGATGCCCTGGGAACAGATTGATGATCCGCCTGCAAGCCCACCGGCTCCGTCCTTGGTTTCTTCAACCGTCGAGGTTCCGGAACAAGCAACGTCGGACTCGCCGTTGAATCCGATCGAATCGACCGATGCATCAGAGGAGGCGGAAGTTCCCTCGTTTGATAGCGCGATCTCCTCCTCCAACGGAACTCCGACAGAGCCGGCAGTACCGTCGACGGACGCTGAACGGAGATCAGCATCTCTGGATCGTGATGAGGTGGCTGCGTTCGACTCGCCGCTACTGTCCGGCGCGAGTGCTGAGGGAGACGGTGTCCAAGGGATTGCCCGCGGACCGGAGGCCGAAATTCCTGAGAGAAGCTCATTTGAACCCTCCGAAACTGGCGAGTCAATCCAGATGCCATCGCCCATGCCGTGGGAGCATGTCGCGGACCCGGCGCTCCAAATCCCAGAACTGGAATCGGCACCGTCGGCTCCCATGCCGGAGGTCTCTACCGATTCATCGAGCGAGCAAGATCTTGCCTTATCTCCGCCAGCCGTGGTTGACCTCGATCCTGAGCTTGCCGTGAAACCGCTCGAGGTTGCGTCATCTCAGCCGGAGGTCCAAGCCGCCGCAGTTTCCGAGGCAGCCCAGGAATTCAAGCAGGCTGATGAGCAGGAGCCAACGCCGTCCGTCCCGAAGTCATTCTCGTGGAATGCCATTTTTGATACTGCTTGGAAGATCGCTGCCGGAACGACCGCGCCCAGTTCGTCTACATCGGCGCCAGAGCCGGATCCGTCGACTGCCTCAGACATAAAGGAGGAACTTGAACGGCAGCGCTTGGGAGAGAAGAGTTCGGATCCAAGGAATTCGACTGAGTTCACCCATCGAAGTTCCGTGGAATTGGTTGGGGATTCAACCAGCGAAGCCGATTTCCCCGCCGGCGAGGAGGCCGTCGGCCCCAAAATTGACGTGGTAAGTCAGAATCGTTCAAACGAAGGTGCGAGCAACGATCTTCAAGCCTCGATCGCGACGATCGAACCAACACTTTTCACCAATGAGCCATTCGCCGAGGCGCTTAAAGTCGACTCAGTTTCCACCGCGGATAGCACCCCCCACACCATTTCAGAGCCGTCGCGACTCATGCCTGCATCCGAGCCTGAACGGTCCAATTCGATCATACCGCCAGCCACGTTCTCATTCTCCGCTGTTCTGGATACGGACGCTCTTGAGCTTCCCCCGAAAGACGAAATCCAATCAACTCCTCCTGAGGCGGCACCGGAACGGCCGGCGACAACTTCGGACTTCAACGCAGCTCCCAGTTCGTCGGATACGCCCGCGGTCGAAAGGCCGCAGTCGCAGCCGGCACCAGTATCTACACCGCAGCCTACGATTGCTTCCCCCATGACGATCAAAGTGCCGGAGCTACCCGTAGCCCAGGGCGTTACGGTCCCCTGGAACACCGGTGAAGTGGCGGTTCAGTCGCATCGTCCGACCGCAAAGAAGAAACGATGGGAGAAGGATGCGTCGGCCATCGCGGAGCATGCGACCACTCCTTCCGTTGATTTTCGACCTTCCTCGGACACCGTTCCCGACGAACCTCTCGAAGAGAATTCTTTGCCGGCGGAAGTCTTGGAGCCCACCGTGGAGGATGTAGCCGTCAACCCTGTTGATACGCGGCCGGAGTGGGCCCAGGCCAGCGACACAATCATACTTGCCAAAGCCGATCCGGTGTCCTCCACCGCCTGGGATGCGAGCGCGAGCGGTTCTTTTCAGAAGATGCAAGGGCCGACGACATCGGCCGAGTCCGCCGTCGACGTATTGTTTGGAGTGACCACGCGAGATACGCAAAGCGTTCATAGGGAGAACACGGCGATACCAAGGCCGCGCCGAAGGATAGCGGCACGGCTTGCGCGGATTCGTCAGAACGTCTCTTCGTTCGTCGGCTCCTGTTTCTCAACGACGCGGGCGTTCGTGCTCCTTTGTGTGAGTTTGGCCGTCTTGTCCGTCGTGTCCGTTGCCGTCGGTCTCGGATTCATCGCCCTGGCATGGGTAGTGATGGAAGAATCACCCACCGGGAAATATCAGAACTTGACGATCGCTCCCCAGCACGTGCTTACCGATTACGCGAAGAACGGCTATTTCCTCCTCCTCGGATTCGATGCGCCGGCCGGACAGGACCCTAATCAGGTGGGATATGAACGGAAAGTCGAGGAGCGAGACCGTGCGATGGCCTTGTCGTGCATGCAGGGAGGTCCATCAATGGGCGGGTCGACCAACGGCGGAGCCCCGGCAAATCCGGTCGATGGATGGTTCAAGAAATCAGAACCGTTGATCGAATCCAGAAATCAGACAGAAGCCCTGAAACCACTCATCACTCGCCATAGTACTTTCCTAGCTCGTTATCAGAAGTGGCTGACGATGCCGTTCGACGATTGGGGATACGGGAAAATCATCAGTCCAAACTGCGCGCAGATTCTTCTCGCGCACCGGCTTTTCGTCTTGGAAGGGTTCAGCCAGGATACTGCGACAGGCTTGAACCGACTTGAGAAAGACATGGAGGCCTGGCGCGCCACGCTCGGTCAATCGAAAACCCTTATGACGAAGATGCTGGCCGTCTCGGCTGTGCAAGATGATGCTCTGCTCGCATCAGGACTCCTTGTGCTTCCCGACACCGACGGGGCGGCCGTGGCTCGGCTGAGCAAGCTGGTTCGTCCGTTTGATCAGCTCGAATTGTCGGTTCGTTGGCCGATGCAGAGTCACTTCACCTGGGCGACCGAAACCGTGACGGCGGAGCTGAAAAAAGACGGGGAAGGGGAACGTCCTCTCCATGTGGCGCTTGCCCAAGCCATGCCGCTTCCCATACAGCGCCGATTCAACGCTTATGCCGAGTACTATGATGCGGCCAACAAAGCGTTCGCCGAAGGACGATATTCCAGTTTGCCGAAAGTGTCCACCTTCCTCCGCACTTCCGTTACGAGCCCCGTGGACTACTGGGCCAATCCGATCGAGCTTCTCGTCGGTGTCGATCCGCTCCCAACCTGGGATCCCTACGTCGGTCGGATGGTCGAGGCGGATGCTCAACTGCGCCTGGCCAGTCTCCAAGCCTGGGTGCGGCGCGGTCCGCAGGACGGTGACGTCCTTTCACGTCTTGCCAAGGCGGGACAGGCTTACTACGATCCCTTCACCGGACTGCCGATGCTAGTAAATCAACAGCGACGCTTGCTTTATAGCATCGGGCGTGACGGTAAGGATCAAGACGGCGATCCGAAGCTTGATGTTGTCGCGGCAATCCCGAACCTCGCGTCTTCCCCGGGTAAGCAAGCGGGGGGAAAATAACCTCATCTAATAGAACCGCTTTTATCGCCCTGCCATCGGCTGTTGTCTGCGATCCTTCCGCATGGGAACGGTTCCCCGAAGCGCACAAGCGAGTCGTTTCGACCTTTGCGGTCAACCAATTACCTCCGCATGCGTTTAGCATGAAATACCATGCGTGGCCCAGTCTGCATGGAGGCTCAGCTTGACGACGACATAATGGCCGAAGGATCGGAGAGTTCCCATTAGTCACTTTGCCAAAGAAAATGGTTCAAACAGGTTGGATTGACATTGCAGGCTGAATGCAAGACGAAAGCGCCCGCTCGATGATCGCAAGACTCCGTCGCCTCGCCCGAATCCGGTCCCGCCGCCGAAGTAGCGCGCATCAAATGTCCGATCACGGGAGGACAGGGACCGAAGCGCCGGTACGGCCAAAAAAATCGTCGCCTACTTCTCTGTCGACCAGCGTGCTGGCTGCGCTTATGATCGTTCTTGGAATAACTCCCGGGGGGTGGTGGCTTCCGCCCGTGAGTCATGGTCAAGAGCGCCCTTGGATGACAAGCCTCTCGATCTCCACCTCGACGGGAAAATATGGAACGGATATTCCGACGAGCGTGGTGTACGTGCCGATGACCGTGCGGCGGCTGTTCGAGGACGGCGATCTTTCGTTGACCATTCCCTTTGTGAGCGTGACGGGCGACTGTTCGGTCACGCTTCTCAACGGGATTGCCAATCGAACAGGAGGAACGTGCAGACAGCGAACGGTCAGTCTCTTCGGCGGGGCCTTCACCAGAACGTTTACACTCCCCGAGGTTGTGAACAACCAAGGTCTCGGCGATCTCGTGCTTCAAGGCCGCTACTATGCCGTCGAAGAACGGCAATGGCTTCCCTTAATCGCCGTGACGGGCCGGGTGAAGATCCCGACGGCCAATCCCGCGATCGGCCTGGGAACAGGCGAATTTGATGAGGGGATGGGGATTGAAGCGTCGAAAGAACTCTGGACCGATTGGCTCGTATTTGCCGACGCGGGGTTCTCGTTGATCGGCAAGGTCAAGGAAGTCAACCTAAGAAATCAATGGAACTACGACGTCGGTGTTGGGTATTACGTGACGGATCAGCTGCTCATGAGCGTTTCCTATGAAGAATGGCGAGCGATCGTTACCGGTCTGAAAAACCCTCGAGATGTATTGGTAGGAGTGAATTACAAAGTGACTGAGGCCTTTCGGGCCAACTTCTCTACATTGATCGGCCTCTCCGATGGCGCCCCCGACTACGGGTTGACCGGCGGAGTCACTATCCGATTCTAATCACCATCGGCAGGCGGCAGTGCTGCCTTCCCCTGTCAACCTATCTTGAGACCCGGCGTTAGTATTCCCTAGAGGCAAGAGGTTCCATTTCATAGATGGGAGGTACAGGAGATGCGTACTCACCTTTGGGGAATCATCGGCATGACCCTCGTGGTCGGCCTTCCGACTGTCCAGGCCGCCGATCTCGGCGATCGCATCGAGAACCGTCTGGACCGGAAAGGCGATCGCATCGATGAACGGCTCGACCGTCGCGGAGACAACATTAATGAGCGCCTTGACCGGCGGGGCGATGCCATCAACGATCGGCTCGATCGAAAGGCCGATCGGGCTGAAGCCGCCGGCCGAGATGCTTTGGCCGATCGTTTGGATCAAAAGGGCGATCGAATCGAAAATCGATTGGATCGGCGAGGCGACCGTGTCGAGAATCGGCTTGACCGCAGAGGCGATCGGATCGACAATCGA
>JBBILH010000002.1:0-12444 GCA_037445005.1 Nitrospira sp.
TAATGATCGGACAGTACAAGACCTATTTCAATCGGGCGCAAATCAACAACTCCATGACCATGCAATTTGCCGAACGCGCGCTCGTGATGGATGCGTTCACCGCCAGCGGACTCAACCGCCGCGATGTCGGCATCACGATCATGAACGACGAGGAACTCTATCCGCTCAATTATTATGTCGGGATTTTCAACGGTCTCGGTCCGAGCTTTAACCGTTTCGGCTCCTTCGGCAGCGAGCAGCCGACGGAAAGTTGCGTCGGAGGGCAATCGGGAGGCACGGTGCCGGGGTGCGACGCCGCGCAGCGGAATCTCAACGCCAACTTCCGAGGGGATGTCTCGCAATTGATGTACGTGGCTCGCATCATGTGGAACGTCTTGGGGCGTCCCGGCTACGGCGAAGGCGATATGGTCTATTCGGAAACGCCGCAGCTGGCCGTGGGAGGCGGCTATGCCTATAATCCGGCCATCAATACGGCGACAGGGAACGGGTTCATCGGCATCGACCTCGCGAACCTTAACGTGCGAAGGCAGCTTGCGACATTCGGAAACGGCCGCCAACTCGGCTGGGGCATACTGGATTACTCCACCTATGGTTTCGACATAATCTATAAATATCGCGGTTTCTCGCTGCAAGCCGAATGGTATTGGAAGAACATCGATCGTCATCAAAAGGCGGCGCCGTTTCTTGGGACCACGTCCGGCTTCGCGCCGGGGTTGCTCGGCAATGCCACGGGTTGGTACGTGCAATCGGGGTATTTTCTCCTGCCTCGAAAACTCCAATTGGCCGGACGCTATGCCTGGTGGGATCCCGATACGAACGCGGCGGCAGATCTAATCAAACAGGCGGACGTCGCGCTGACGTACTATTTCAGCGGTTCTTACGACCACCAGATCGCACTCCAGTATTCCAATGTTTTCATGGGCACCGGCGGCTACGCGCTGGGGCGAAGCGCGCCGCTTCCGACTGCGCCGGTAGCCTTGAGCCCCTTCGGGACCGCGCCGTTGGACGCGGTGCAGAAGAATCTGATCGAGAACGCGATCAGGGTGCAATATTCCATCTTTTTCTAGGAAAGGTCTTCTATGACGGCTCTCCGTATAGCGGCAATGCTCATGTTCTCCTTGATCAGCGCGGGTACTGCGCTGGCAGGGGAACTCACAATCGCCGCCGCATCAGATTTGAACTTCGCGTTCAAAGAGCTGGCAAGCGCTTTTGAGCAGAAGACCGGCGATCACGTAAAGCTTTCGCTAGGATCGTCAGGAAACTTCTTTTCGCAAATCCAGAACGGCGCTCCATACGATCTCTACTTTTCGGCCGATATCCGTTATCCGCAAAAGTTGATCGAGAGCGGCCATGCGGTCGGAGACTCGCTCTATCGCTATGCCATCGGCCGCATCGTCGTGTGGGTGCCGTCTCAATCATTCTTGAAGGTCGAGCAGCAGGGGCTTAAGACATTGCTCGATTCGGCGGTCAAGAAGATCGCCATTGCCAATCCGAAGCATGCACCGTACGGACGCGCAGCCGTCGCGGCCATGGAGCATGAGAAGGTCTTCGAGGCGGTCAAGGATCGGCTGGTGCTTGGAGAAAATATTTCGCAGGCGGCGCAGTTCGTGGAGTCCGGCGCCGCGGATGTCGGAATCATTGCTCTCTCACTGGCGCTTGCGCCGCCGATGAAAGCGGCCGGCCGATACTGGGAGATTCCCGCAGAAGCCCATCAGCCGATTGAGCAGGGAGTCGTGACGATAAGGCGCGGTAAAAATCGCGAAGGCGCACAGGAGTTTCTGTCGTTTATCCGTGGCGCAGAAGGGCAAGCAATCATGCACCGCTATGGCTTTGTCGTACCGGCAGGACGGTGAATCATGAATTGGCCGGCGATCGCTGTCACGGTCAAACTGGCGCTGCTCACATCGCTGATCCTACTCGTGATCGGGTTGCCCATCGCCTACTGGCTCAGCTATTCGAAATGGCGATGGAAATTTCTTGTCGAATCGGTTGTTGCGCTGCCGCTTGTTTTGCCGCCGACGGTGTTGGGTTTCTACATTCTTGTCGCCATCGGGCCTCAGAGTCCGATCGGCCGGTTCTATGCGGATCTGGTCGGCCATCCCTTGCCGTTCAGCTTTCAAGGTCTGCTGTTGGCCTCCGTCCTGTATAGCCTACCCTTCGCCGTCCAACCGTTCGCCACGGCCTTTGAGCAGGTGGATCGGCGATTGATCGAAGCTTCCTGGACGCTCGGCGCGTCGAAGCTCTCGACCTTCTTCAGATTGATCATCCCCATGTCGGCCGCGGGCCTCATTACGGGAGCGGTGCTCAGCTTTGCCCACACGCTCGGCGAGTTCGGCGTGGTGTTGATGGTCGGCGGGAACATCGAAGGGGAGACGAGAACGGTGTCGATCGACATCTACGACGAAGTCCAAGCGCTCAACTATGCCGGCGCTGCGAAGACGGCATTATTTCTATTGGTCGTCTCGTACCTGGTCTTGCTCGCAGTTTATGCGATGAACCGAAAGGTCTGGGCTATATGGCCGCAACGTTGACGGTCGATTGCCGCAAGACGTTCGCGGGCCGGTTCACCTTGTCGGCGCAACTGACTGTGCCGATGGACCGGACTCGGGTGCTGATTCTCTTTGGACCTTCCGGCTCCGGGAAGACCACCTTGTTGCGTTGTCTCGCCGGATTGGACCAGCCGGATCAGGGGAGGATTCAGTTCGGCGAGGCGATCTGGAGTGATCGGTCATCCGGGCGATGGGTGCCGCCGCAAGCGCGACAGATCGGCTACATGCCTCAGGACTATGCGCTATTCCCGACCCACACAGTTGCAGGCAACATCGAGTATGGGCTCACTGACCTTTCGTATGATGAACGAAAGGCACGTGTCGGATACTTGGTGGATCTATTGGGTCTTCAAGGTTTGGAACGGGCGAAGCCGTCGCAGTTGTCGGGTGGCCAACAGCAACGAGTCGCGCTGGCTCGCGCCATCGCCACACGTCCGCAATTGCTGTTGCTCGATGAACCCCTCTCGGCTCTCGATGCGCCGACGCGCGGCCGCTTGAGCGGGGAGTTGCGAACAGTCCTCACGCAGTTGCAGATCCCCTCAATCGTGGTCACACACGATTGGGCCGAAACCCTGACGCTGGGAGACGTCGTAGCGGTGATGCACGGAGGGACCATTCTGCAGACTGGATCGCCGCAGGAGGTGTTTTCACGGCCTGCCGATACCAAAGTGGCGGAGATTGTGGGCGTTGAAACTGTTGTGCAGGGACAGGTGGCGTCAAACGAGAATGGTCTGGTGACGGTGGCCGTGAATGGCACGACACTGAAAGCGCTCGGTCAGGATCATGGCGGCTCCGTCGTGTATATCTGCATTCGCGCCGAAGATGTCCTGCTCGAACCGGCGGGCAGCGGCGTTACCAGCGCCCGCAATCATTTGGCCGGTCATGTGACGGAGCTGCTTCCTCAAGGCGTGTTGGTCAAAGTCACGGTCGACTGCGGATTTCCGTTGAAGGCCTTGATTACGAGAGGAGCGAAGGAAGAACTTGGAATTCAGATGGGCTCGGCCGTGGTGGTGGCGATTAAGGCCGGTGCGGTGCATCTCGTGCCGAGAGCTTAGGAGCAGGCTAAGGCTGAGGAGAGCGTGACATCGGCTTTCTCAACCTTGACCTCAGCCTCAACCTTGTTAGAAGAGCCCTGCGATGCCGGTGGCGATTTTCTCTTGAATGATAGGCGTGGCTTCGGGGATGTCCAAATCCTTTTGTCTGACGTGCCCGACCATTCGCATTTGCTGGACTTTTGGTAGGGGACCGTCGCCCTTCCGATCGGCGACAGTCCCCGTCATACCAGCGGGCTGGCCGATCGTCTTCCCAAGCTTGCGATCGGTGATTTGCACGTCGGCGACACAGAGATAGATCACACCCTCTTCCTTCGGCGGCGGTTGCATCCCGGGAAAACCGGACATGCCGCCGAATCCGGCTCGACCGCCGCTCATGGCCATGGCTTGCCGCATCATGGCATTCATGTCCGGTATGCCAGCCATTCCACCGGCGGGATTGTCTGCCGACGCCATCACGGTTCCCCCGCTGCTGATGCCGGCGCCGGGGCCAGCCTTTGCCACGCTTTCCGGCGTCACATCTTCAGCGGCCTTGTGGCAGTAAATTACCTTGGCTTGAATCCAATAGTTCGCGTGTTCCGGATCGGTCTTCAGTTGATAGCCTTTGGCCGTCAGTTTCTGCTCGATGCCGTTAAGCGATACCTGCTGATTCTCAGAGATATTGCGCGCCTGTACATACACTGTCCGGTTCATGTTCGGATCGAGAAAGACGGTGTTGCTGTTCATGAGGCCGGAACGGATAATGTTCGAGCAGCCGGTGGTCAGCGCTAGCAGTAAAAGTATGGCCGTGAAGGGTGAAGCGTAAGACACGAGGGGACGTGAAAACTCACACATCAGAAATTTCCTGCAACGGCAGCACCCAATTTCTGCTGGAGCAAGGGCGTGGCTTCCTCTTCTTTCAACTTTTTCTGGTGCACATCGGCAGCAAGACGAGTTTGATAGACGCCGGTCTGTTGTCCGGTCCCCGTTTTCATTCCCGCGGGAATCGGTGTGCCGCCTCGTTCGGTGATCTGAATATCGGCGATACAGGCGTAATTCACGTCGTCCGGAATCTTGGGGGCCGACGATGAAGAACTGAACAAGCTGCCGAGTCCCTCGATGGCCCCAAGTCCCATCTCCGCGGCGGTGCCGGCGATCGCTCCTTGAGGGCCCGCCATGCTGGCCATTCCCACGAGTCCGTGGAGCCCGCTCATCATAGACGAGCCGAACCCTCCGCCGTAACCACCCGCCACCATCGACTCGACCGGCATCTCCGGCTTCGTGACGTTGCAGTACACGATATTCGCCAATATAACGTAATGAGCCGTGTCGGGATCGTCGACGATTTGGTACCCCTTTGCTGTCAAACGTGCTCCGAGATCGTGAAACGACACGCCTTGGTTATCGGACGAATTGCGTGCTTGGATGAAAATGGTCTTGTGGGTAGTCGGAGGCAAGAAGAACGTGTTGCTCGTGATCAGATCCGTATCTTTGATGTTGCCGGCAGAGACGGTCAGAGGCAGGGCGACCAGAAGGGCGGCGGCGACGTGTCGCATGAGCACCTCGACGACTGAGCGGATTCTATGCAAAGAGTGTGTGAATAGCAACCGCCGAGTCATGAAGAATTACTGTCATTTCTCTCCATGCAATATTGAAGACATCTTTCGTCCTGGGCTACCATAGCAGCCGCCTCAGGCCGTATGGTTGTCCCGCTCGGGAGAGCCGCGATGCGATGCCGCTTCCTGCCCCTCCTCGTCCTGTTCGTGACCGCTAGCTGCAGCGGCGGCGATAAGCACCTGCCGTCATCGAATCCGCCGGAGTACGATCCCAAGAAAGTCTATACAGCACCGGCCGTGCCACCGGGCGCGCCGGCCACAGTGGCCAAACCGACCGAACTGGACTTGCTCCGGTCCAAGCTCGATGCTCTCGAAGCGAATCAAAAAGCAAAGGGCGAGGGGAAGAAGGTCTCGATCGATCAGAACTTGCTTCAACTCTTCAAGGGAGTTCGCAGTCCTTGCGAGGCGTTATCTCGGCTAGTGCCGGGTCTGGGCAGTGCACAGCTCTTTGAGGGGAACGAAGGCGCGGCGTTGAAAAAGGCTCTGGGTCCGGACGCCGACGGTATCGCGCGTCGAATGGATGAGCAAATGGCGGAGGGCTTGAAACATTCGCTCGGCCCCGGCGCAGCCGATTGTCCGATCTCCGTGCGGCCACAGAAAAAGAGCGGCTTCTCTCAACCTCCTCATCTCGTTCTGACTCGCGCATCCTCTAATCAGTCTCTTCTCTTTGCACAGACCACGATACCTGACACCTCGCAGGAGGACTATAACGTGCAGAAGAACTTGTCCAAAGAAGATGCGCCTCCTGAATGGGTGGGCTGGAAGACGACCGATACCATGACGCGGGTCGGCAAGGAGGACCGGCCCACGAAAGGCATTCGCGAAGATTATGAGATGATCATTGCGCCTATGGTGAAGCAGTGCCCGCGTCTGGGGGGGAATCTAGAGGGAATAGCGGACGGGACATTTGAGTGGTCCCTCATGATGTTTCAATCGACGCCGGGACCGCAGTCGGTGCTCTATCGCCGAAAAATTCAGGCCACGCTCAAAGGGGAGGTCGGCGATGATGCCCAGTTGAAAAAGCTAGTGAAATTCGATGCCACAGTCACGATTCAGCATATCGGCTCGGAACTTCCCTACAATTCTAACCCAGGCACGATCCAGGGCGAATTCTCGATCGATCAGCAAACGGGCCTTCCCCAGGAGTTGAGAATCGTTACGGTATCCGGCTTTTCTGAAGGAGAGGCTCAAGCAAGAGATGCGCAACTTCTCGGAACTCTGACGGCGCTTGTGGCGACTTTTTCCGGTCCAGAGTATCTCAATGCCCAAAAATACTGGAACCACCGGAACACCTGCGTGGAGATTGTGTTTAACCCGGCGACGAAGACGCAGAGATTTGCTCCCGACAAATCGTACCAAGTGAAAACGGAACTGCGTACTAAGAAAGACCAGACCATCGTGCCGGCCGAGTTCAAGGAGGCAAAAGAACGGCCACGGGAGGGCAACGGCACTGTCTCACCCAGGGATGAGAAGTCTGAACGTGGCAGGCCCGTGACCTTTACCTATCGAGCGCCAAGGACACGCGTGCGGCATAGTGGATTCAAAGTCGAAGCGGTTTCCCGCGCAGGGAAAGCGGAGGTCAAGAATGGGGAATGGGAATTGGCCCCCTCATCTTATGTCCTTGAATTCAAATCGCATATCGTGCAGGAGCCGTGGAATTTTATGAATCCGCAATTCGGCATGCAAATGAGTTCAAATGGGTTCGATGCCCATGTCGAGGCGACCGTCCCGCTCCAATATACGGAGGATCGCGGATGGGTGGGAGAGGGTGAGATGCAGTACAACACTCGCACCACGACTCAGCAGGCTCAGTGCGAAATCCGTATTCAGGGCGCCGGCAAGACCACCTTTCATGTTAAAGGAGGCTCGATCAGCAGCGACCCTGAGCCGTTTGCCGTGAACTTGACGATTCTTCCAGGGCAGTCAGGGGAAGCGGCAGAGACCATCTGTACGAGTCCCAATACGCCGCGAAAACTCAAAGAGTTGTTGGAGTCACAAGGCGCTCAAGTGGGTGACGCGCATACCGTGACCAAAGGTGAGGGATGGAGTTCGGCTTTCAGCATCACTCGCTTCAGGACATTCAACATGACAAAGGGAGGCTACGAGATCGGAGGCTGGACGCCGGGACAGGGTTCCGATGTCATCGCGAAGAAGACAATCAGGGTCAATTGCAGCCTAGGGATGCAGAACTGCCAGGAAGTGACGGAGTTGACCTTGAAGTCAACCGAGGCATCGGAATGATGGACTCTAACGATGGCCCGGCATGCTTCGATCAGACTAGGGAAACACACATGGATGTGCGGCGACCGTTCAGTCAGTCTTTCGTGCTTTCTCGGCTCCTCTTGCTCACGCTCGTTTCACTGCTGAGCCAAAGTTCCGGCGGCGACCGGCACCTGCCGTCATCGAATCCGCCGGAGTACGATCCGAAGAAAGTGTATGTGCCACCGGTATCGTCGCATGGGTCATCCCCCCAGGGAGCCAGGGTGCTAGACAAGCCGTTGGCAGTGGGCACAGTCGTACCAGATCCCTGCGAGGAGCAAGTCAGAAACCACACAGACCAGGCAAGCCACCGATCGTATGCGGTGGGGGAGCTGGTCATGATAAGGAACCCATCGCCGGAGGAGAGAGTGGCGGGGGGGCCGGCTTCTGCGCACTTTTCTTTCCCCAGTTTCTGTGGATAACCCTGTGCATAGTTCTCTCTCGGTTATTCAGGCTGTGCATCGCGGCCTATTTCTGAGCTGATTGCCTAGTTTTTAGGCATAGGCTACGTCTTTGTTAATACCCCTATATCTTGTGGTATCTGTTGGAGAAAGCGGACAAATGGTTATTGCCGCGCTGGATGGGCAATTTGAGAGAAAGAAGGTTCCATTGCCACGTCAGGGACAGCGTTTATGAAAAGTTATGCACAGAGACCGCACCAAGAGAGGCGTTTCGTGCCAGATGTAAGGAGAGCAAATCGAAACCAAAATAAAGGGTTGACAGGGATACGCATTGTATGTAACCATTGGATACATCATGAAGCCAGGCGATCTCAAGCGTATGCGCGAACAATTGGGATTGACGCAGCAGCAATTGGCCGATGCGTTGCGGACGACGCGCGTGTCGGTGGCGCGGTACGAAGCCGGGATGCGGCGCATTCCCGGAATGGTGAAGGTGGCGATCGAGCAGTTGGGGCGCGCACCGGAAATTCCGATGGCGGGAATGGTCGCAGCCGGTTCGCCGATCGAACCGGTGCAGCAGTCCGAACTAATCGATGTGCCGCCGAGCATGTTGCGGGGCGGCAATACCTTTGCGCTGCGCGTGAAGGGGGAGTCGATGAAAGATGACGGCATTCTGCCCGGTGATCTCATCGTCGTTCGTAAACAAGAGTCTGCCCGTAACGGTCAGACCGTTGTCGCGCTCGTCAATCATGAAGCGACGGTGAAAACCTATTTTCAAAAAGCGACCCATATTGAACTGCATCCGGCGAACGTGACGATGCAGCCGATCGTTGTCCAGCCGTCGGACGCGTTTCAGATCGAAGGCATCGTGGTGGGAGTGATTCGGCACTGTGCGGTGTAATAAAGGAGGGCATGGCATGGTCGAACGACAGGTAACGAAGGTACGGCTGATGAACCTGGAACGGACGGTCGATACGCTGAACGGACGGTTGCGGGACATGCAATGGGAACTGCAGCGGGCAAAGAGCAGTTCGCTCACTGAGCGGCTCTGGAGGAATTTCACGAGCGCCCGTCATGGCGGTGTATTTATGTCGGCTTGCTGTAACAGGCGGGCGCGGCCCAATATGAGGATGGTAGACCATGCTGATACCGCACACAGATATTGAGATGCATGTTGCCGGACCGTGCGCGGATTGCGGCATGGTCGTCGAGCGGCGTATCGAATGCGTGGACGGATTTACCCATTCGATCGTCGATTTGTGCCCGGCCTGTTGGGTGGCCTGCCGACAGCGGCAGGTCTTTGCGGGCGGCTGCTGCGGATAAGAGAGGTACGTGATGCGAGCTACAGCGGACATGGCGGCGCTTCCATTCATCGATTGTTCGATTCAGCAGTCACATGGACAGGTGAGAACTGAGCCGGAGAACGACTGGTTTCTGGCGCTGCATCATGCACAGGTTCCTTTCCATCCTGATGACCGGGTGGTGCTCCTTTATGGGCATCAGTTGGTATTCCGGTTAGGTCTGCATGCCGCGACGGAACGCGTGATGGCCGGGGAGTCCGTGCTCTATCTCGATGGGGCCAACACCTTCGACCCGTTCGTGATCGGCCGACTGGCGCGCGCGCACCGCCGGCAGCCGCGCACGGTGCTCTCGATGATTCACGTGGCGCGCGCGTTCACCTGTCATCAGATGGAACGGCTGGTCTCCGATTGTCTGGATGCCGCGCTGGATCGGTATGACGCAAGCATAGCGATTCTGTCTGGTCTCTTCGAAACTTTTTACGATCAGGCCGTTCCCGAGCAGGAAGCGCTGCGACTGTTCAGCCGTATGATGGAATCGGTGAACAAGCTGGCGCAGCAGGGATATCGGCTGCTCTGTCTCTGCCCGCCGGCTCCGATCCTGACTTGCGCCAGTCGCCGTTGTCTTGAGCAATTGCGCCGGCGGGCCGATCTCGTTATCCGAGTGCAGGAAGAGCAGGGGCTTGTGACACTCGAAGAGGAAGGGCGTGCGTCAGGTCAAACCTGGGAAGTGGCTCGAACGGCCTTGGAACTGTGCTAGCGATGGGACGGACGCTCGCGACCTTCACGCAATTGGTCCAGCAGGAAATCGCCGCCTGGCGGCGCTACCGCCGGGCCTTGCGCGCGGAGGACCAACTGGCGCTGGATGATCTGTTCGTCGCGGCGCGGCAGCATTCCTCGGCCGGCGCCTATCTGGCGCGCGATACCCCATTTGACGTGATGGTGTTGTCGATGTTGTTGGAGCATCAGAAGCAGATTCGTCGTCTTTCAACCGCCGGCGCCGATCGAGAATCCCATGCCGCTGTGTCACCATCTCACGGGGTGGCTCCTTGATGTCTATCCCGTGTTTGCCGGCATGGCCCTGTGGGTGCTGGATGACGACGGCACTCGCCGCCGTCTAATCGATCATTTTGAGCCGGTCTTCTATCTGGCCGGACCTTCTACCGACATCGCATGTGCCATGGGACTGCTCGGTCGGCACGGGATTGCGCATCGTCATCGCCGTGTGCTGCGCCGGGAATTGTGGAATGTCGATGCGATTTCCGTCTGTGAGGTGGCGATCGTGCATCCCACGGACTTTCTGCGAGGCGTCCGACTCCTCCTGGAGGCGTTGCCGCAGCTGCGGTTCTACCAAACCGATGTAGCCCTGCCGCAGATGTACTGCTACGAGCGGCAACTCTTTCCGCTCTGTCGATGCGAGGCGGACGTCGGACCGGATGCCGTCGTCGCCTTCATTCGCGCGCAAGATTCCCCATGGGACACGGAGTATCTCCTGCCGCCGCTTTCGATCATGGAATTGATTCTCGAAGGAGACTCGCCGAACCCGAACCACGGCGGTGTCTTTCGGTTGTTGGTGCGTATGGACGGCTCGGAACGGTATCTAGAAGGGGAGGATGCCGGCGAATTCATCGAGTCGTTCAATCGACTGTTGAACCGGCATGATCCCGATGTGCTGCTGACCGATTGGGGCGATTCCTACATCGTGCCGCGGCTGATCAGGTTGGCGCAGTCGGCGAGGTGTTCTCTCGCGCTCAATCGAGATACCGCGCAATCAATCGCCGTGCGGGCGGCGCGATCCTATTTTTCTTACGGCCGAGTCCTGGCGCATGCCGGAGCCAGGATGCTCTTTGGGCGGCTGCATCTGGATCGCCGGAATTCTTTTGCCTTGGCCGAAACAGGACTAGCCGGGTTGTTTGAACAAGCACGGGTGACGAAGGTGCCGATTCAGCAGATGGCGCGGACAACGACAGGAACCGGCATCACGTCGATGCAATTAGAGCAGGCGTGCCGGGCTGGCATTCTGATTCCATATCGCAAACAACGGACGGAGGAATTCAAAACCGCCTTCGAGCTGTTGGAAACGGATCAGGGCGGGCTTACCTATGCGCCGCTTTCTGGCTATCATGAATCCGTCGGCGAATTGGATTTTGCCTCGATGTATCCGGCGATCATGACCACGTTTAATGTTTCGCCGGAGACCGTGAATTGCGTCTGTTGCCGACAGAATCCGGCAGCGCGGGTGCCGGAAATTTATCACCATACGTGCCGCAAGACGGAGGGGCTCGTGCCGCGGACGCTTGGGCCGCTGTTGGCCAAGCGGGCCCGGTATAAGCAACAGCTCCAGGCCCTGCCGGCGTCTCTTGCACGGCACGTCGTCGACCAGCGACAGACGGCGCTCAAGTGGTTGCTGGTCGTGTCTTTCGGATACCTGGGCTACAAGAACGCCCGCTTCGGGCGGATCGAAGCGCATGAATCGGTGACGGCCTACAGCCGAGAAAAATTGCTGCAAGCCAAGGAGACGGCGGAGGTTCACGGATTTCGTTTTCTGCATGCCATCGTCGATTCACTCTGGTTACACAAACCTGGCGCGGATCGAGACGCCTATGAGCGGCTGGCGGCGGTGATTACGGCGCGCACGGGCTTGCCGATCGCCGTGGAAGGACTCTATTGCTGGATTGCGTTTCTGCCTTCGCGGGTCAATGCCGCGATGCCGGTCCACAATCAGTTTGTCGGACTGTTCGACGACGGCCGGATGAAGGTCCGCGGCCTCGAAGTCAGGCGTTCTGATATGCCGTTGGTCGTGAAACGGTTTCAAGCGGCGCTGTTGCAGAAGCTCGGACAGAAGCAGACGATCGCCGATCTGCGGGCGTCGATGCCGGAGGTTCTTGACCTCCTGGAAGCTTCGTGCCGGCATCTGCGCGAAGGGAAAGCATCGCTCGAAGAGGTGGCGATCGGCCGGGTGTTGACACAGGCTCCGGAACGATATCGTCGTGCAACCCCTGTCAGTATCGCGGCCAAGCAGCTTCAGCAAAGGGGGGTCTCGCTGCAACCGGGGGAAACGATCTATTACGTGGTCACTGACAGCCGGGCTGCATTACCGGATGATCGCGTACAGGCTGTCGCCGGTTGTAACGGAACTGCTGCCTACGACGCAGAGGCCTATGTGAAATTGCTGAAGAAAGCCGCCTGGATTCTGCTGACGCCGTTGGGCTTTCGCCAGAAGGACATAAAGGCGTCCTCGTACTAAGGCAAGTCGGGAGGGGGAACGGCGGTGTGCCATCCTTAGTTGA
>JBBILH010000002.1:12454-46897 GCA_037445005.1 Nitrospira sp.
GGGGAACTGCTGCCACGAGAGACAAGAGTCTGGTATTTGCCCGAAAGACTCGTTAGACTGCACCTAACTAAGAGTGAGTTGGAAGTTAACATAATCACACTTATCGGACTCACAATCCATCGCTTGCCATGTCCCTGGAATTCATCGGGCGCCTTCAGAAGGAACTCTCGCTGACCGGCAGCGCAGTCTATGAGTCCGTCATCGCCATTGCCGAGCGTGTCAACCGCAAAGTCCATATCCTGCGGCTCCACGCGCAGGCGTCGAGTTTGCTTACGCAGATTGAGACGGCCCATGGGGAGCTTGGCCGTCGCATTGCAACCACCCTCCCGTTGACTGCATCAGATTCTTCCCAGGAACTCGGCCGCTGGTTGGAGCAAACGACTGAGTTGATTCACCGGATGAAACAGCAACTTGTCAAGGTCGACGGACAGATCCGCGACTTGAAGATGGAAGCCGTGCATGCGGATCTGCTCGCGCTCCAACGGGATCTCAGTTTGAGGGCGGCCGCATTGGAACGATTTTGCGCAGTGCACGGGGCTCCGGCTACAGGGAAACAAATCTCTGAGTTGACGTTGCCGGGTTCGGTGCGCATCGTGACCATTTTTCGCGGGCCGTTTCTGCTTGCTCCGTCCGATGACATCATTCTGCGGGCGGACGATATCATCATTCTGGTCGGTCTTCGCGCTGATCTGGATGCGGTGATGCCGTGGTTCGTTCCCGTTAGAGGTAAGAAGTCCGCCTAAGACCCGTACCTGGCGCCATTTCTCAAATACACTTTTACGGCTGCTCGTGGGTTTTCCTCTCGATCTCGTGTACACTATTGAATATATGCGTGAGACGAAGCTTTCCGGCCCCCATCGTTTGTGGCTCGCGATCGGGATACTCCTGGGAATTGTTCTGCCGCTGCCGTCTTATGCCGCGGTCTCGCATTCTTCAGCACCATCGGCCGGACTCCAGCTTCTCGAAGAAATTGAAGCGGTCATCACCGAGCTGGCAGAAACGGCCAAGCCGTCCGTCGTCAATCTCTTTCCAATCGTGACGAGCGGGAAAGGCCGTGAATGGAGTCAGGAACGGATTCCCAACTCGCCGGGATCGGGGTCCGGCGTCATCATTGATCCCGAAGGGCACATTATTACCAATAATCACGTTATCGGAGAGGCAGCGGAGATCGAGGTGAGGCTGTCGGACAAGACCAAGCTAATTGCGCAGGTGGTCGGGAAAGATCCCGATACGGATCTGGCGGTCCTGAAGGTCACGTCGGACCGCCCCTTGCCGAGCGCCAGGTTCGGCGATTCGACATCGGTGAAGGTGGGCCAATGGGTGCTGGCGGTCGGCAATCCGTTTGGGCTGGATCGCACGGTTACCCTCGGCGTGGTCAGCGGGATCGGGCGAGAGAATGTAAATCTGTCGCGGTACGAGAATTTTATTCAGACGGATGCCTCGATCAACCCGGGAAATTCCGGAGGACCGTTGTTCAACTTGCGCGGTGAAGTGATCGGCATCAACACGGCGATTATCAATTTCGCGCAAGGCATCGGATTCGCCATTCCTTCAAACATGGCTAAGCAGGTGCTGCAACAATTGTTGGCGCAAGGGCGCGTCGTCCGCGGATGGCTGGGTGTCGGGATTCAACCCTTAACCCCCGAACTTGCGAAGAAGTTCGGGGTTACGGAAGGCGAAGGGGTGCTCGTCAATGAAGTGTTCGAGAAGGACCCGGCCGCTGCGGCCGGCATCAGGCCAGGCGACGTAATTACGCGCATCGAAGGAACCGTCGTCGATACTCCTAATCGACTGTCCCGAGTCGTGGCGAGTTTGCCTCCCGGCGCGAGCACGAAAGTGGAAATAGTCAGAAATCTTCAGCGTATGGTTCTAGAAGTGGCCCTAACGGAGCGCCGAGATCAGGCCGTCGTTGCCTCCCTGCCGCAGACGAAGACTGAGGTCAAGCTCGGCCTGGATCTCCAGGACTTGACGGCGGCCCTGTCGGAAAAATTCAAGCTTCGGGAGGCCCGGGGCGTGTTGATCACGAAAGTCGAACAGGGCAGCCTTGCGCAATCGGAAGGATTGCGCGAAGGTGATCTGATCAAAGAAGTCAACCGTGCGGACGTCAATTCTGTTGGCGAGTTTACGGCTGCGATCGCCAAGGTCCGGCGCGGTGACACGGTTCTGTTGCGCGTTATCCGGGAGACCCGCGCGTTCTATGTGGTGCTCAAGGCTGCCGACCCTTGAGTGGCTAGTCAGTGGGTGCCCACCGGTTGCTTTGACGACTTCTGCTCCTCCACAATCTTCGCCGCGATCTCGCGAGGCACTTCTTCGTAGCCGGCCAACTCCATCACGTAGGTCCCTCCCCCTCCCGTCAGCGCATTGAGAGTCGTGGTATAGGTCATGAGCTCGGCCAACGGGACGAGCGCCCGTATCGTCTCCGAGTGCCCTTTCGCCTCGACGTTGAGGATCCGTCCCCTCCGGCCGTTGAGGTCTCCGATGACGGCTCCGACATGCTCCGCGGAGGATTCGACGTCGACCGTCATCATCGGTTCCAGCAAAACCGGGTGGGCGGATTCCATGGCTTTCTTGAAGGCCATGGAGGCGGCGATCTTGAATGACATCTCCGAGGAGTCCACGACGTGATACGATCCGTCGTATACGGCAACGCGAACGTCTACGACCGGAAATCCCGCGAGGGTTCCATGCTGCATCGCTTCGATGACGCCTTTTTCGACGGCCGGAATAAAGTTTCTCGGGATGACTCCTCCGACGATTTTGTTGTCGAACGCGAATCCCCCGCCGCGCGAGACCGGAGTGAGATCGAGCCAACAGTCGCCGTACTGCCCGTGACCGCCGGTCTGTTTCTTGTATTTGCCCTGCGCCTGGGCAGGGACGCGAATGGATTCCCGATAGGGAATTTTCGGGAGGTGGATTGCAACATCGGCGCCGTACTTCCGATGGAGCTTCTCCAGCGAGAGGTCCAGGTGCAGTTGTCCCATGCCGCTGAGCACCATTTCTTTGGTATCGGGGTTTCGCGAGAACTCCAGTGTGGGATCCTCTTCGATGAGTTTGTGGAGGCCGAGACTCACCTTGTCGACGTCCGCGCTGGATTTTGGTTCGATGGCGAAGGCGAGGACCGGCTTAGGGAGCGTAAGCCAATCGTATCGGATGGGATCCTTTTCGTCGCAGAGGGTGTCGCCCGTCTGAGCGTCACGAAGTTTGCCGATGGCGACGATTTCTCCGGCCCCAGCGGAGGCCACAGCGGTGTGTTTCTTGCCAAACAAAGTGAAGAGATGACCGCATTTCTCCTTGACGGCTCGTGAGGCGTTGAAGACTGTTGTATCACCATGAAGCGTTCCGGATAGCACGCGGATATAGGATAGTCGTCCGACGAACGGATCGATGATCGTTTTAAAGATGAGCCCGGAAAACGGCGAGATCGGATTGGGGGCGCGGACCACAGCTTCCCCGGTGGTAGCGGCACGGCCTGTCGGAGGAGCGGTGGCGGCACGATCTTGCGGTGAAGGAAGGAGGCTGACTATGGCATTAAGCAAAGGGACGATGCCGACGTTCATGATGGCCGACCCTCTAAAGAGCGGTATTACGGTGCCCTCGTGAACTCCGTGTCGGAGGCCCAGAAGCGTCTCTGCCTGCTCTAATGCCCCTTCGGACACGTAACGTTCCAAGAGAGCATCATCGGCTTCTGCAGCGGCCTCCTGGAGCGTCTTGACGGCTTCGATGACGGACTGCCTGTCGTGATCCGGGATCGGTTCCGATAGCCATTTGGGGTGCTCCGGCCCAGATCGAATAACCGACTCGCCTAAAAGATCAACGACACCTTTAGGGGGCGTGCATTGCCCCATCGGCAACGTGGCTGCAACGGGGGTAATGCCGAAATGGTCGTGACATGCTCCGATGATGTCGGATAGCGAGAGCGGATCTTTTTCCGATTCGTTGATGAAGATGAGGCACGGCAAATGGAGCGAAGAAATGTGACTCCATAACTTCGTCACTTCGTGGCGGATTCCGCTGGAGGGCGAGAGGACGAGAATAACGGCATCAGCTGCCCGTAGCGCTGCGAGCGTATCGCCGAGCAGACTGAGGGAGCCGGGGGTATCGAGGATGGTAATGGTGTGCTGGTTCCAATTAATGCGCAGGACGCTCGTGCTGATCGAGATGCGGCGATGGATCTCTTCCGGCTCGAAATCCGATGCCGTCGTGCCGTGAACAGTGGAGCCAAGAGAAGGGATAGCGCCGGCGGCATAGACCAGGGCTTCGGCAAGCGAAGTTTTTCCTGCGCCACGGCTGCCGACAATCGCGACATTTCTGAGTGACTCCACGCTTGAAGTGTTCATGGGCCCCTCCTCTGCCCGCCGGACCGCATGTGGTTGAGGTCGACAGGCGTTGTTCCGGTTATGTCACAGACCGCTCCTTCCGCTCATGAGCCTGCCGCCACAGTGGTGGTCAGCCACCCCTGATCGGCGAAACTGACGTAACGCCCGTCGCCGATGACCAGATGGTCTAGCACTCGAATACCAAGTACCTCCCCGGCCGATACGAGTCTGGCGGTGAGTACACGATCTTCGTGGCTAGGCGTTGGGTCTCCGCTTGGATGATTGTGGAGGAAGATTACGGCAGCCGCCGATTCTCTGACGGCCAGAGAAAACACTTCTCGTGGATGAACGATGCTCAGAGTCAAGCTGCCCTCGGAGACGGTCTCCTCGCGCAGAATGGCATGTTTGGCATCCAGCAATACCACCTTGAAGATTTCGCGGCGGAGGCTTCGGAGTGCGGAATGGAAATGATCGAAGAGGTCACGGCTGGAGGCGATTCTAGCCCCCTTCGCCAGAGGAACTGCCGCCGCTCGTCTACCCAGCTCGACGGCGGCTTTTAGTTGAGCCACTTTCGCCGTGCCGATCCCTGGTATGGCGCAGAGTTCCTCAAATCCGCAGTGGACGAGCCCCCCGACGCCGCCGACCTGCTTTAGGATTTCCATCCCGACTTGCAATGCGGAAGAGCGTCGACGTCCGACTCGTAGAAGAATCGCCAGTAGCTGGGCATCGGTCAGGGCGCCGGCGCCTTGTGCCAGGAGTCGTTCGCGAGGTCGCTCCGTTTCCGGCCACTTCCTGATGCCCGTTCCGGAAAGATCTGACGCCACGATGGCTCCCTACGAACAAAAAACGACACGTTGAACGTTTTTGTACTAGCTACATGGGGCGAACTCACCCCTTGGTGGCAAATACGTACCGTCTAACGTGTTGAAATTACGTATCGACAAAAAATGGTGCAGCTCTTGCTTTTGATCGCGTCCAGCTGTGCACGTTGTCACCTGGGAGGCGTCAATGGAATGTCCGAAGTGCAAAGGGCTCATGATGTTGGAGCGATTCTCCGACTTCTTTCTGATCTTCTACGCGTGGAAATGTATCAACTGCGGCGCGATCATCGACCGGACGATCTCAAACAATCGCCGCAAAAGTCTGGCTGCGCGCGAGAGTCAACCTACCCCGTCAGTGGCGACTCGGTAGCCGAAGATCCCGTCGGTTCAACTCCAGCAGTGTTCCACGAGTCTTCAGTCCTCTGTTCCACTCTTGTCACGGATGCTCCCCAGGTGGGGCTGAATTATAGTCAGCCTAGGTCGGATCGTCAAAATAGCTGTAATCCAGAGCTTCCCTAGACGGATCGCGATAGAGCCGCCTGCAGAGATTTTCCCTTCCTAACTCAACGGATACCGTTACCTTGACCCCTGCAAAAACGCTATGTTAGAGTCGGTTACTCCAATTTGCTTCTCGCCTGACAAACGATGCGAGTCATTGCGGGTTCCCACCGGGGCCGCCGCCTGAGTGGGCCAGAAGGGACGAAGCTTCGCCCTACGTCGGACAAGGTGCGAGAGGCGTTGTTTTCAATACTGGCACCCCGCGTTCCAGGAGCACGGTTCCTCGACTTGTTTGCGGGAACCGGAGCAATCGGAATCGAAGCACTCAGCCGTGGGGCGGTATCGATCACCTTTGTTGAATCGGATCAAGAAGCACTGCAGCTTCTTCAGAAGAACCTTACGGTCTGCGGCTTGATGAACCAGGCAGTGATTCGGCCGGTGCGCACAGATGTCTTTGTAAACAGACCTGAGTGGTGGGGCGGACCGTACGACATCGTGTTCGCCGACCCGCCCTATGCAGCCCGCGGGGAACTTGACGTTCTGTGGAACGGATGGACGACCGGTCTCATCTCTTCAACTGGAGTGATGGTCGTCGAGCAAGAGACGAAGGCCGAATTGCCGAGCCGAATTCTCGATGCAGTTTTGCTGCGCCGCTACATCTATGGCGATACCGCGTTGTATCTCTATGAAAGAGGTCACGCAGGGACGGCCGCTCCATGAAAATCGGAATCTACCCTGGGACATTCGATCCCATCACGCACGGCCACACCGACATCATTACGAGAAGCTTGCGCGTTTTCGACAAAGTGGTTGTGGCCGTTGCGCCGAATCCCACGAAGCATCCGCTCTTTAACATGACGGAACGGGTCGAGATGGTAAAGCTGGTCATGAAGGATCTCGGCCAAGTTGAAGTTGTGACCTTTGAGGGGTTGCTCGTCGATTATGTGCGTCAGTCCGGCGCTCACGCGATCATTCGTGGGCTCCGGGCCATCTCCGATTTCGAACACGAATTCCAAATGGCCTTGATCAATCGAAAGTTAGCTAAACACGTGGAGACGGTCTTTCTGATGCCGAGTGAGGAGTACTCCTATCTGTCGTCGACCATCATCAAGGACGTGGCTCACCATGGCGGCTCTCTAACGGCCTTCTTGCATCCGGAGGTTGCCCGACGCCTCCAAGAACGCATTCGGAGTCTCAAACCATGAAACTGGCGTCTCGTGTCGGCCGAATCGCGCCGTCTCCCACGCTGGCGATGGCGGCCACCGCCAAGGCTATGGCGGCGCAAGGCATCGACGTGATCGACTTTTCTACAGGGGAACCGGACTTTGATACGCCGGAACCGGTCAAAGCAGCCGCCGAGGCGGCGATCCGGGCTGGGTTCACCAAGTATACGCCTTCGTCGGGCATCGACGAACTGCGTGTCGCAATCGTCGACAAACTGCAGACCGAACAGGGGCTTCGGTATGACAAGTCCCAGGTGCTTGTGTCATGCGGTGCCAAGCACTCTCTGTATAACCTGGCGGAAGCCCTGCTTGAGGCGGGAGACGAAATCATCATCCCGACGCCCTATTGGGTCTCCTATTCAGACCAGGCGTTGTTGAACGACGCCACCGCCGTCTTGCTGGCGACGAAGGAAGATGAGGACTATGCGATCCGGCCGAGCGACTTGGAACGCCTCATCACGCCGCGGACAAAGGCGCTGATCATAAATAGTCCCTGTAATCCCACCGGCGCAATTTATGAGCGGAAAATGCTGGAAGAAATTGCGGCGATCGCCATTCGGCACGATCTGCTTGTCGTGTCCGATGAAATTTACGAAAAGGTGTTGTATGACGGAGCCGAACACGTCAGCATTGCGACCATAGGACCGGAGATCGCAGCGCGAACGGTAGTGATCAACGGCGTGTCGAAAGCCTATGCGATGACCGGATGGCGCATCGGGTATGCTGCCGGTCCAAAGGAGTTGATCGCGGCGATGGGTAATATCCAAAGCCAAAGCACGTCGAATCCCTGCTCGATTTCCCAGAAAGCAGCAGTGACCGCATTGCGCGTCGGCGCATCCTTCACCGCCAAGATGGTTGAAGAGTTCGACCGTCGGCGTCGAATCATCGTGGCCGGCTTGAACCGGATTCCAGGGGTGTCTTGCAGGATGCCGAGGGGCGCGTTTTATGCTTTTCCGAATATTAAGGGTATTCTTGGACGACGAGGGCCGCAGGGAGTGATCGCCACCCCGGGGGATTTTGCGAACTATCTGTTGAAGGAGGCGCACATCGCTGTGGTCCCAGGAGAGCCATTCGGGAGTCAGGAGCATATTCGCTTGTCGTATGCGACCCGTATGGATACGATTTCACGAGGGCTGCAACGATTAGGAGAGGCGGTGGCCAAGCTTGTCTGAGCGTTGACGGCTTTGGTGCCGAGGAGGAGGAAGGACTGTGCCGATTTACGAGTATCTGTGTGAGGGGTGCGCCTACAAGTTCGAGGTAAAACAAAGCATCAAAGACGAGCCACTGGCAACCTGCGAGCGCTGTGGTATGAAGGTCACACGACTTATCTCTACTCCCGCGATCATGTTTAAAGGGAGCGGCTGGTACGTCACGGATTATTCGGAGAAGCTCAAGCCACCTTCGGGCAATGAGACTCAGGCTCCGGGTGCCGGAGAGAAAAAGGACTTGCCGGCACCGGCTGCCGCGGTATCCGCTCCAAGCGCCGCCTCGCCGTCGACCCCGACGGCTGCACCCGCCAGCGCGCCAGCCGCGTCCCCCACCCCCTCTTCGACCACGCCGCCCGCTAACAAGTAAATCGGCGGATGGGGGCCTCAATGGGCTCCGGCGGGTTTCTTCTTAGCGGGTGAAGGCTTCGCCGCCGCTTTGGCGTGTGGTTTGGTAGCGGGAGCCTTAGCCGCCGCGGCGGTTTTGGGAGCGGGTTTGGTCGATTTATTCAGCCTCTCTTGGAGCGCCGTGACGCTGCTCTGGAGACTGGCGATCAGTGTGCTCTTGTCCCGATTGGCCCGGCTCAACTCGTCCACCTGCGCTTGGAGGTCATCTTTGACTTTGGTGAGAGACGATAGTTGGGTTTGTAATTGTGCTTTCTCCGCTGTCGTCATTTGCAGTTCGGACCGGAGTTGTTCAATCTGCGTCTGGAGCGCCGGCGGCCAGTAATCGCACCCTGTCAATCCTGCCAGGAGTCCTAGGGCCAGCACGGCCCTGATTCCGTGCATGCTCTGTCTCGCCATCGTCGAGTCTCCTTTTGTGAGAGGTGAAGATCGCGCAAACCCGATCGCCGTCACGCCACCCGAATGCCCCGTGTCTGTAACACGTTCTGAATCATCTGTCGAGGGATCGCTCCCTCCCGGATGATCCGCACCGGCTCCCGAGGATCCATAACGGTCGACGGGGGGCCTCCGGGTGTTCGGCCGGCGTCAACGATCAGCTTCACGGCGTGCCCAAGCGACCTATCCACTTCGTGCGCACTACAGGCGGGCGGATCGCCTAGCAGGTTGGCGCTGGTCCCGGTGAGCGGCCCGACGTATTTCAGAAGCGCGCATAAGGGAGCGCACGAGCTCAATCGGATTCCGATGGCACCGCTTCCACTGTGAAGTGGTGCCGGAAGCAGTCGGTCGGCGTGGAAGAGAATGGTTAATGGACCAGGCCAGAATGCCTCTATCAAAACTTCCGCAATCGGCGAAATCTCCCCTGTCAATAGAGACAGTTGGCCTGTTTCTCCGATCAGAACGAGAATCGGTTTGTCCCTTTCGCGTTCCTTGAGGCGAACCAAGCGATCGACAGCATGCTCGCTGAATGGATCCACGCCGAGGCCATAGTAGGTCTCTGTAGGAATTGCCACAATTTCTCCGTTCCGAACGACGCGCCGGACGTTTTCGGCAAGCTCCTGGAACTGCTCGGCGACGTAGTGCGTGATGATGGCCATGATTGAGGGCAGGCGGGGCGTTAAGCGAAACGCCGAAGCGCGCGATAGGCGATATCTGAGCGGTAATGACACCTTTCGAATGAGATGTTTCTCACGGTTCGGTAAGCTGCGGCCTGTGCCTCCGCCAGCGTTCGGCCTATTCCGGTCACACCCAAGACGCGACCGCCCGCGGTCACGACCGTTCCGTGTTGCCGAGCCGTTCCTGCATGGAACACGACGGTATCGCCACCGGTGTTCTCCGGAAGGCCGGTGATCGGAAAACCGCTGTGGTACGCGCCTGGGTATCCACCTGACGTCAGCACAACGCAGACCGCCGAGTGGTCGTGCCAGGCGATGTTCAATTGGTCCAGCCGGTGTTCCACAACAGCCTCTATGACGTCGATCAAATCGGTTTTCAAGAGTGGAAGGACGACCTGAGTTTCCGGATCACCCATGCGGGCATTGAACTCCAGGACGTATGGCATCCCTTTGACGATCATCAAACCGGCGTAGAGAACTCCTTGAAACGGCGATCCATTACGTGACATAGTCTCAACGATCGGTTGAAGAATGTCTTGGGTGACCTGGCGTCGGAGGGATTCAGTTCCCAGCGGCGCCGGACAGTAGGCTCCCATCCCGCCGGTATTCAAGCCGGTGTCTCCGTCCCCTACCCTCTTGTGGTCCTGGGCCGGTAGCATGGGTATCACGGTCCGCCCATCCGTGAAGGCCATGATCGTCAACTCTTCCCCGTCAAGAAACTGCTCGATCAGAACCTGCCTACCCGCTTGGCCAAACACGGCGCGCTCCATTGAATCGACGACGGCCTCGCATGCCTGCTCTCGCGTCGTGGCAATCACCACGCCTTTTCCCTGTGCGAGGCCGTCGGCCTTGATTACGACCGGTAATTCGTGCTCTTTGAGATACGCGATCGCTTGGGAAGCTTGATCGAAGCTCCTTGATTTAGCGGTCGGAATTTTAGCCTGCGCCATGATCTCTTTCGAGAAAATCTTGCTTGCTTCAAGGCGCGCCGCCGCCCTGGTTGGTCCAAAAATCTTCAGCCTGGCCTTGCGAAATTCGTCGGTAATCCCTAATGCCAAAGGCGCTTCGGGTCCGATCACAGTGAGGTCGATACCCTCTTTTTGTGCAAAGGCCTTGAGCCCCAGCACATCATCCGCTTTGATCGGGATGCAGGTCGCCAGTGACGCAATTCCCGCGTTGCCTGGAGCGCAGAAGAGGTGCGGCTTGCGCGAACTCTGGGCAAGTTTCCACACCATCGTGTGTTCGCGCGCTCCGCCGCCCACAACCAGAATGTTCAACGGAACACCATTCTTGGAGAAGGTTCGATCACGAGAATATGCGCATGGCACATTCCAAAAAGAGCTCACTCAAGCGGAAGGCCGGGTGTCGAAGCGGATCTCTACTTCTTGGCTCCCCTCTTCGACTCAACCTCAACTCTCCGCCCTGAACCGTAGTATTCACGAAGTCTTCTACCGATACCACCGACAAGCCGCTTCGACGAGCCTGTATTCGGCGTATCTGCTGGCGGGGAAACTTGCCGCTCGGTCGGTCAACATACTGTTCCAAGGAGGCCGTCTTTCCTCGCCGCCACGCGGGACTTCTCAGGGGTTTCGCCGAGACCATTCGAGAATGATGCGGGCTAGTGCCTAAAGTGCCTCATGCCGGTGAGAATCATGGCCAACCCATGTTCATCCGCCGCCTTCACCACCTCTGCATCGCGGATTGAACCGCCCGGCTGAATCACTGCGGTAATTCCCGCCTGGGCCGCGGCATCCAACCCGTCGCGGAACGGAAAGAAGGCGTCGGAAGCCATCACGCAGCCCTTCACCGGCATCTGCGCTTTCATTGCGGCGAGTTTCACGCTGTCCACGCGGCTCATCTGGCCAGCACCAATTCCGACGGTCTGGCCCGGCTTGGCATAAATGATCGCGTTCGATTTGACGTGCTTGCAGACCTTCCAGGCGAAGGCGCAGGCGGCATACTCTTCGTTACTGGGTTTGCGGGTCGTCGGCACCGGCAACGCACGCAGATCCTTGAGCGCCCCGAGGTCGCGATCCTGCACGATCAAGCCGCCGACGAGTTTCTTGAGGTCGTAGCCTTCCTGCTTTACCTTGGCGAGCGGACCGACATCCAGCAGACGCAAATCTTTCTTCCGTTTGAGTTCCGCCAGCGCATCTTCAGTAAAACCGGGGGCGATGACGACTTCAACGAAGGTGGACGTGATCTCTTTCGCCGCCGAAAAATCCACCGGCCGGTTGAAAGCAATCACGCCGCCGAAGGCCGAGATTGGATCGGTCTCTCTCGCCTTGACGTAGGCCTCGACCGGCGTTTCGCCGAACGCCACACCGCAAGGATTGTTGTGCTTGATGATTGCGACGGCCGTCTCGTCGTATTCCTTCGCCAATTCCAACGCCGAATTGGCGTCGAGGAAATTGTTATACGACATCGCCTTTCCGTGGAGAATCTTGCCGCGAGACACCGAGGGCTCGGTCGAAAGCATCTCCCGGTAGAAGGCGCCCTGCTGGTGGGGGTTCTCGCCGTACCGGAGGGTTTCGCCTAATTCGTACTGGAGCGAAAGGATCTTAGGAAACTTAACCTCGCTCCCCGCCAACTGCTTTTCCAGATAACCGGCAATCAAACTGTCGTACCGTGCTGTATGTTGGAAAACTTTCATGGCGAGTTCGCGGCGCAAACCGTGAGGCACGTTACCGGACTTGGTCGCCTCCATGACTCGGGCATAGTCGGCGGGGTCCACTACCACTAATACGTCTTCGTGATTTTTCGCCGCCGAGCGAAGCATCGAGGGGCCGCCGATATCGATGTTCTCGATCGCTTCCTCAAATGGGCAATGAGGCTTGGCGATGGTCGCCTCAAAGGGATAGAGGTTCACGACAACGGCGTCGATCGGACCGATGTTGTGCTGTTTCATCTGCTCGAGATGAGACGGCATCGAGCGTCGCGCGAGCAAGCCGCCGTGGATCTTCGGGTGAAGGGTCTTCACGCGACCATCGAGAATTTCCGGGGAGCCCGTATAGGCCGCTACGTCTGTGACCGTTACACCTGCGTCTCGCAGCGCTTTGGCAGTGCCGCCGGTGGATAAAATCTCCGCGCCGAGCGTCTCAAGTCCTTTGGCAAATTCGACGACACCGGTCTTGTCTGAAACACTGATCAATGCCCGCTTGATGCTGGCCATGATTGCACTCCTTCGAATCGGGCTCGGTAAAGTTGGGTTGCGACTGGGAAGGCGGAGCGGAGAATAGCAAAAAGGTGAATGGAACTGCAAGGTGAGGTCGACCGTAGCGCGGTATCTACAGATTTTCCCCTGTGTTGTGACCGGCGTGAGGACTCGGTAAGATGGTTTTGAGAAGAGTTACCATGACGGACGCACGGCCACGACTTTATGTCTCCAGACTTCTGCCTGAACCCGTCATGGTTGCTGCGCGCAAACAGTACGTGCTCGTCGGTCGGCCGACTGACACATCGCCCTCACCTTCTGAACTGGCCGACGGGTTGCGCGAAGCGGATGCGGCGATTGTAACCTTGACCGAGCGGATCGACACCGCCGCAATAGGCTCTGCGTTACGACTAAAGGTCGTCGCAAATTATGCCGTGGGCTATAACAATCTCGATCTCGCGGCGTTATCGACGCGCGGTGTCGTGGCGAGTAATACGCCGGATGTTTTGACGGACGCCACGGCGGATCTGACGTGGGCTCTGCTCCTTGCCGTAGCCCGACGGGTAATCGAAGGCGACAGGCTCGTTCGCTCAGGGGGGTGGACCGGGTGGACTCCGACGCAACTAGTAGGGACCGAAGTGGCGGGTCGCACGATCGGAATTGTCGGTCTGGGTCGAATCGGGAGGGCCGTAGCGGAGCGTGCTTCCGGATTCCGGATGACCGTTCTCTACCATAGCCGTTGCCCCGTCACCACGGTCTCACGGGAGCATCCGTGGCGCCGCGTCTCCTTGCCTGAGTTGTTGCGGCAAGCTGATTTCGTCTCGCTCCATGTGCCGTTCTCAGACTCGACCCGTTACCTCATCGGTGGTCCTGAATTGGGCATGATGAAACCGAGCGGGGTCTTGATCAATACGGCCCGCGGTCCGGTGGTGAACGAAGCGGCGCTGGTGAAGGCGCTGGAACGAGGGACGATCGCCGGGGCGGGGTTGGATGTCTATGAGGACGAACCAGCAGTGAATCCGGGGCTTGCCAAGCACGAGCGCACCGTCTTGCTCCCGCATCTTGGGTCCGCGACCTGGTCCGCCCGGGTTAACATGGGCATGATTTGCTTGCGAAACATCGAAGCAGTCTTGGCTGGACGGCCTGCTCCGGACCGAGTGATGAGCTAGGTCGCGTAACGGAACATGTCTGCGGATGCTGTTGCCGGCTGTTGCCGGCGGATCGACGAAAGTCGCTGGGGGACGTCGTGAAACGTCGGAATGGACTCGAACATTTTCTGGGCTTGTTGCCATTGTGCCTGTTTTTCATACAATAGGCCGAGTTCGTACCGGATGGCCTGGGCCTTGGCTCCTTGGCATCGGGGATCCGTCAATAGCTGTTCGAGCCGCGTGCTGGCCTCCGTCACCTGATCCTGTTCTTTCAAGCACACCGCGGTCATGAGACAGGAGTCCAAGAACACGGCGGAAGACTTCATCGAAACCGCAAACTCCTCTTTCGCTTCCTCCAACAGCCCCATGTTCTTGTAGGCCACGCCGAGCGTGTAGTGCGTCTCCAATTCAATGCCATCGGAGGGCATGGCGACGATTGTCGGTTCCGATACGGCAGGCGGGGTTGCCGGAGAAAAAGCAGAAGCCAATCTTGCCACGATCGGACTGGCGGGTGTTAATTCCTTCACCCTCTCATAAAGCGCTTGAAATTGACTCGCATCTGCTTGAGGAGCCTGTGCCAGCCGCAGCTCGAGCGCGCGGGAATACTGCAGCGCCGCGCCTGCTCCATCACCCTTCCGCTCCGAGAGTTCCCCGAGCAGTTCCCGAGATTCCGCGTCGTCAGGTTCTTGGTCGACGAGGCGACTCAGCCAAAGCTCCGCTTCCATCAATTGTCCCGCCTGCACATAAAGATCAAACTGATCGCGTCGCTTAAGGGCGGGATGTGATGGCGCCGAATCGGCCATATGGCGTCGCGCCTGAGGGGGTTCGTCAGGGGCGGCATTTGCGACTGAGAACACGGCGTCCGGAGGCGATTGCTCGGTCGGAGGTTCATCGATTGAGGAAAAGTGCCGGTCTTGCCCTCGAGCGAACTTCGATGTCATGTTCCACGCGTCGTCTGGGGCGGCCCCGGTCAACGAAAACGCTTCAGGTGATTCCTGGGAGGGAGGCGGAGCCGGAACTGGTTGCGTCTGGGCGGGTTCACGTTCTGCAGACGGCGTGGGCTGCCCCCCGGAGATGAGCGCCGTCAACTTTGAGACCATGGCGCTTCCCGGCGCTAGAGTCTTGATTTTCTCAAAGATTTCCTCATGCAATGTGGGCATGCCTGGTTCGGGGTGCTCCAGCAAGACTTCAACCGCCCTGCCATAATGTTGCACGGCCGTCTCAGCCTGCCCTTGCTCTTCGTAGAGTTCCCCGTGCAGTTCAAGTAGAGGAACTGAGTTTGGCTCAACAGCGAGAAATTCCCTAATCAACGACTCCGCCTGGGCGTAGTCCTGAGCGCGGAGCGCCGCGCCGGCAAGAAAACGGTATTCTCCGAGGGCGACCTGGGTCTGGCCTTGTTGCAAATGTAGCCGAGCGAAGAGCTGGCACACTTGCGGGTTCCCCGGTTCTTTTGACAGAAGCTGGTTTAGGATGGCTTCGGCGCCGGCGTATTGCTTGTCGTCGATTCGACGGGCCGCTTCGGCGAGGAGGTCGATCGGCTCCAGCCCCTTCCCGCCATGACTTCCCGGCGCAGTCTTTGCCGTCTTGCCGGGATCGCCTCCCGTTTTCTCGAAGTGTTCGATGAACTGCAACGCCTCGCTGTTGGCAGGATCGATGCGCAAGACGGATTGGTAGGCTTCCTTGGCCTCACTGTAGCGCTGTTGTGCCGAACGTTCCCGTCCCAATTGGAGATAGACCTTGGTGGCTTCGTCCTGCATGTTCTCTTGGACGCACAGTTCCGCGACCCGTTGCTGCGCGTCGAGGTTGGACGGATCCTGGCTGACGATTTTGCGGTAGATGTCCAGCGCTTCTTTGGTTTTGCGTTCTTTGAGGTAGTGTTTTCCCAGCGTGAGATAGTCTTGCACTGCGCTGCTCAGTAGCCCTCGCTCCGCATTGAGGTCTCCCAAAAACCTGTAGACTTCATAACGGGAGGGGTCGAGCTTGAGGACCTTCTTGTAGGTGGCGATGGCCTTGAGGGTGGCTCCTTCCGCACGAAATGCGTTGGCGGACTGCAGGAATGCGGACACTGCCTCACCTGTGGCGTTTCGCTTGAGATGGAGATCCCCGATGGAGTTGTAAATGCTGCCGTCACCGGGTGACTCGGCCGACAGTTTTTTCCACTCGCTGATCGCGGCGTCAAACTGCCCTTTGGAGGCAAAAAGCTGCGCGCTATGCAGAACCTTACTGCGGTCGATGCCCAAGGCAGACCTCCATGAATAACCAGCAAACGCTAACAGCAGCGACAATTTTTGTCAACGAAATGGGGCAAACACGAAGAAGCTGTTTCCTGAGGAATTTCGCCGCGATTGAACCTAAGACGGAGAAGATCTACCACAGCAAAATGTCGGCGATTTCCGAGGGAGACAGACGACTGATATCGATCACCAATTCGTCCCGTTCGTTGGCCAGCAGCGTGTCCCAAAAACTGCTGTGCTGGGGAATAATGGCTTCCTTCGGATTAAAGTACAGATTGAATCCTTTCGCCGCGGTCGGCCGCATCGGATAACGTCGGTCATAGATCATCCCGTAGGTGGGGATGCCGTACACGATCTGCCAGTTCCCCAGGATCACGTGCAGCTCTTGATCCTGCACATATAGCCCTCCCGTTGTGATGACACGCTTGACCGAGGTCTGCGGCTGACTGAGATAAAACGTGACCCGTTCATTATACTTGGCGGAGGCAAAGGCCTCCGCAATCTGAGGAGCCAGGAGTGCAATCTCTTCGTCTTTGAAGACCGGGGCCATGGGAGCTTCTCCCTGGATCCAGCGTTGGAGCCAAATTCGGTGTTCTTGTACAGTCAGGCCGGTGAGAATGCGTCGAACGTGCTCGACGCCGAATGCTTTGGGGTGAGAGTGATGCCCCGGCGGCCATTCGGGAAGGACCGAATCGTCCTCTTCGAGCCGGACATAGTTGACCGGATCTTCGTAAATGGTCCGATAAGGCGTCTGGGGAATTGCGCAGCCGGCCACTGAATAGGTCGAGGCTAACGCCAAGGTGGAGATCAAGACCCCACGTCGGAAAAGTTGTCTCACCACTACCTCAGCATTAGTCTTCTGTAACCGTCACGGTGATCTCGACCCGCTCGAGCGGGTTGTCGCGTCCATCCCGTTTCATGTTCACGACTTTATCGGCGGTCTCCATCCCGCTGACGACCTCCCCGAAAGCTGTGTATTGCCAGTCTAGAAAGTTGGCGTCGGCAACGCAGATAAAGAACTGGGAACCCGCACTGTCCGGATCGTTCGCGCGCGCCATCGACAAAACCCCGCGCTTATGCGGTTTGCTGTTGAATTCCGCTTTGATCTTGTATCCCGGGCCTCCCATGCCGTGCGACGAGCGGTCCGAAGTCTTGCTGTTGGGATCGCCTCCTTGAATCATGAAGCCGGGAATGACGCGGTGGAAGGTGGTCCCGTTGTAGAACCCATCCCTGGCCAACTTGACGAAATTCTTTACATGGCCTGGCGCTACGTCGTGAAAAAACCTCAGTACGATATCGCCGATGGGCTGTCCTTTGCTGTTCACGGTGATGGTGGCCCTGGTCTTCTCGGTCGGATCGGACATGATGCGTCATCCTTTCATCGGTTAGCGGAACAGAAAAGGCGGCGGAGCTACGGCACCTTCGAGCCCTTCATTAATGGCCGTCCAATTGTTTCCGTTGTCATCGCTGCGGAATGCTCCTGAATTCGTGCCGGCGTAGAATACGCCGGGTTCAGATTCGATCAAGACTTGAACGGCCATACTGGTCAAGCCTTTGTTCAGAGGAATCCACTGACGCCCTTTGTCGATCGTCTTGAAGATCCCGTGTCCGGTCGCCACGAAAAGGCCGCGGGGATTCTGGACGATACCGCGGATCGAGTCGTTCGGAAGGGCCCGGCTGATCGGCTTCCAGGAGGTGCCGTTGTCGACACTATGGAAAACTCCCCCGTCGAAGGTGCCAGCATAAATGGCGCCGTCGTTGTCGATGGTCAGGACACGGATGAAGTTCTCGATCATTCCCTCGTGGTCTTTCAAACCATGGTGCATGCGGACCCATCCCGACGAATTCGACTTGTAGCGCAATACGCCTTTTCCGGACGTGCCGGCATAAAGGGTCCCGTCCGGGGAATGCGCCAATGCATGAACTAGGATTTCGTCCAGTCCGGACGTAACGACCGTCCAACGGTCATCGGCGGGGTTCAAGCGATAGGCGCCGTCTGCCGTGCCCGCGTAGATGATATCTCCGACCGCGAGCAACGTCTTGATCTCACGCCGCTTGAGTCCGCCGTTGACGGGGTGCCAAGTTTTCCCGTGATCCTTCGTGCGGAAGACCCCGCCGCGAAATGTTCCCGCGTATACTATGCCGCCTTTTCCAGTGACGAGGGAGAGAATGAAAGGATCTGTGATTCCTTCGCCGGTCCTGACCCAAGTGGTTCCGCGATCGTCGCTGCGAAAGAGGCCATGTCCGAATGATCCGGCGTAGAGCACCCGAGTGTCGACTGCCGCGATCGCCTGAATACTCGCCGCCTGTTTGTCGAAAGGGCCTGGCGGGCCAGCCTGTTCCGCACACGACTGCCCGTCGATGCCGGCGACAGCGCTAAAGAGAACACCGATGATGAGAAAAAGCCGTTTCATAGAGATGGTCACACGGTATTCTACCGAACGCGATGCCCGGCTGTCCCCATAGGAAGATCGGGATCAAGTGGGAGGGTAAGATCCGGCGGCTCTTTTCGGCCGAAGAATCTGGCTCCCAGGATGCCGATCTCATATAGAACCATCAGAGGAACCGCCATTAGCAGCATCGTAAATAGAGTGGCGTCCGGCGTGATGATTGCTGATACGATGAGCGAACCGAGAATGGCGTGCTTGCGATACTTGGCAAGCATCGTTGCGTTGACGACGCCGACCCGCGCCAGTATGGTCAGCACCAAAGGAAGTTCGAAGGCGCATCCAAATGTGAGAAGGAACTTAACGTTGAAATCGATATAGGTTCCAACGCTCAATTGCGGGGTGATGTCCCGATCCATACCGAAACTGACGAAAAAATCGATGACGAGTGGGAGGATGACCAGATTGCAGAATGCAAGACCCAATGCGAAGAGAGCTCCCGCCAGAGCGAAAATGGGGACGCCCCAGCGCTGCTCCTTAGGGAGCAGCGCCGGTTCGACGAACTTCCAGAACTGATAAAACACAACCGGCAGGCTGGCCAGAACGGCGGCGAGGAAAGAGACCTTGATGGAGGCGAAAAGCGCTTCGGTCGGCCCATAGAACACCAACTGATTGGGGAACGGCCGGTTCAGCCAGGCAACCATCTGGGCGGAAAAGGTAAACGCGACCATCAGCCCGACGAGAATCGTCGTTCCGATCACGATCAGGCGCCGCTTGATCGTATGAATATGCGCGGCCAGCGGATTGGCAATCGGCGGCATTGGTCCGAATTCCTGGAGGTTCCGGCCTCACGGCAGGCTCCTCTAATGCGTGGTGGTTTGCAGGCCGTGTTCGCGGAAGAGGCGAATCATCTCGGCCATCTTGTCTTTCTTGGCAAGTTTCTCTTTCTGCAACTGCTTCTTTGTCATCTCTTCGGATGGGGTCAATACATGTCGTTTCTGCAAATCGCTGAGTTCCAGGTCGAGCCGATGATGGGACTCCTCCAGCTCACGGAATTCCGTATTGGACTGGCGGAGCTGTTCGGCGATCATATGGTCCGGCAGCATGTGGCACCTCCTGGTTGTAAGTTATAGCAGCGGTTGCGATTGACCTCCTGACGGAGATCTGAGCGATAAAGAGGGTTTGCGCATGAGGCTCAGCGGCTCTAATTCCATCAGTACGGCGTCTTCGATAGGGTTGACGTAGTATCGTTTTCGCAGGCTTTTCCTGAGGAAGCCGAACCCAATGTAGAGATTTTGAGCTGCGAGATTGGATGAGCGGACTTCAAGCACAGCGCGGGTGGCTGCCCGAGCAAGGCCTTCTTGAAGCGCTGTGGTCACAAGATGCTTTGCGATCCCGGTGCGACGTCTAGGTTCAATGACGGCCAAATTCATCAGCCGGAGTTCCTCAAAGACGATCCAGTAACATAGGTACCCAATGACCGGGGATGGCGCTGGTTGGCCGGGGCATAGTTCTTTCGCAATGAGGAAATGGGCAAAAGGGTTTCCCGTCAGTTCAGCCTCCACCATTTTGCGCGTCCAGGGGGCCGAGAAGCAAGCTTCTTCTATCATGAGAATGTCGGAGACATCATCCGGGGTCGCGGGCTCAATTTTGTACGACGGAGCGGTCACTTGCCGGATCGCCTCCGTGATCCATCGGCCGTAGCGAGCCGTGAGCCGAGTTTCCTGGCGATCTTCTCCCTGCGGCGTGCAACCGGCGACAGTCCACCTGATTCGTCGAACTTCAACTCGGCCTCCGATCGTTGCACGTAAAGCGGCGCCACACCTGTGCCGGCGACTTCTCCTCGACGTAGCCTGGCCAAACCGGCCAGACCGATCGAAACGGCCGATGGACGAGCCTTGTGCGGGGCGCTCTCCTGCACGACGATGCCGCGGGGCATCGTGGCTCGAACGGAGGCGGATTCCAAGACCCACCCTTCACCAAAGCAGATGATGGATTCCGTGAGCATGTGCCCAAGCCGCGAGGCTGGACCGACGGTCTCGGGGACGATCCGTTCCACCCGATTGTCGCCCACCCAGCGGAAGATCGCCCAATAAAGCTCACCCTTTCGGCTGTTCAGGACGGGGCAGACAGGCAAGGAGGATCCACGAAGATTCCAAGCCAGCCCCTCCAACGTCGGCACAACAGCTAAAGGTAGTCGGGTGGCTGTCCTGAATCCCAGAGCCGTGGCGAGGCCGACGCGGAGGCCGGTGAAGGAACCGGGCCCGATAGACACGGCTACACCGTCGAGGCGGTGGAGCGACAAACCGGTATCCGAGAACAACCGGTCGATCGTCGGAAGCAATGTTTTAGCGTGGGCTCCGGGGACCTCTTCGTCATGGCAGCCCAACACGGTGGTGTCGTCAAGAATGGCGACACTCTGCCATGCAGTCGCGGTCTCGATCGCCAGGATCTTCATGGGAGCGGCATGTGTCCCGGCTACCCCCGGCCCAACTCGCTGGGTTTAATGGGCTGATTGGGGATCAATTCATGAAACGTGACCTGTACACTCCCCTTTCCCTGCCCGTCTTCGAGGAAGATCTTGAACGGGCGCAGGATCGGCGCTCTCACGTTCTCTGCTTCCTGTCCGACGACGACTCTAAAATCGTCATATTCGATGGATGCGTCCACTTCCCCCGTCTCGGTCAGCCGCTCTTCTTTCACGACGAGCAATCTCAGACGATCAAACCACAGGCGCCGCCTCACGACTTGCTTCTCATGGCCGTCAGGACCGAGAATTTCGAGGCGGTATAGGCTCCCATCTTCGGCCAATTCCGCTGTTTCATCGGGAGCCAACATCCCTGTTCCCAAGACGCCGTCCATCGCCCAGACGCTCAATTGGAACGGCCTGGCCAGCTTCCCCATTTCGCTCGTATCGGACCGGCTGCCAGATACGATGCGCCCCATGGTCGGCAACCTGAGGGTGTATCGGTCTTCGGCCTGAAGAAATTCAAACAAATCACCGCCGATCGCCGTAAATCCGCGCAGCCGCATGGCGTGAGGGCGCTGATAGTACAACGCCCCTTCCACGCGGGTGGCGATCGGAATGAGGCCGCCCCGAACCTTCGCACTGAATAATCCCTTCAAGCTCTGTAGCGAGGCTTCTCGCTCGACGAGCAGCCTCGTCAACTCCTCGACCGTCGCCTGCTTCAGGGGCGGCGCTTCCGCCTTGTGCGCGAACAATCCGCAGCCCGCTGAGACCCCTGCAAGACAGAGTAGGCAGAGGGCATGGATGGTGCGAGCGAGCGGTCTCATGCGTGCGATGCAGTTCCTTATGCCAGCACGACGTCCAGCGCTTCGCCGACTTCGTTGATACCGATCAGCTCGATTCCGTCGACTTGATCCAGCTTCGTCAGATTGCGTTCCGGCAAGAGGCACCGCTTGAAACCCATCTTCGCGGCCTCCCTGATGCGCAGTTCTGCCTGGCTGATCGCCCGGACTTCGCCGCCCAAGCCGACTTCCCCGAGCACCAACAATCCCGGTTCGACCGGCACGTCCCGCAAACTCGACGTCACGGCGGCGACGATTCCCAGATCGATGGCCGGCTCGTCGATGTGCATCCCGCCGACCACGTTCACGTAAACGTCCTGCCCGGACAAATGCATGCCCAGGCGTTTTTCCATGACCGCGAGCAAAAGCGATAGGCGGTTCAATTCGACGCCGTTGGCCATCCGCTTCGGTATCGCGTAACTGGTGGAGGACACCAGGGCCTGCAACTCGACCAAAATCGGTCTTGTTCCCTCCAAACTCGAGACCACGACCGAACCCGTGCTTCGTTGCGGGCGTTCGGCGAGAAACAGCTCGGACGGGTTACTGACCTCTTCCAGACCGGAATCTTTCATCTCAAACACGCCGATCTCGTTCGTCGACCCAAACCGGTTCTTGACCGCGCGCAGGATCCGATAGCTATGGCCCTTATCGCCTTCAAAATACAACACCGTATCCACAATATGTTCAAGCAGCCGAGGCCCGGCGATCGCCCCTTCCTTCGTGACATGGCCGATGATGAAGACGGGGACGCCCGCCCGCTTGGCAAACCACATCAACTGCCCGGCCACCTCCTGCACCTGGCTGATGCTGCCTGGGGCCGAGGTGATCTGTTCCGTATAAACCGTCTGAATGGAATCGACCACGACTGCCGCCGGCTGGGTGTCCTGGATGGTTTTCAGGATCTGCTCGAGCGAGGTCTCAGCCAGGATCAACAAATGCGGATGCTCGACACCCAGCCGCTGACCGCGCATCTTGATTTGGCGAGGCGACTCTTCGCCGGACACATACAACACAGGTTCCTCTTTTGACGCGAGCCGAGGCAGCGCCTGCAAGAGCAGCGTCGTTTTTCCAATGCCGGGATCTCCGCCTATCAGGATGACGGCGCCGGGAATCACCCCGCCGCCCAGCACACGGTCGAACTCGCCTATCCGGGTCAACCGGCGATCTTCCCCGACAACCTCAATTTCAGCAATGGGAGTTGCTTTGGCTTGTGCGGTTTTGAGCGCCAGCGGGCGGCCTTTCCCGGTCGGCGCCTGGCGTTCCTCTTTCATCGTGTTCCATCCGCCGCAATCCGGACAGCGGCCGACCCATCTTGGCGATTGATGCCCGCAGGCCTGGCAGGAAAAGCTGGTCTTGGCCTTCATTGAGCTAAGCCTCAAGAATGATCCGGGCGTTATCTTAATGGATGGAACCTGAGAAGGGAAGGAGCCCAGCAAGGATGGAGGCCGATTCTCTCCAGATGCCTCCGCCTCTCCTCACAGCTCCCCGAGTTGCCGTGTATCTCGATGCAAACAGTTTGCTCACGTTTGTCGGGCAACCCATGATTTTGTGACGGATCGTCTCGAATAATGTGAGCTAAAGTATCTTGACCCCGAGAAACATCGCGGCGTCGGTTCGGGCGTTGTTGGGAGCCGCGGCGTAGAGTCTATTCGTCGCCAAATCGCGAATGGCGATGCCTGTAAGAGTCGTGTTCCCGAAGAAACAGGTTCCACCGCCGAAGGTGAGGGTTTGATCGACCACGTTGCCTCTCGTTCTCAAGGTGAAGTTTCCCGCGAAGGTGCAACCGTTTTGTTCCGTTCCCGTGAAGCTTCCGTCTGACGCAACGGTAATGGTTGCTGCCTGCGACCCGCCGGAACTCGATGCCTGGCCTTGATACATTCCCGCAAAGCTTCCGATCGTCGGCGTCGTATCGTACGCGGTGTTGTAGGAGCTGGTGAACGCTGTCGTGCCGCCGCCGGTGTAGGCGACGGTTCCATTCAGAAACTGCCGGGCGACGAAGGGGCCGGAGAGCGTAGCCTCGAGCGCTGCGGACTGAACGGCGAAGTCTTTCGCATTTGCTGAGCTGAAGGTGCCGCTTGCGGACGTGCCGGTGCCTTGGATCACGCCGGATAGAATCGACGAGTTTCCCGGGGTGGAATAAAAAAGGTAGTAGGTTCCCTCGTCGAGAACCACGGCCGTCAACGTCCGGGTTGTCGCGACGGTTCCGATCCACATCCCTTCAGCCGAAGCTGAGCCGGTGTTCGTCTGAACGGGGTCGCCGCACCCTCCTGTCGCAAGGAAGACGACAACACTGAAGGCGAAGAAGCCAGAACGTAGTATCAGAGGGCGAAGCCTTTCCATGACCGGTAGATGGGCATCATGCCCTATTAGCGGAAGCTGTTGCTATCCCACGAAGGGTGGATGAACCGAGGACCGTGGTGCGGGAGGAGGGAATCGAACCCTCAAACCCTTACGGGTACAGGATTTTAAGTCCTGTGCGTTTGCCGATTTCGCCACTCCCGCGATGCAGGTCGAGGTTGAGGTTTAGGCTGAGGTTGAGGGAAAAGAAATGACTGGTCGTGTTTGGCCTTAGCCTTAACCCCGTCGAAATTGTACGGGACTCTAGCATCGGGGTGGAGGTCGGTCAAGGAGCACACACGCAGCCCGCAGCCGATCAGCGGCGGACTGTGTGTGCGGTGAATGTCAAGAAGCCTGTGATTATGCTGCTTCGATCAGGGGACGCTTGGTACGATCCATAATCTCCTTCACGCCGGACTGGACGGCGCGGGTCAGACGCGTGGCTTGCACCTGCGCCTTCTTGGCATAACGGCTGATTTCACGCCTGGTTTCCGCTCCGGTCTTGGGCGCGAAGAGCAGGCCTATTCCCGCTCCGACCACGGCTCCTCCCGCGACTAACGCTGCGAATCTGGCGATTTGTTTCCCTTGATCAGACATATGAGCCTCCTTACTGAACGGTGAAGTGATGTTGGTAACCGGCAACACTATCGAGTCGTTGTTGATTGCTTCAGCATCATCCGTGCCAGCCGGCGGAGCGTTCGAATCTCATGCGAAAAATCATGCGCAGGGGGTTCCGATTAGTCGCGATTAATTATCGGTGGCCTTTATCTCACAGACAGCGACACAGACGTGACGGAAAACCAACAGACGAAAGTAGGGTTTGTGGAAAATCATTGGCCGGAGCCGTTCTGCGAGAAAACTTCATGGTCCCACGGCGGTAAGTCACACCTTGCATTGCCCCCATGGCTCACCTATGATCCGGCCACAATGCCACATGAGGCGATAATGAGTCTGCCGCGTGCCATAGCCTATCCAAATATCGATCCCGTATTCCTGGAATTGGGCCCGCTTCAATTCCGCTGGTACGGCTTGATGTATCTCATCGGACTGACGATTGCCTATTTCGTGATAAGGGAGAAGGCCAAGGCCCAGGGGTTGGGGCTGTCGAAGGATCAGGTCTATGACATGATCGTATGGGCCGCGTTCGGCGTCTTTCTAGGCGGCCGCTTCGGGTACGTGGTCTTCTACAACCTGTCGTACTACCTGGAGCATCCTGCAAAGATACTGGCCGTGTGGGAGGGCGGTATGTCGTTTCACGGGGGGTTGATCGGTACAATCGGCGCGCTGATCTGGTTCGGGAAGAGCCGAAAGATACCGATCTATACCATCGCCGATATGGCCGCGGCCGTCACGCCCGTGGGATTGGGCCTCGGAAGAATCGGCAACTTCATTAACGGCGAATTGTTCGGCCGCGCGACCGACGTCGATTGGTGCATGGTGTTTCCGAGCGGAGGACCGGCTTGCCGACACCCGTCCCAACTTTATGAGATGGCGTTGGAAGGAGTCCTCTTGTTCATGATCCTGTGGGTAATCGGCCGAAGGCCGACGCCTCCTGGCACGGTCTTTTGGAGTTTCATTACCGGTTACGGCGTCTGCCGCATGATCGCCGAATTATTCCGGGAGCCTGACGCGCACATCGGTTTTATCTTCGGGACGCTCTCCATGGGTCAACTACTCTCATTGCCGATGGTTGTCGCCGGAGGCTTCATGCTGGCGCTCGGATATCAACGGGCTTCGCGGACGCCGGTGCAGCCATAGCGAGAGGCACGGCGATCCGACTTCATGAGTCGGGTCCGGTCGGTCGGCGCGCGCGCCGTTCAATACGGCATCTCATCGTCGTCCAATCCCACATGGTGTCCCAGTTCATGCACCACGGTGTCTCTCACTTCTCGTCTGACTTCCTCAGGTGACCGGCAGAGACGCAATATCGGACCTCGGTAGATGGCAATGCGAGCCGGTTGTTGTCCTCCTGCATGAAAGAAGGATTGCGCAGCCAGCGAGACACCCTGATAAAGCCCAAGCAAATCGTCCTCTTCCTCTATGCCGAGCTCTTCAAGAACTTCGGGAGGCGGTTCTTCCTCCACGACGACGGAGATTTCTTCGATGAGCCTGGCGTACGGAGCCGGGATTTGAGTCAGGGCTTCACGGACCAGTTCGGCGAATGCTTCAGGCGTGATGGAGTGATCTCTTCTGCTCATGCGGTACGGTATGAAATCAAGTCGATGTCATGAGAGCATGACCGGTTACTCTGCCGCTGGTTACCTAATTACGGATACACCGGGTCTAAGGAACATGAACTCGAAAGAGACGGTAGGCATGCCGAGACAGGAGCGCGCGGCTTCACGGTATATGGCTGCTTGTGGGGCATAGCGCTCAGCCCTTGCTTCGGCATCAACGGCTTCTACCATATCGGACTTGTAATCGGCGATCCAGATTGTGCCGTCTGGACGACGGTAGATCACATCAATAACGCCCTCCATGACTTGTCCTTCTCCCCACGGCATGAGAAACGGCACCTCGCGTCCGAGAATGATCGCCTCGCGCAGGCGCGCATAGAGCGCCGAGCGTCCGAACGTCTCGAAAAGTCGCCGTAACGACTCTTGGACAAGATTAGTCAGTTTTCGTTCATCGTGAGCGAGGCTCACCCGAAGAACCTGATCGATTTGATCCTGCAGCTCCGCCGGGTCTGATCGAAAGTTCCATCGTTCAAGTACCAGATGCGCGATGATGCCGGCGAGTCGACCTACGTCATGGTTTCCAGTGTGGTCTTGTGTGCCTGCAGCCGAATCGGCGGCTTGCTTCGCCAGGGATGTGGGAGTCAGCCGCCACCTCGTCTTTCGGACGGTGTTCCATCGGACCTCACGCTCTTGCCAGAGTCGCGCGACGGCTTGGGCGTCCACCGGGATTGACGATGACTCATGCGACAGCGGCCGACCGGGCCATTTTCTGTCGGGTGCCAGGACGACACGCTGAGCTATGACGCTTTTGCCGATTTCCAGCGCAGGAGCAGCGGCATCGCCGATCGACGTCTGTGTGAGCGCTTGAAGCCATTCCAGCGTGGTCTCGCCGACGGCCCGTCCCACCAATCCTCCCGAAAGCACAAGCTGTTCTTTTGCCCTGGTCATGCCGACGTACAGCACTCGCCGACGTTCAGCCTCCTCCCGCACCGAAAACTTTGCATGCGCCAACACAGCCCCCAGCGTCCGTCGCTTACCCAGCGATAGTCCGTAGCTGTCGGTCGACCATTCGTAGACGACGGGGGGAATATCCCGATCCCGCCCGCTGCCTTGATGCAATGCCGGCAGCACGACGACGGGAAACTCCAAACCTTTCGATTTATGGATCGTGAGGATCTTCACGGCGTCGGAAGATTCCTCGACCAAAGGGCTCTCAGCCTCCTCCGGCTGTTTGTCCAATCGTTCGACCATCACATCGACAAAGCCGCTCAGCGTCATGTGCGGACGGTCCGAGAGAGATGCCGCCGTCTGCTTTACTTTCAAGAGATTCGCAACCGCCTGTTCTCCATGCAGCGAGGCCGCGGCCAGTTCCAGGATCGGGAGCCGATCAAAAACCAATTCGATCGCTTCCTCGATGGGATATGCGGCGATCTCACGTCTCAGGTTTGCCAGCCGCCGGTACAGGCGGCGTATAGCCGGGGCGCGCGGATGGTCGAACCGGTCTATGCCCTGCGCCAAGTAGTCCAAGAGGTTCGCCTGATGGAAATCAGAGAGATCACGATCCGTGAGACCGCCGAGGGGGGATCGCAGCACACCGACCAGCGCAATGCGATCGTGAGGATGATCAAGAACTCGAAGCACGTTGATCAATTCGACGACCTCCTGCCTCCGATAGAAGTGCTTCTCGCCCTCGATCACATAAGCAATGTCGTAGCGCCGAAGCGCGTCGAGATAGGCATCCGCCTGAGTCAGTTTTCTGAACAACAGCGCCACCTGGCCGGCTGTGATGCCCGGTCGCGTCAGTATCTCTTCTTTCAGCCATCGAGCCAGGACTTCCCCTTCCGCTCTTACGGCCGCGGCTGCGTCGAACGGTTCGTCCGCGGTCGAGGGCGCCGTGATCAGCAGTTGAACGCCCGTCTCGGATGTCGGCGCATGCTCCTGTGGGCGAACCTCCAGCCTGACATTGGCCGGTTGCACCAAGGGAGATCGAATAAAGAGCCGATCAAAGATCTCGTTGATCGGCCCGAGGACTGCGGCATTGCTGCGGAAGTTCGTCGTCAAAGTCTCTGCTCGCCCCCGGCCGCCGACGATCTTGTCGACGACGCGGTCGAACGCCTCGATGTCGGCGCGGCGAAAAGCGTAGATGGATTGTTTAGGATCTCCGACGATGAACAGTTTCCCCGGTTCCAGACGCATCTCCTGCCAACCCAAGGCATGGAAGCCGTTCTGCTCGCAGACCGCCAGAATGATTTCGTACTGCACAGGGTCGGTATCCTGAAATTCGTCCACCAGAACGGCGCGATAGTCTCGCTTGATTCGTTCCCGCACGAGGCGATGGTCCCAGAGTAATCGTCTGGCCCTGGCCAGCAATCCGTCGAATGTCAGCCATCCCTTCTCTGCGAACGAGTCTCTGGCCTTGACGGCGAACGGAGCGACCAATCGGAGCAAATCATTGAAGAAGTCATGATCGACTGATCGTAGATCCCGAACGATGCCGATGAGCCTTGTTGCCTCCTCGAAGTCCGTCTCCTCCCAGCCGTCGACTCTTTCCCCCACTTTCTTGTCCAGCCAATCCAGCGAGGAAGAGTCGAGATTCCGGAGCGCCGGAGGTCCAAGGCGCAGCAATGCCGCCAGCAGCGATTTCGCGCATGCCAGCATGTGTTCGATCTTCCGGCGCTTCGGCCGGTCGTGCGATTCCAGGAGACGGCCGGCTTTGTCATGGAGCCGGGTGATCCACTCGATCATCGTCGCATCCAAACGGGAGGAGTCCAGCTGTCTGCGGAGAACGTCGAGATCCACCAAGTCGCTGCAAAGTGAACGGGCGAGCTTCTCGATTTCATCCAGCGAAACAAACGGCAATAGTCTGCGCCAGAGATGATGGCAGGTTCCTCCGCGGCTCAGTTCTCGATCGATCCACAGATCCCATGCTTGCCTGAAATGTTCGTCGAAGCGCAGCCCATCGTCTTCCTGAAATGCCGGATCGAGCTCGCTTTCAAGCGGGTGCAAGCGGAGCAGATGAGCCGCGAATCCATGAAGCGTGCCGATCTGCGCTTTTTCGATATCCCTCAGCGCCGTTCCGGCCCGATCGGCGATTTGCGCCCTCGTCAGTCCGTACCGTGCCTTCAGATCATCGACCGGTACCGCGCCGCCGTCGGAGGATCTCGCCGGATCGGCTCCTGGATCGGCCAGGACGATCAACCGCTCGCGCAATCTCACTTTCATTTCCGTGGCGGCCTTGTTTGTGAACGAAAGGGCGATGAGTTCTGTGATGCCGATGGGATGAGGTTCTTTCATCAACAGGTGGACCAGGCGGTTAACGAGCAGCGTCGTCTTGCCGGTTCCTGCGCCGGCGATTACGACGACGTTGTGGTCGAAGGTCGTTTCCGCGGCAATGCGTGCGTCTCGATCGGAGATCCACTCTCTATTCATCGTTTGCCCGTACGGCGCGAAGCGCCCGTATGCTCTTGGACTCGGGGGCCCGATGCGCTCGCCACCATGTCGGTTGATGTTCCCGACGGCAAGCCACTCGATAATCGCAATGTCCGCAATAGTTATCCGGCACGATGAAGAATCGACCGGCGCGAATGCCGTCCGCCAGCGTAGCGAGGGTACGACTAAGGGTCTCCCCGGAATTCGATGTCCATGAGACCGGGGTAAATGTTGAACGGGCGACCGAAGTCGCCCATCGACGCGCCATGAAAAACAATTGCACCTGAGCGATGTTCCCCTGCCCCGGAAATACCAGGCTGGAATAGAGCGGGGGCTGAAGTCTGAATCCCCGGATCGCCGACTGAAGCAGGTTGCGATCCTGGGATTGCATCGTCGAGCCCGTCTTGTATTTGTAGTCGACGATTCGTAGATCACCGGAATCCCGGTGGCGGTCGATACGATCCACCCGTCCGTAGATCTTCAGGGCTCGCCGTCCGTCTGGCGTGCTGAGTGGAATCGTGCCTTCCGCCTCCACTTCGAACGCAAAAGGTTGGTAGGGTTCATCAGTCTGGGCGATCTGATCGGCCAAGACGGCCGCAGACACGAGGGCGCGCATTTCTTCCTTCGCTAATTCCCAGAGGAGAAAATGACCGGTGCGTGGGCCGGCTTCGAATTCCTCGGCCGCTGCAGCCACGGCCTCAGCGGCAAATCTGCTCACTTCGGTCTCAGGCAGCGGGTGTGCGGGCCACCCGCCTCGTACCAATGATTCATAGCACCGACGGAGGGCCGCATGGCAAAAGGAGCCGAGCATAAGGGCGTCTGACTCCTGGGCGATGGGAACGCGGATCGGCTCCAGGCGCAATACGTCGGCCGCGAAGTACTGAAACGGGCAACGGGCATAGCGTTCTAGAGGAGTCGGGGCGATGCCCCGTCGCTCGATGTGGGACCAGTGAGCGCGAGGTGGTCCGGTCAGGCCATCGAAAGGCGTCAGGAAGGGAGTATCTTCTTCGATGCGACCTACGGCATCGGCGGCATGACGGAACAATTCCGCATCACGCCCGACCTTGGACAACAGTTCCGCCGGGTCCTCTCCCTGCATGGCCATATACCTGGCCAATTCTGCAGGAGGGAGAAAGAGCCGGAGGGTCGCTTGGCGAGCAACACGATCGGTCAAGCGGCGCGGGATGGCGTCGATCGCTTGATCGGATCGGTCGCCTGAGTGCGGACGCTCGACGAGATATGGAGAAGGAGCCAGCAACCGCCCGTCATCGTCGGCCCGTTGAAAAGACAGGAACAGCCGCTGTAGCGCGGATTGTTGGAGCAGAGCAAACAACAATCGCTCTTCGTCATAACTCCCCAGCTTTTCGTCGATTTTGAACCCGAGCGTTGTCTCCAGGACTCGGCGATGCCGGTCGCGGAGAAACGGATCTTCCCGAATGTAACGCGGAAAGATCTTTTCATTCAGGCCCAGAATGAATAGAGCTTTGAATGGGAGGCCGCGCGCCGCCATGGCATCGAGCACGGCGACCCCTTGGCAGGAGCCGTCGGTCATCGTGACGTCGGTCCGTTCTAGCGCATGCGTCAGCAGATCGACGAATTCCTCCCAACTCAACTCCTCTCCGATTGCATCAAGTTCGTGAAGCTTCTCCCACACTCGATCGATCGCATCCCAGGTCGATTGCAGGCGTGCCGCTTGTGGATCGTCGGCGAAGGGCGTGTCCGCCTCATAACGGAATAGGCGGCGGCTTGCGAGCCGCCTGAAGGCTTCGATCAAGGTGCCTGTCCTGCCCCGTTGCGGCAGCGCCGCACATTCATCGAGTAGTTCGGAAACGACCTGCCAGCACAGGCCGATGACCTCCGGTTCGATGTCCCATAGGTCGCATGACGGTTCATCGTCGGCTTCTCCGCCGAGGGACAATACCGAACGACTCGCCTGCTCCAGCCGCGCCCATTCGTCAAATCCGCGTGTAATATGGAGAGATGACGCGATCACCTTCCATTGTTCCGGGCGATAATGGATGGATCGCTCGTGCTGCCGGTTAGATTGGTAAAGAGGCGAGGACACGACGTCGAGCACCGAGGTTCGATAGAAGTCGTTTACGGGAAGCGATGCCAATTGCAGGAGGAGCTTACAGAGCGGTTCGTGAATCAATGGACGGCCGGCCGTGGTCACGAAGGGCACGCGATGACGGTCGAATATCGATTGAAGGGTCCCGCGATAGGGGTCAAGCGTCCTGGCCACCACGCCGATTTCATGAAACCGGTACCTGTTGGTTTCGCAAAGATCCAGAATCGTGCGGCACACCGACGCGACCTCCTCTTCCACTCCGACGACGCTTTGAACGGACCATGAAGGTGTCCCGCCGTCGGATCGATCTCGGTCCGCCCGCACAGGCGGCGCGGTTGCACGTGGCTGGACATATCTCGTGAAGAACCGTCGCCCGAACTCGTAATCCGGTCCATCGTCCAAAGGAAAAAACAAGAGAGTCGGAGCGGCGGCGCTGACGGCTTCAAACAGCGATAGCTGTACTTGGGTCAAGTCGTAGAACCCGTAGTACAGTACCTGACGAAGCGAGGTGATAAAGGGGGAGGTCGGAACATGCTGAAGCACTGATGCCGCGAGGTCGTCCGCCGTGCCGACTTCGAGCACAACTCCCGCGTCCTTGACGGCGGCATAGAGCGAAAACAGGGCGTAAAGCCAATCTGATTCGTCCTTATCGAAGCATCCTTCCTCCACCGCCCGCAGGGCGGCTGCGGGTTCGATACCGGCGTCTTTCAAATCACGGATGGTCGACCACACGGCCCCCCAGGTTCCGGAAGAATGACCGATGTGCTGGAGCGGAATCAGACCGGACAGGCGGTTACGGATGAGATGGCGCACCAGCTGTTCAAAGAATAGGTCGTCGACGACGCGCAGGGACGCGACGCCGGATCGAATCCGTGCCTCGTTAGCGAGGCGCATCGCCAGTTGATGGAACGTCAGAAGGTGCACGTTCATCAGGGAGAGGGCATGTTCCACGGCGAGCGCCCGGCGGATATGGTTGAGGAGCGAGGCTGAAGGAACCAACACGGCGATCGGGGCGAATGGATCGACCGATTTGGTCCGACGGATCTGATCAATTAGCGCGGATTCGAGATGGGGGTGGAAGCGACCGGTAAGGACCTCCAGCATGGCCGGGCATTTTATCCGGTTTCCGGTCCCAAAAGCTCGCCGTTGCAATCAACACAGGCCCAGTCGCCGTCGATGAAGGACATGGGATCGCCGCAGATCGGGCAGTCCGGAGGCGGCCCCTTGTCCAGCCGAGGAAGAATGGGTAGCTCTATGTCTTCTTCATTCATCCCGTCAGGCTTCCTTTGGACGCATTTTTAGCAACAATGCCTTTTCAGCGCTCTCCCGACTCGGCACGCCCACGAAGGTCAATCGCCCATCGATGATCGTCGCAGGCACCGCGCGCACGGCATGCCGATTGGCCAGTTCCTGGCCGTCCGGCGTGGTGATGTCGACTTCCCGATAGGAAAAACTATACTTTACTCGAAGCTGTTTCCAAAGGCTCTTGGCCGAGGGGCAGGCTCCGCAACTGGGGGACACGAGTAGTGTGATGTTCGGCATGCTATGACTCCCGACAAGCTTCAGCCGCGGATGGATAGTACCATCCACAAAAAAGGCGGCGCAAGACGTGCGGGTTCGATTACAAGTCCTGAGGGCGGTGAACGGAAATCCGCTTGCTGAGGGTTATGCCTCTCCTCGCCGCGTCGCGCAAGATAGCGCGTCGAATGTCGGCAGACAGCCCTTCCGGCGCGTGAACGCCGTGGCTCTCTCGAGGAAAGTGTTTCACGAACAGCGCCGCCATCTGTGCCGTGGCCCAGGCAACGGGAGAACTGAGCAGGCCTTGGCGTCGAAGTTGAAAGAGGCTCGGAACCATGGCGTCCCACCGGATGGTTGTGAGACGCTCGTGGCGAACGCCTTCGGCCACCACTGAGGCCGCGAAATGCGCATTATGAAGTATGCCGCGACGCAGCAGACGATGTACGGTTCTTGGTGTCGGGGTACGCATGAACCTGTCCGGATGGGGGCCGCGTGACTTGTGAAGCTTCCCCTGCCGGTACCAACGTCTGAGGCGATCGATGTCGGACCCGCCGAATTTGGCGTTCATCGATTGCATCGAAATGGTATGCGGCGCCGTAATCACTTCGTCTTGAGCGGCCAGGACGACGCCGACCTGCCCGATCGGCGCCGGAAAGCGAAAGAGTTCCCGCTCGCCGAAGCGTTTTCCGAAACGAAACCGGCGATCGACATACACCCGAGGGCGCGCCACCGCTTCGTCATAAGATGCTTCAGCCGACCACTGTGAAAATGGCCCATCGGCGTCGGTGGCTTCATAGAGCCTGACTTTAACGCTTTGCACGGAATCGAGCCGGTCTGCTGCCGCCGCGATCAGGAGGTTGGTCAGCCCAGGAGCCACCCCAGCCGTGATCACGGCGCTTCGCCCTATTTCGCGAAACCGCTGGTCGAATTCGAACTGCTCGGCGCGAAAAGGATTACCCGTGTAGTGCGAGGCGGTGTCCAGATAGTCGGCGCGAAGACGCAGGGCGGCCCGAATCACGATACGGTTCAAAACAGGCGGACACATGTTGACGACAAGCTGGGAGCCTTTGGCCGCTTTGGCGATGCTCCAAACGTCGCGGGC
>JBBILH010000002.1:46940-64283 GCA_037445005.1 Nitrospira sp.
AAATAACCGGCTCGCTCAGGGTCTCGATCGCCGCATGCAACATGATGACCCTGCCGCACCAGGAGTTTGGCAAGGTATGAACCGGCAGCACCGGCGCCGAGAATGAAAATTCGCATCGGCTGAGGAGCTTATCATAAGTGGAGGCGCTGAGCGTATGGATCTCCATATGGGATTCTTCAATGGTTCCAGACCTGCTTCTCGTTTGTCTTGAACGGGCACACATGGATCATCCGTCCGAAAAGTTGAGGACCCTCGGCCTCTTCCCACATCGCACTCTTGCTTAGTGAGAATCGTTCCGCTTGGCCCTAGACGTTTCCAATCCGCGAACTTCATCGCCGGCTGTCGCGGGAGGCAAGTGTTTGCATGGGCGTGCTACGGGGCGATGCTTAGCAGGGTCCGCTTGTGATGTTCATCCTCGCCTGCGCGCACAGGTGCCGTGAACATCGCTCTTTCCGGTTCATGGCCTTCGGCCGTTTTCCTGAAGAACAGCGATGCCGGCTGTTCGGGTGCGAATCGAAAGGCCGACTTGAAGCCCCGTCACTATGAGTTTCTTGGTCGAATTGTGATGTCTCATGCGAGCGTGAAGAGGCGGTCTTCGCTTCCACTGTGTGCCGGATCATGGTCTCGGCAGCCATCGATTCGCCGCAGTGCAATGGTTTCGGAGCAAAGTAAACAAGGTTGAATGCGAAAAGGGTCGTACGAGGTCGAGCCATGGCTAATGCTCTCGTCTGCGGTCGCCATCAGCGATGCCCGTCATAACCTCGTGTTTTCCAACGTTCCAAGAGCGCGATGCGCGTTCTCAATTGGGTAACGGTGGCCTGATCAACTCGAGTGCCCGTTCGCGCAATCAATTCCGCATTCAACCGTCGATGATCGACCCGGCACAGCCTTGCAACGGCATCGACCAGCAACCGGTGGTGGTCGCGCAGGTCCATTTTCTGCTCATAAAGCGACGGCATCGTGTCGCCGGTGGCAGAGGGGGCGGCGCAGCCCCTTGCCTCCTCATCTCCGATCAACGAATCCATTCTTGCCACCGCCATGAGCGGCACGTATTCGTTGGTACTGACGGTCACGCGTCCGAAGAGGTCTCGTTGCCCAACCGGCAGAATGTCTTCCAGCACATGATCGCGTTCCGTCTTAATCTGTTTGGCATAGTGGACAAGGATCGGGTCTTTGGGCAGATACAACCAGGCCCGCTGGGGCATGGGGACGCCTTCCTGCATCCGGATGAAACGCCCGACGACCTGCCTAAAATACATTTCCGTTACGACGTTTGTTCCATACACGCCGACTCGGAGCCGAGGGATGTCCACCCCCTCGCTGACCATATTGACCGCCACCAACCATTGTTGGTTCTTGTCCTTCCCGAACCGTGCGATCGTGCGCGAGGCGGAAGGATCGTCGGAGACTGCCACGGCGGCTTTCACCCCGGAGATCTTGCCGAGGAGTTCCGAGGCCCAGCGCGCATGATCCTGGTCCATGGCAACAAGGAGACCTCCGGCGTCCGGTTGCTCTTCTTTGCGAAGGCGCGTCAGCCGGGCATGGGCGTCGGAAACGACGGGGCCGAGCCAGCTTTCCTGTAAGAGCGCCGTTTTCAGTCGCTCGCGTTGCCGGTCGAAAGCGAGGCCGTCTTCAAACGTTGCGGTATGCTCCCTGCCTTCGGACAACCAGGTCAGCTCGCCTTCGTAACTCGGAAAGACGATCGGGCGGCAAACACCGTCCCTGATGGCCTCGGTGTAGCCATAAGTGAAATCCGCTTGGCTCACCTGCCGCTCATACCGGATGAACGGAATCGGGTTGTTGTCGGATCGGAAGGGAGTGCCGGAAAGAATCAGCCTGAACTGCGCCGGCTCGAACGCGGATCGCAAGGCCTTGCCCCAGTTTTTGCCGTCGCCTGCGTGGTGCAGCTCGTCAAGAATGAGGAAGGTTTTCTTGGCCTTGCACACCCGATGATACAGGGATGGCGCGAGAGAAACCTGATGGTAGGTGACGACTGCGCCGTGGTAGTCGGATGCTTCGGTCCCTTGCTCGTTCGTCAAGGTCGGATCGAGACAAAGTCCGACCTTCCCGGCGGCTCCAGACCACTGTATTCTCAGGTGGTTCGTCGGGCAGACCACCAGGACTCGGCCGGCCGCGCCTGTCGTCATGAAGTCGTGAGCGGCACGAAGCGCGAATTTCGTCTTTCCCGCCGCCGGCGTCGCCATGGTCAGGAAATCACGGGCCCCGTGCGATCGGACCGCCGCCAGCGCCCGGCGCTGCCAGTCACGAAGAGGAGCGGTCCAGGCCTGAAGAGATTTCATGCGCGTCCATCCTCGGTTTGCCAAGAGCCCGACGCGCGCACTGCGTGCGCGACTAGAACATCCTCATGTTTCGGAGAAATTGATCGACGTGCGGGAGAGCGTTAATCCAGCCAATCCTTCTCTTTGAGTTTCCTCGGCAGATACTTCTTCGTGAGGTACTGGAAATCTTTGTTGGCCAACGCGTCAAGTTCGTACTTCAATCCGCTCGAGAGCATCCGTTTGATTTCCGCCTGCCAGGCGGGTTTCTGGAACCATTGGTAGTTCATCAATTCCTTGGCTCGGGCGACGTCTTTTTCATTGAGCTTGATGCCGACGTTACGGGGAAGCTCGTATCGCTCAGGGTCGGCGCTGGATAGGCCCATGAATTTGGCTTTGGGAATGGCCATTCGCTGGCTCTCGAACGCCAAATTGATCGATCCCTGCTTGATCACGGAATAGATGTAGTAGCCCCACGGATCGTTGTCGACAAGGACATATACGGGCAAGCGATGTTCTTCGTGTAACCGTCTAGCCAACCGGCGGACTCCTCGGGGCGGCTGGCCGTTGCCGGTCAGCAGGATGCAGTTGTAGCGGCGCCAAAACTTGTCCTCCGAGAGCCGGTTCCACTGCGTCCCCTTTTCGACCAGAAGCACGAAGTCAGCCGTGCACCGCCTGATTTCCAGATACTCCGGCTCGACGATCGAAGGAACGGAGTATCCGCCTTTCCCGAGTTTGGAGCAATCCACCCGATCTCCGTCGTCGCCGAAGACCACGGGTCCCACGACGCTGCCGCTGTTTTCCGCGCGGACGTGTAGCTCCTCGCGTAAGGCGGCCAGAGCGACTTCAAGGTCTTCGATTACCGGATCGGATTCATCCTGGGTGTCGAAAGTGTTTTCGTGCGAATCTTTGATGGTATGTTTCGTGCGGTAATAGATTTCCCTGAGTGATGTGGTCAAATCGGCCCGTTGTAGTTCGGAGAGGGCGTCGGCCACCAACACCGTTTGCATGAATTTCTTCGCCATGCCGACGTTGAAGAAAGAACGGGCCTGCTTCTTGTTGCCCATCTCGATGAGGCCCTTGCGCTCGTTGAAAGACACGTTCGACAGAGCGCGTATCGGAATGGCAAACGTCGGGTCTTTCGAGCGCTCCGCCGCTGTCACGACGACGTCGGCCAAGCCGACGAGTTTCTTCTCCACCGCGGTCGTCTTCTTTGACTTGGGTGCCATGTGTCCTATTTCTTCCCCCGCGGGGCGGTCTTTATCTGCTTTTTCACCGGTCTCCGAGGCTCCTGACTTTTTCCGGACGGGTCCGTAAACAGCCCCATCTGGGCGGTCCTATGCTTTGGCGCGCCCGCCGCTTCGGACGAGCGACTTGAGGTAGCGGGCTTCTTCTCCTTGCCGTATGTAGCCGGCAGTGTGGGTTCGCCCAGCAGATCCGTTTCATTGGGCCGGGCTTCGACGGCTGTATCGGCTGCGACCCGCGAAGCCAATTCGATCTCCCCTTCGATTCCCTCCGCTGTTACAATGATCGAGTGAGGAAGTCCCTCAGGCCCAGCGCCTGTTTTGCCTAGGGCTTCATCCGTCTTTGCCCCGCCAGTCCGTGACGACGCAATCTTCTGGAGCTGCATTTTGAGTTTTTCTTTGGAGAGCTTTCCGCCCTTGAGTCGACCGCAGGCTTCGACGACTTCCTCGATGTAGAGTTCGAAAATGTTGCGCCGCCTGTATTCGCTTGCGGCGCGTTCCCTCCGTCTGAGGAAGAGGCCTAATCGTCGCCCGCACTCCCGCAGCGCAAGGGTGATTTCTTTCTGGATTTCGTCATAGTCGGCGATCGCCTCCTTCGACTCGCTCGTAAAGGGCACCCAAACGGATGCCATGTGCACGAAGATAACCATCGGACCAGCCGGCAGAGCTCCGCGCGATTGCGGAACGCCGTAGTTTTTCCATGTGGTGCTCAGCACCGACTTAAAGGTTGCGCAAGCGGATTGCTGATACAGCAGCGGAACTCGGTTTGCGTACCGGATAACCCGCGCAAGTTCGGAATCCTCCTCCTCGTCCTCCCCTTCCGCTTTCGGGACGGCCGGCAGCTGCGGCTTGCTCTGATCCTCCGGGCTTTTGCCGTAGGCCAGACCCGCTTCGATGATGAATGGATTGCCGCGGTAGACGGCGGGCGGTCTGGTGACGGCCGTGTAGAACTCGCCTTTGATCTGCTTGTAGAGACCCGACAGGATCGCTTTCTCTCCGATCGGCGAGATGCAGTTCGTCGGCGGAGCCATGATCTTCGTGCCTTGCAGCGATTGATATAGAGCTTCCGCAGCGCTCCCCTTGAGATCGCGCGGTTTCATGCCGGAGGATAGCTTGGCGGTCTTGCAGATCTCATCGGCCAATTGCGGGGACACGCGGCAGAAGTCGCCTGACAAAAACCCCGACACGGTGTGGCTTTTTGTGTCCTGCAACATCTTCAGGAGCATGCCGAATTCGATGCCGTACGGATGCGGCTTGATCTCTTTGGGAGACGGCGGCAGTTCATGATAGGTCCGGGGATATTCCCTGGCTTCCCCTTCCGGCGAATGGTAGATCAGGTGGACATGCGGATTGGCAATCGACGTCTGCTCGAGCCATTCATCGACCGACGCGCGCCCCTTCTGATACTTGCCTTCGACTTCGAGCGTCACTTGCGTGCCTTGCGGCCGGTCCCAGTCGATCTGCTTGTTCTCATGGACCAGGGGCTCGTTCTTCTTGGTGTCGATCTGCACTTCGAAAAAATGCGCCGCAGCGCGTGGGCCGGTCCGAGAAATGATCTTCACCGGTTTTCCTGTCGTGAGCTGTCCATACATGCCGGCGGCGGAAATACCGATCCCCTGCTGGCCGCGGCTCATTCGAAGGCGATGGAATTTGGATCCATACAGGAGCTTCGCGAAAATTCTGGGGATGTGCTGGCGGACGATACCAGGACCGTTGTCGGTCACGGTGATTCGGAACCTGGTCGCCTGGCTCGGTGCCACCGGCTCGCCGTTCGCGACGACCTCGAGGCGGACCGTCACTTCCGGCAGGATGCCGGCTTCCTCGCTGGCATCGAGTGCGTTGTCAACCGCTTCTTTAACGCAGGTCAGCAGCGCCTTGCGGGGGTTGTCGAAACCCAGCAGGTGGCGGTTCTTGGTAAAAAACTCTGAAACGGAAATTTCCCGCTGTCGCGCGCCCATTTCGACCGCCGTCACTTGCTGTGCCGGTTTGGTGACGGGTTTCTTTGGAGCTGCTGAGACCGTGGTTGGCGTTACAGGCGCATCTGCGTGGGCGTGGGGCGCACGGGCATGCTTCTTGGCCATTCATCCTCTCAACAAGTGAAGTGCGACGAATCTTGGTACCACAATTTGAATGCGGTTTCCACCTGGGTGTTCGGGCGCCGATAGCTGTTCCGTTGAGGAGCGCTCATCGATGTAGCAATGCAGAGTCGTGGGACGGTCAGAACGCGCCGGCCTGAACGACGTCGTCGAGGCTATTGATGTCGAGCCAATGGCCGACCGTGTAAAGGACGCGTATGACGCGTTGGCGCCCCAAGAGTTCTTGCAACAGATCGGGAATGCCGGCTTTGCGTCTCATGGGGTCTGCCAGGAGTTCCTCAATGACGGCTTGAACGGCCGGCGCGACGGATGAAGACATCTTGAAGAACCCCATCCAGACGCCGTGTGTGTCCGTCTGGGATACGGCGCTTCCGAGGCGTTTAAGATGAATCGTGGCGTTGAAGGCTTTTCGTGAGTTCGGCATTGAACACTCCGCGAATCCGCCGAGCCTGGCGTAACCGGCGTGGTTCTGCCAGTCGCTGTCGACGAAAATGACGAGATCATCCTTCGCTTGACAGAGCGCTTGCGGGATGTAGGTGTTGAACAGCACGTCGCCATAGGAAATGATCAGATCATGCGGGCGCCCCTTCCGATGACGGAGCGCCTTGAGCAGGGAATCAAGTTCTCCGGTTTCGGCGAAAGCGTCGTTATCGACGTACGTCAAGTTAGGCAGGGTGACCGCTGCTTTCTCGTAGCCTCGTACCACCGTGATATCTTTGATCCCTACCGCGTTGTACGCATCCACGATGTGGGAGAGGATCGGCGCCCCTTGAATCTTAACCATTGTTTTCGGTTGGTGGGCGGTCAATTCCCCCAATTCTTCGCCGCGGGACGCCGCGAGGACGATCGCCGAAACATCTTCGGCCCCGCGCGGCAGATAACGCTCCTCCGCCTCCTGAAGTTCCGCGGCGTTTTGCAATCGGAAGATCTCGGCGACAGGCGCGACTTTGTCTTCAATAGATAGCAGATTTTCACTGGCCTTCAGCGCCTTCGCGGTTTTTTGCATCGCGTCGACCGCGGCTCGCAGCATATGATTGGCCCAGATGACCATTGAAAAACCATGTTGACGGAACACTTCCGTGGGCGTGGCGTAGTACTTCGTGGGGACGATGACGACGGGACAGCGGTTGCCCCATTCTCGCTTGAAGGCGAGGATTTCGTCGGGCACCGACATGGCGCTATGAATTAGAATTCCATCCGCTCCCGCCTGATGATAGGCTTCGGCGCGACGCAACGCTTCCGTCAGCCCCCATCCGCAGATGAATGCCTCAACCCTTGCGATCAGGCAGAAGTCGGGATCGGCTTGGGCGTCTTTGCCGGCCTTGATCTTGCCGCAGAACTCGTGCATGTCCGCGAGCGGCTGAGTGGCTCCCTTGATAAAACTGTTCGTCTTGGGAAACTGTTTGTCCTCAATGCAGACGGCGGCGATCTTTCGCTGTTCAAGCTTTCTAATGAGGCGCTGCATGTTGTTGAAGTTGCCGTAACCGGTATCGCCGTCCAGCAGAATGGGAATCTTTGCTGCATCCGACATGAATTCCAGAATCTCCAGTACCTGCGTCCAACTGGCTTCATTGTTGTCCCGCACCCCGAACTGCGCCGAAATCGACAAGCCGCTTGCCCAGATGCCGGGGAAGCCGGCCTCTTCGACGATCCGGGCGCTCAGGCCGTTGTGCGCTTCGCAGATGAATTCGAGGCTATCGGAGGTGAGGAGATTCCTGAACTGTGCTGAGGGAGACGATTTGTGAGTCGAGGCCATAGGTCGATCTCTCTTTCGGACGAACGAGGAGTCCCCGGTGTGACGACTCGTACCATAGAGGGAGGCTGCTTCCGCGTCAAGTGGCGCGCTTGAAAGAGGAGATCCCGCTCGCATTATTCATGACCGATCGTCGCGAAAATGAGAAATCGCAAGCGAGAAGCTTCGACGGGCTCACTATCCCGACCCGAGCGAAGTCGAAGGGCAGCCGCGGGGAGTCCCCTCGCGACCCGCGATGCCGGATAATGACGCGTTGAGATCGCATGGGGCGAGCCTGCCGGCATGCTGCAAGACCGTATGCCGGCTTCTCGCAGCGGCGAGTGCGTGATTCAAGTAGATACAGTCATGAATAATGCGGGCGGGCCTCCTGCCACACCTTAGAGTCGTGGCCCGACGTGTCATGGCCGTATCTCGAGGAACGACGGAGAAACCTTCATGAAGAAAACAGGCTAAGAGAACATCTCATGGGCAGATGAATGTGCGCCGGCCGGTCAGGCGGCCGGTGAGATAGTGGCTGCGAAAAGGAGGGTACGTGCAAGCTCGATCGGCATTATTCTATTTGCTCCTTTGCCATCTTGTCGGATGCGATGGATCACAGACGATTTCGTTGGTGACGGAAGATTTTCGTTTCGCACCGGATCTCGTGCGGGTAACAATGGACCGTCCTCTTGTCATCTCGGTCTTCAATGCCGGTCGCGAAATTCACGAATTCGACAGCCCGATCTTGCAATATGCCGCCGGGCCTTGGGGAGAAAGGACATCTCCGGTCCCAGGAATCACGCTTGTTCCAGGTCGAACGGTGCGTCTTGTCGTCGCCCCTCCGGCCGGCACCTACCTTTACATCTGTCGCCGGAAGGGACATGCGAACATGACTGGGACATTGATCGTTGAATGACGACGAAGCGTGATTGTGCCGGTTACGAAGCGCACTTGCTGGGTTGGTCTTTGGGCCGGTTTTCGTTATATGCCGTGTGGATTCGAACCAACTCCTGTTCTGCTTCCAGCAGCCATTGCACGAGTTGCTTGCCGGATTCCCGCTCGGCGGCCAAGTCGGCTTCGAGCTGATCGACACGGATGTTCCGAGCCCGAAGCTTGCCCAATTCATCGCGTTGAGCCTGGTTTAGAATCTTCTCCGTCTTGAGGAGTGATTCGAGTGTCTTGATTCTTTCCTCAAGTCTCGCAACCTGTAGTTGAGGGATGGTTTTTTCAGGACGTGGGGAGAGCCTTGTCGCATCCATCAGTCCGAGGCACTGTAGCCATCCTTTAAGCGTGGCGGCAAATGTCGTCTGATCCGAAGGTGCCGGTCGCCTGGGACCCTGTGTGCCGGCCGCGCCCGCTTTCATGCGATGGCGTGTTACCTCTTCTTGTCCGAACAAGACGTCCAGTGAATGATTGACGAAATCCGGAAGGGGGCTCATCGCGAACAGAGGAACTCCTCCTGGACCACGCCGGATTTCCCGTTCACTCGGCCGCAACACTCCGCTATCCATCATCATGCGAAACGTCATGTGACTCATCGGTAATGCGCCCTTTCCGGGTAGGCACTCATCCAGCCTTGCCTCCCTAAGAATTGGTCCACCGTAACGCGGCGTGGCCGGTCCGGCAATAACGTGAAAGTATGGAGATCAGTACCAAGGAGGGAGTCAGGGATCTAGAGAATCCGACCCTAACAATCCCTTGAATTACGGGTCTTTCAGGAGAAGATGGATCGCCAGAGAGAAAGGAACCAGTTCCGGATAGCGGTAAAAATACCCTCTTCCGCCTGCTCCGGTGCGGGGGCCGCTGGGACAGGAGATTTCGAAGGAGGCGATACTGCCTGAGGGGCGACCGTGGATACTGCAACGGGAGTCGGTTGGGCTACGGATGATCCGGCGGCAGAGGGTGAAGCCGGTGTCGCCATGAAATGCTCAGAAGCGGAGACGGCCGGTAAGGCGGAGCCGCGCCGTCCGTCGGTATCTTGGAGTTTGACTCTAAACGATTCAACACTATCCTGGAGAGAGGGTTCTTCATCGCGGGCCCGTTGCAGAGCGAGTCTGAGGTGGTTCTGCTGGGCACTGAGTTGATTGAGTCTCTGCCCGAGTTGGCCCAGTTGCCGAAGGGCGGCGGCTTCTTCGGCTTGAACATGGTCCTTGGCCTGTTGGAGCGCAATCGCGGCCGTTTCAAATTGTCGCTCCAGGTCCGCTTTCAGTTGTTGCAGTTCTTGGGCTTCGCGGGACAATGCAGCGGACTGCTCCTTGACGCTGCCGATTTCCGTCTTGGTCGCTTGAAGTTCGGCGAGCACCTCCTCGTAGGTGCTTCTTGTCACGCAACCATTCATGGCGGTCACGATGAGAACGATCGTAGTGCAAGTGACGACTCGCTGCATTATGCCGACCCCCTCTCCTATTGGGAGAGGATACATGCTTCGAATAAGGAAATCATCAAGTACTTGATATTTCGACAGTGGATGCTCGGCGCCCCTGCTCTTGTACCGGGGGACAAATGTATCCCAGGGACCTCAATAGACAGGGGCTATCTTCCCAAGTCCGAGGGCGACCTGGAATTAGCGACTCCGAGCGCGCGATCGAGGATGCTTCTCCCCCTACGAATGTCCAATTGTTTCTTCTTCCGATGATTCGATACCTTCCCTCACAGGCCATTTCAGCGTGGAGGGTTCCTTGGGTTTCTGGATGGTGCTTGGATACATGGGCATTCTCTCATTGGGCGCGTTGATTGTCCCCGGCGTTGGGCTGCCAGGCCGATTGATGGTGCGGGTTCCGTCCGCTGCTCTCGATTGGGCGCACGCCCCGGCCTATGGCGTGCTGACCTGGCTGTTCGTTCAAGGTCTTCGACGGCGGAGTTGGCCGATCTTCTTTGCGATTCCCGTCGGGACCGGTGCTTCTCTTGTATTCGGTCTCTGGACCGAGGTATGGCAAGGATCGGTGCCGGGTCGGTTCTCCTCCGTGGACGATCTGGCGATCGATACGGTCGGGATTCTATGTACAGGGCTGGCGTTGTTGATCCGTGAATGCGCGGTCGACCGAGAAGAGCCGGCAAGACGTGACGTTGAGTGTTTGAGCGAAGGCCGCCCGGCATGATGTTTCATTCTGACAAGCGATCAGGTCTTCGCGTACCCGTCGCGTGCGCCGTGTATTACTCCGACGGCGCGTTTCATGCCAGCGGCGTAACCGCGAACCTGACGCAAAGCGGCGGCTGTTTTCGCGGAACGCATGCCGTCAGGGTCGGCATGGAACTGACCGTGCTGCTGATTCCCCCGACCCAGAATGCGCTTTTGATCAAGAAGGTCACCGTCCGGTGGGTTAAGAACGCCTCCTTCGGAGTAGAATTGGATCGAAATGATACGGCCACCGCGAGCGAACTGGATCAGGTCCCGTTCGATCAGAACCGCATACGGTTGTCCTTCATGACGCATTAGCATCCCCTTAGTCCTGGGCCGCTCTGCCCACGGTCGATTCGCCGACCACCTCCGGTTGCATCGATCTCGGCCTTCCGTTAAGTTAGCTCGATGCGTGACTGGCCCGTTCGCCAGATTGCTCTCGCGGTAGCGAGCGGACTCCTGCTCCCCTTCTGCTTCCCCAAATTCGATTTCGGCCTGCTGGCTTGGGTGGCTTTGATTCCCCTCCATCTTTCGCTCGACGGCATGAGCAAATGGCGGGCGTTCCGTCTCGGCTGGATCAGCGGGACGATCGCCTTCACCGGTATCATGGCATGGGTCGTCACGGCCATGAACACGTATGGAAAGGTGCCGCTTCTCGTCAGTTATGCCGTCATGCTGCTTCTGACCGCTTATCTGGGCCTCTACGTGGCGCTCTACAGCGCCGGGCTGGTCTGGTTCCGCTCGCTTGTGCCGCGTTACGGATTGTTCGCGGCCCCTTGTCTCTGGGTGACGCTGGAACTTGCGAGGACTTATCTTTTCAGCGGGTTGCCGTGGTCTCTCCTCGGCTATTCACAATATCGCCAATTGGATCTCATTCAGGTGGCCGATCATCTCGGCGTCTACGGCGTATCTTTCTTGGTCGTGTTCTTCAACGTCGCCGTCGCCGAATTGATCGCTTGGCTGATGCCACTGTTCCGCGGTTTTCGCCCGGCACGCTTGCCCTGGGAACTCGTGACTACTTCGACACTGCTTGTCGGCCTATCGTGGGCCTACAGCACCTCCCTGATTCTGGGCCAGGGGCTCGCCATGCCGAAGACTTCGCTGCAAGTCGGTGTGGTGCAGCCGAACGTGGATCAGGCGACGAAATGGGAGCGGGCGTTTCGAGAGGAAACGTTGGCGCGATATGACAAGCTTACGGACTCGTTCGGAAACAGAGCGGATCTGGTCGTGTGGCCCGAAGCGGCCACGCCGTTTGTGTATGAGCGGGAACCGATTTATCAATTACAGCTGGTCGCCATCGCGCATCGTGCCGGCGCTCCCCTGCTGTTCGGGAGCCCGGCCGTTCGATACGATGCGGAGAGAAGACCGTATCTTCTAAACAGCGCTTACCTGCTGTCGCCGGACGGTCCCTTGTTGGGCCGGTATGACAAGCAGCACCTGGTTCCCTTTGGAGAATACGTGCCGCTAAAGTCTTCGGTGTTGTTCTTCCTCGATAAGCTTGTCGAGGGGATCGGCGACTTTCAGGCCGGGTCCGGCCCGACGGTACTTGCGTTTACGCCGAAGACGACGGCTTCAGGAACCGCCGGCCAGTCCTCGTTACCGCGACCGGTGAGGTTCGGCGCAGTGATCTGTTATGAGGTGATATTCCCCGATCTGGTTCGCCGGTTCGCCGAGAACGGAGCGGAGTTTCTCGTGACGATCACCAACGATGCCTGGTTCGGAGAATCCTCGGCTCCCATGCAGCATTTCTCGATGGTCGTGTTCCGGTCAGTTGAAAATCATCTCTCCTTCGCGCGCGCGGCCAACACGGGCGTATCGGGATTCATCGATCCATTCGGAAGGATCATCGACGCTTCGCCGATCTTCACCGAAACGGCGTTGCGGGCCTCGATCCCCATCTGGCAGCCCCATACGTTCTACAGCCGACACGGGGATGTGTTTGCCTATGTCTGTATGTTAATCTCCGGGGCGCTTTGTCTGTTCGGCCTCTTTAGGACGGAAGGCCCGGAACCCGACGCCGTTGCCGCAACGCCCGTCTAAGATGAAAGGAATGTTCGATGTTGGATGAGATCCGAACTCGAGTGAGAATGGTTCGTGAACAAGTCTCGGAACTATGGGGGCATCTTTGACTTTGCCCGCATGACGTCCGAGCTTGAAGAGCTGGAACAGCAATCCGCACAACCGGGCTTTTGGAACGATACCCACGCGGCGGCGAAACTCAGCCGCAAGAAGGTGGCTCTGGAGCGGGAGCTGCAGCGGTGGCGGGATATCGAGTCGAAGCTGGCCGATCTCAATGCTTTGCTCGATTTGGCCGAAGAGACGGGCGACGAAAGTCTCGAACAGGAATTGGGAAGCGAACTCGATCGGTTTGAACCGCAGCTGGCCGCCCTCCGCGTCGAACATCTGTTGTCGGGGGAGCTCGATGTCAACAACGCCATCATGGCGATTCATCCGGGCGCCGGCGGGACCGAGTCTCAGGATTGGGCGCAGATGCTTCTGCGCATGTACGTCCGCTGGGCCGAAAGCAAGAAGTTCAAGGTTGAAACGTTGGATCTCCAAGCCGGTGACGAAGCCGGAATCAAAAGCGCCACGATTTCGATCGCCGGCCCGTATGCGTACGGTTACCTAAAAGCCGAGGCCGGTGTCCATCGTCTTGTCCGGATTTCTCCCTTCGACTCCAACAAACGGCGACATACCTCATTCGCGTCGGTTTTCGTCTATCCCGAGTTGAGTGAAGACATCGATGTGGTTGTTGAGGACAAGGACTTGCGGATCGATACGTTCCGCGCCGGAGGGGCCGGAGGACAGAACGTCAATAAGGTGGAAACCGCGATCCGAATCACGCACATTCCGACGGGCATCGTCGTCCAGTGCCAGAATGAACGTTCGCAACTGCAGAACCGGAACGGAGCCATGAAGATCTTGAAGGCGCGCTTGTATGAATTGGAACAGAAGAAAAAGGAGGCCGAATTCAATGCGATCGTCGGAGAAAAAAAGGACATCGCCTGGGGCAGCCAGATTCGATCCTACGTGTTTCAGCCGTATCAAATGGTAAAAGACCACCGAACGGGCCACGAAGTCGGGCAGGTTGCCGCCGTCATGGACGGCGATGTGGACGGGTTCATTGAAGCCTATCTCAAGCAAAAGCTGGAAGGCGGATTGCTGGCCCCCACCAAGGCGGATGACGGAGTCTGAGAGCGGGCAACACGGGTATGGATGACTCAAACGAACAACGGCAACAACGCATCAAGAAACTCGATCGTCTACGCGAATCGGGCGTGGCCCCATATGGTCGCCGGTTTGAAATCAAAGACCGCGCCGGTCAATTGATCAAGCTGCACGGGGAGAAGACCAAGGAGGTGCTGGAGCAGGAAAAGATTCCCTGCACCTTCGCGGGGCGGGTTGTAGCCCTCAGGCGTTTCGGTAAGGCGGGCTTCGCCGTGCTGCAGGACGGTTCCGAGCGCCTGCAAGTCTATCTCAAGAAGGACCTTCTTAATGAACAGGCCTACATGGTGGCGGAACAGCTTGACCTGGGCGATTGGATCGGCGTGTCCGGCACACTGTTCCGGACCAAGACAAACGAATTCACGGTGGAAGTGCGCGAACTGACGTTCTTGAGCAAGGCGCTGCGCCCACTTCCGGAAAAGTGGCACGGGTTGACGGACGTCGAAACCCGGTATCGCCAGCGCTACGTGGATTTGATTGCCAATCCCGAGGTACATGGGATCTTCGCAATCCGCAGCCGGATCATTGCCGGCATTCGCGCGTTTCTAATTGAGCGGGGGTTTCTGGAAGTGGAGACGCCGATGATGCATCCGATTCCAGGCGGCGCCGCGGCGAAGCCCTTCGTCACGCATCACAATGCTCTCGGCGTGGATCTGTACCTGCGGATTGCGCCGGAATTGTATCTCAAGCGCCTCATTGTCGGAGGTTTTCCGCGCGTCTTCGAGATCAACCGCAATTTTCGGAACGAGGGCATTTCCACAATCCACAATCCGGAATTCACGATGCTCGAATTCTACGTCTCCTTTGCGGATTACCAGGATCTGATCGTCCTGACGGAGGAGATGGTTTCCACGCTGGCGCACCAGATTTTCGGAAAGACCGTCATCCCCTATCAGGGGAAGGAAATCGATTTGACTCCGCCTTGGCGCCGATGGTCCTACCACCAATCCATCCTAGAGGTGAACGGTTTGGACGAATCCGTGTTGCGTGACCGGGAAAAAGCCCTCAAGGCCGCGGAGCAATTGAGCGTTCCGATTGATCCCAAATGGCCGCTCTTCAACATCGTGAACGAAATCTTTGAAGAAACGGTCGAGCCCAGTCTAATTCAGCCGACCTTCATTACGGACTATCCGATAGAGATCTCGCCGTTGGCGAGGAGGAAAGATTCAAATTCCGCCCTGACGGATCGGTTTGAGTTGTACATTGCCGGGCGTGAGATCGCCAACGCTTTTTCAGAGCTGAATGATCCGCTCGATCAGCGGGAGCGGTTCGAGGGTCAGGCGGCTCAGCGGGAAGCCGGCGACGAGGAAGCGCATCTCGTCGACGAGGACTTTCTGCGGGCCCTCGAATACGGTATGCCGCCGACCGCGGGGGAGGGAATCGGGATCGATCGGTTGATCATGCTCTTTACCGACCAAGCGTCCATACGGGACGTCGTCCTCTTTCCCCAATTGAGGCCGGAGAAATAGCGGTGGCCATCCCCTACGAGATTTTCGTCGGTCTCCGGTACCTTCGTGCCAAACGCAGGAACCGGACGATATCGCTGAATACGTTCGTCTCAACCGCGGGAATTACGTTGGGCGTCGCCGCTCTCATCGGTACGGTCGGCATTATGACCGGATTCAAGGAGGACATCCAGGCCAAGATCCTCGGAACGACCGCCCACGTCATCGTGCAGGACCGGATGAAAGACTCCATGAGCGACTTCAATACGGTGGCGGAGAAAGTGGCGTCTGTTCCGGACGTGCTGGCCGCCACGCCCTTTATCCTGAAACAAGTCATGCTCACAACCCAGTCGAGTGCGCAGGGTGTCGTGCTTCGAGGGGTTGATCCTCAACGCGAGGGAAAAGTGACGGAACTCGCGAAGAATCTGGCCGTCGGACAATTGGCCGATCTGGGCCGTCCGGTAAAAGTCAATCTTCCCCCCCCCGATGATCCGACGGGTCCGGCGCAGCCGGCCGAAAAACCGGGCATTATTCTCGGAAAGGAGCTGGCGCTCCGCCTCGGAGCCTTTGCCGGGGACATCGTCAGCGTGGTCTCGCCGGTCGGACAGATCAGCGCTATGGGGATGGTGCCGAAAATCCGCTCGTTCGTCGTCGTGGGAATTTTTCACTCGGGCATGTACGAATACGACTCGTCCTTGGCCTACATCGATTTGGCTGAGGCGCAAAAGTTCTTCGGCATGGGCGATACGGTGACCGGCATCGAAATCAAGGTGGCCGATGTCTTTCACGCCAACGACATCGCGCGGGCCGTGGAGCAGTCGTTGGGGTTCAGCTATGGTGCGCGAGACTGGATGCAGATGAACCGCAATTTGTTTTCTGCGTTGAAACTGGAAAAGACGATGATGTTTCTTCTGCTCGTTCTTATCACGATCGTCGCGTCGTTCAACATCGTCAGCACCTTGACGATGATCGTGACCGAGAAGCAGAAGGAAATCGCCATCCTCAAAGCGATGGGCGCGACGAAGAAAAGCATCCGGCGGATCTTCATGCTGAACGGTTTGATAATCGGGCTGTCCGGTACGGCGATCGGGATACCTCTAGGCTACGCGTTTCTTTGGCTGATCCAAACGTTTTGGACCTTCGATCCCACCGTGTACTACATCTCGAAAATTCCGGTCCATGTCCTGGCCGAAGATGTGTTGCTCGTGGCCGGGTCGGCCATCCTCATCAGCTTTGCGGCGACCGTTTATCCCTCGCGCCAAGCCGCCAAGCTTGAGCCGGTGGCCGCCCTCCGCTATGAATAAGATCGTTGCGTGCCGCTTGAGCCGTAGCAAACGCCCCCGTACGACAGCATGATTACAGTCACCGATCTTTCCAAGACGTTCCAAATCGGAGACCAGACGCTTTCTGTGCTGAAGGACATCAACCTTAGCATTGAGCAAGGCGAACTCATCGCGGTGGTGGGGGCATCGGGCGCCGGGAAGAGCACATTGCTGCATATCTTGGGATTGTTGGATCGTCCGACAAGAGGTACCGTCCGCTTCCACGGGCAAGATCTTTTTCAGCTCTCCGAACCGGCCCAGGCCGAGTTCAGAAACAGGCGGATCGGGTTCGTGTTCCAGTTTCATCATCTGCTGCCGGAATTCACGGCTCTTGAGAACGCTTGCATGCCGGCCTACATCCAGCGGCGAGTTCCCGACGAAGTCGTGCCGGAAGCCGTTGAGATACTGAAGGAGGTGGGGCTGGGATTGCGCCTCCACCACAAGCCGGGGGAACTGTCCGGCGGTGAGCAGCAACGAGTCGCAGTGGCGCGGGCGCTGCTGCAGCGGCCGGATCTCGTGTTGGCCGACGAGCCGACGGGAAATCTGGATAGCCATACGGGGGAGGCCTTGTTCGGTCTCATGCGGGATCTCAACAGAGTCCGCGGAACGACGTTCGTCATCGTGACGCATAACGACAAGCTCTCCGCCCAGGCAGACCGCATCCTGCACATGCAGGACGGGCAGATCCTGTAATGCCGGATCTTCAACTCAGGCTCCCGTCAAACCTTGACGGAAGTCCATTCATCCAATAGACTCAGCAAAAGTCCTCAGGCCTTCGGAGATCGAGTTGAATGCCGAACATCAGGCTCAGTACATTCTGGCTCATCATTGTGCTCCTGTGCGGCCCCGGTGAGTCCCGTGCCGTCGAGTTTGTGACGGTGGGTC
>JBBILH010000002.1:64293-75697 GCA_037445005.1 Nitrospira sp.
GAGCCGGCAGGACTGGTGGCCATGCCGACTGTCTGGGCATGGGCGGCGCCGGCGTTGCCGTCACGACGGATGCGTTGGCGACCTATTGGAATCCCGCTGGCCTGGCCATGACGCAGACGTTCGATATCAGGATTGTCGGCGGCGTTCAGGCGGTCGACCGGCTGGGGATCGCCGATGCCGTCAAGGACCTCGAGGATTTCAACGGCAATGATCTTTCTGCGGCGAATCAGGCCAAAGCTCAGGATATAGCCAGTCGCCTGAATAAACCGGGTGCCAATACGTCGCTTAACGGCGCTGCCGGACTCTACATCAAGGGGCATTTCGGCGAACACGCATTCGGATTCAATGTTTCGGATGTTGCAACGGCGGGCGGATTCGTCTCGAACCCGGTCACGGTCAATAATGCGGGAGGAAAGGTCTCCATCGCCGGAGCCATGGCTTTGCGAGGTCTCGAAACGCGCCAAGCTGCCCTTTCATATGCTTACGCCTTTGCCGACAAGACCTTTGCAATCGGCATCACAGGCAAGATCATCCAAGGGGCGGCGTACAGCGGCAGCGCCGTGCTCCAAGGCGGACAAGACTTGAGCATCACCGACAATCTGGGAAAGGCCGCGATCTCGACGGCGTTCGGTATCGACGTCGGCGCGATCTACAAACCGTCGTCTTGGCTTCGTTTTGCGATCGTAGCGAAGGATATCAATCAGCCGACGTTCGACGCAGTCGGCGGAGGGGAATTGAAGCTGGAACCTCAGATTCGCGGCGGTATGGCGGTCAACCCCTACTCCTCCCTAACGTTGACAGCCGATGTCGATGCCACGGCCAACAAGACGTTCGTCCCCGGAATCAAGAGCCAGGTGCTCAGTCTCGGCGCGGAACAGACGATCCTGAACGAGTTTCTTTCACTTCGATTAGGAGCTTTCAAGAACATGAAGGATGCTGGGACGCCGTTTACTCCGACGGCCGGGATCGGCCTGAGAGTCTATTCGTTCCGTCTCGATCTAGGCGGAGGATACGACTTCCGCGAGAAAGGAGCATTGGCTTCCGGCTCGGTTTCCATGACCTTCTGAAGCCCAATCAGCTCTTGGGGATGGTATACTGACCACATGCGGACGAGTCGACGCCATAGCGTTCTATTCCCGGCTATTCTCTTCGCGCTGGCGGTTTCCGGGTGCGGAGGCTTGCAAGAGGTTTGGGAAGGCCCTGGGGCGAGGGTCTTCCGTCCGCAAGCCATAGCCGTACTTCCCCCGATGGCAAGCCAGTATGACAGCGCGCGTGAAGACATCCAGGAAGTCCTGGCAGGCGCCCTGACTAAAAACGTGAGCATCGAGCGGGTCATTTCGCCGGAGAGTGTCACGGACATTTTTCAGGCCTCAAAGGAAGCCTTTGATGCGCTCGTATTTTATTTCTCACGCTTTGAGATGACCGGTCAGTCCGACAAGGAATCCGCCATTAAGATCGGCAAGGCGCTCAACGTGGATTCCTTCCTCGTCGTGCGGGTCAATTCCTGGGAGTACATCAGGAAAGAAGGCGACAATGTGGGCCGCGTCGGGTTGAGCCTACGGCTGATCGATGCTACGACCGGAACGACGGTCTGGAAGGCTCGACACGAACGATCCAGTAGTTACATGTTCTTCCGGCCGGAGTTAAAGGTCGTCGCCAAAGAACTGGCCGCCGAGATGATCAAATATATGCCGCCTCAGAGCAAGCGGTAGTCCGCCCTCTCTTCCGGTTCATACCGAACAAAGTCAGCGGGAATTTGTGGGCTAGCGGACGGCGGTCCGAGGCGGCGCCATCGCCGCTTTTAGCGAATGAACGAAACCCGCGACGTGGTCGACCATCCCGGCCTCCTGTTGCCGCGCGGCGATCTGCTTCACGATCGCGCTGCCGACGATGACGCCGTCTGCCATGGCTGACAGGTTTCTCGCATCATCTGGCGTGGCGACGCCGAACCCCACGGCGATCGGAGTCTTGGAAACCTTCCGGATCTTCGCCACATTTTTCCCAACGTCGGCGAAGTCTTTCAGCTTAGCTCCGGTAATACCGGTCAGTGAGACATAGTACAGGAATCCTTGCGATTGCCGGGCGACATAAGCGCGTCGTTCCGATGTGCTTGTCGGCGCCAAAAGGAAGATCAGTTGGAGGCCTGACGCAGTTGCGGGGGTTTTCAGCGGGCCTGCCTCGTCCGGAGGCATATCGGGGACAATGAGCCCGTCAACGCCGGCCGCCGCTGCCTCCCTGCAAAAAGTCTCAGGGCCGAACGCATGGATGTTGTTGTAGTACGCCATGAGCACGAGCGGGATCTGGGTCCGCATTCTTAGGCGGGACACCATCGGAAGGATCTTTCGCAGCGATGTTCCACTCCGCAAGGCCCGCTCGGCGGCTTGTTGAATGACCGGACCGTCTGCGATCGGATCGGAGAATGGAACGCCGAGCTCGATGATGTCCGCTCCCGAATGCTCCAAAGCAGGCACGAGTAGTTCGGTGTCGTGGAGAGTGGGGTCTCCCGCCATCAGATAGGCGATCAGCGCCGATTCTCCTCGCTCCCGAAGCCGGGAAAATGTCCTGTCGAGTCGAGAAATCACAGGCTGATTCCTCGCATTCGGGCCACCTGCTGCACGTCCTTGTCTCCGCGCCCGGAGAGGTTCACGACGAGAATCTGGTGCTTCTTCATCGTGGGCGCGATCTTGATCGTATGGGCGATCGCGTGAGCGCTCTCAAGCGCCGGCACGATTCCTTCTTCCCTGGCCAGGAGATCGAACGCCGCCAGAGCTTCATCATCAGTGGCCGATGTGTACGTGGCGCGGCCGATTTCCCTCAAGTAGCTGTGCTCTGGGCCGACTGCGGCATAATCGAGCCCGGCCGAAACCGAATGGGTCAAATTGATTTGCCCGTCGTCGTCCTGAAGAAGATACGTCATGGTGCCTTGCAGGACGCCCGGTTTGCCTCCGGAGAAGCGAGCGGCGTGTTTTCCGCTTTCCACTCCCAATCCAGCAGCTTCAACTCCGACCATCTTGACCTTCTTGTCGCCGATGAAGGCATGGAAGAGTCCCATGGCATTGCTGCCGCCACCAACGCATGCGATCAGGCAGTCCGGAAGGCGGCCTTCGGCGGCGAGGATTTGCTTGCGGGCCTCGCGGCCGATCACCGATTGAAAATCTCGGATCATCATCGGGTACGGATGGGCGCCCAGGACGGATCCGAGGATGTAATGCGTCGTTCGAATATTCGTGGTCCAATCCCGCATGGCCTGACTGATGGCGTCTTTCAAAGTCCGGCTCCCGGCATCGACGCCGGTGACGGTCGATCCGAGGAGGCGCATGCGGAAGACGTTCAGTGCCTGACGCTGCATATCTTCCGTCCCCATATAGATTTCGCACTGAAGACCGAACATGGCCGCTACGGTCGCAGTGGCGACGCCGTGCTGACCCGCTCCGGTTTCCGCGATGAGGCGAGGTTTCTTCATCCGCCTGGCCAGGAGTCCCTGACCGATGGCGTTATTGATCTTATGCGCGCCGGTGTGACAAAGATCCTCTCTTTTGAGATAGATCTTGGCCCCGCCCAGACGTCTGGTCAGGCGTTGCGCGAAATAAAGCTGGGTCGGCCGGCCGACGTAGTGTTTGAGGTAATAGGAAAGTTCGGCTTGGAAGCGGCGATCTATTCTGGCCTTGGCATACTCCTGCTCCAACTCCAATAGAGCAGGCATGAGAGTTTCGGGGACGTAGCGGCCGCCATAGGGGCCGAAACGACCGTGCTTGTCTGGAATCAAGGTCATATGTATCGAACTGTTTCGGGAACCAGCGCAGTATAAACGGCCTCAACTTGGTGTGACAAGCCTCGCGGTCTTGATAAAGGCCCGTACTTTGCTGTGGTCTTTTTTCCCGGGCGAGGCTTCAACCCCGCTGCTGACGTCTACGGCGTACGGTTGCACCGAGCGAATCGCCAGGCCGACATTTTCAGGGGTCAAACCTCCGGCGAGAAAAACCGGGGCGGCCCTCGCCGCTTCAGCCGCAAGACTCCAATCGGCCGTTCTTCCGGTTCCCCCGTAGGCTTCATTTGAAAAAGCGTCGAGCAGGAATCCGCGAACGCCCGCTCTGCCACGATATTCGGCGATCGCGAGCAGGCTGTTGCGATCCTTAATGCGAATAGCTTTTAACACCGGTCTGGCGAGTTCCTGGCAGTAAGCGGCGGTCTCCTCGCCGTGTAATTGGGCCAACCCAAGGCCACATTCGTCCATCAGGTCACGGACGATCTTGACTTCTTCATTCACGAAAACTCCCACCGGCACAACCAGCGGCGGGAGTGTGGCGATGATGTGTTTCGCAACGGCGGGAGTTACACATCGAGAACTGTTCCGATGGAACACGAAGCCCAATGCGTCGGCACCGGCAGCGACCGCCGCAGTCGCATCGTCCAGATTGGTGATCCCGCAGATCTTGACGACGACCGGTCTCGATGCGTCAGCGATCATTGACATTGCTGGGCGCTCCGCTTCTCGACGTAGGGATCTTTGTAGACCCACTGGCATGCGACGCCGCGGCTGTCGAACGTCATGGTGATGGTGCCGGTACTGCCTGGGGCCCACATGATCGGCCATTCGCAGGCTTCTCCGCCGTTCTTAAAGGCGTGGCATCTCGTGGGGATGCCTTGGTCCCGTACACGATCGTCTTTGGTCGAACCGATCCAACCGTTCCATGATTGCTCGTTTTTTCCATAAACGCCTTCCGCGCAGCCGTGCAGCAGTGCCGCGGCGACAAGTATCAAAATAGTTTTTCCCATCATCGGGGACCTTTCCTCGATGAAACGGGTTCGGCTGGTCGACCGCGAAGTTCGGCGATTTTGGAGCCGAGCGGCTCGGACTTGATCAGCGATTCTCCAACCAGCATGGCATGGATTCCAAACTCGAGCAACTGTTCGACATCGGTTCTTGTGCGAATGCCGCTCTCACTGACGATCACTTTGTCGCGAGGAATGCGCGGCGCCAATCGTTTGCTGACGCCGAGATCCGTGGCAAAAGTGGTCAGATCACGATTATTGATGCCGATCAGCCGGGCATCCGGTATCCACTCCAGTACGGTGTCGATCTCCCGCTCGTGATGGGTTTCGATGAGTGCATCCATACCGAGGTCCTTTGCGAGCGCATGAAAATCGATCAACTGTCGGCGCTCGAGCGCGGCGACAATCAGCAGTATTGCGTCCGCGCCGTAGGCCCTGGCCTCATAAAATTGGATCTCGTCGACCATAAACTCTTTATTAAGGGTAGGAAGCGGAACCTCTTGTTTTATCGATGATAAGTAATCAAGAGATCCTTGAAAGAAATGTTGGTCTGTTAGCACCGATAAGGCCTGAGCGCCCAGCGCCGAATAGGTCTTCGCAATGTCGACATGATCGAAAGTCACGGCAAATTCGGGACGGAGCAAGCCGAGACTGGGAGACGCCTTCTTGACTTCCGCGATAAGGGCCGGAGAGTCGGACGATCGGGTGGCGTCGAGGGTCACCGCGAATCCCAGCGGCGCCGAGCGGTCGTGAATTCTGGCTTTCAGATCCGACAAGTATCCTCGGCTCTGTTTATGCCTGACCTCTGCTCTCTTGTGTTCGAGAATTCTTGAAAGAATCACGGAAGCTACGTCTTGTTGGTATAGGCGATCAGTTTGGCCAACTTGTCCGCTGCTGCGCCCGAATCGATGCTTTTGGCCGCCAGTTTGAACCCATCTTGCAGAGTCTTTGCCTTCCGCCCGGCGACCAGCGCAGGAGCCGCATTAAGGCAGACGATATCACGCTTGGGCCCTTTCCTTCCGTTGAGGATGTCCCGTGTGATGGCGGCGTTCTCCTGAGGGGACCCTCCGGCTAGCTCCTTCGGGGCTACCCGAGCGAGCCCGAATTCAGTCGGGCTCAGCACGTAGTTGGAGAGCACACCTCCCTTGGCCTCCGAGACGAGGGTTCGGTCGGTCAGGGTAATCTCATCCAGTCCGTCCATGCCGTGAACCACGAAACAATGCTGAGAGCCCAAGTGCATGAGGACCTTACCGAGCAATTCCGTAAGCCGCGGTTCGTAGACGCCGAGGACTTGGATGCCTGCGCCGGCCGGATTCGCAAGCGGCCCGAGAATGTTTAATAAGGTGCGAATCCCCAGTTCCTGTCTGGGAGCCGCGCAATGTTTCATTGCGCCGTGATAGAGGGGGGCAAAAAGAAACCCGATTCCGACATCGTTGATGCAGTCGGAAATCTTGTCGATCGGAAGATCGATCTTCACTCCCAACGCGGCCAGCACATCGGCGCTGCCTGATTTCGACGATATCGACCGGTTGCCGTGTTTTGCGACCGTTAGACCGGCTCCGGCGACGACGAAGGCGCTGGTCGTGGAGATATTGAACGTATGGCGCCCGTCCCCGCCGGTTCCGCATGTATCCACGACAAGCGGATCTCCGACGGTGATCCTGACGGCCCGATCCCGCATGGCCCGAACCGACCCGGCGATCTCCTCGACGCTCTCCCCTTTCAAGCGAAGGCCCATGAGGTATGCCGCGATCTGAGCCGGCGTGGCGGCTCCGTTCATGATCTCGTTCATGACCTCTTCCGCTTCTTTTTCGGTGAGTGGGAGCCGGTCAGCCAGTTTCCCGATGGCGTCTTTGATCATAGAGAAGCCAGGCGAGGGACGAGAGGCCTTAGGCCATGGGTTGAGGAATGTAAACTCGGCTTTCCTCTCTCTTGCCCGTAGCTCATGGCCGATCGTCTAAAGTTTGAGGAAATTCCGAAGCAGATCCTTCCCGGCAGCCGTGAGGATCGATTCGGGGTGGAACTGCACGCCTTCCGCTCCAAGCGTCTTGTGGCGCAATCCCATGATTTCTCCCTCCGCCGTTTCGGCGGATACCTCAAAGCAGGTAGGCAGAGTGGACCGCTTGACGATGAGCGAGTGGTACCGGGTGGCCTCGAACGGGTTGGGAAGCTGAGCAAACAACGTCCTTCCGTCGTGGCGGATCATCGAAGTTTTCCCATGCATGAGGCGCTCGGCCCTGACGACATCTCCTCCGAACGCGGCGGCGAGTGACTGGTGTCCTAAGCAGACGCCGAGCAAGGGAATTCGGCCGGCGAAACTTCGGATGGTTTCCACGGAAACACCGGCTTCGTTCGGAGTGCAGGGGCCCGGCGAAATCACGATCCGGTCCGGCTTGAGGGATCCGATCTGATCGACGGAGATCTTGTCGTTGCGGTAGACCCGAACATCCTCTCCGAGCTCGCCGAAGTATTGCACCAGGTTATACGTGAACGAATCGTAGTTATCGATGATCAGGAGCATGGTGTCATTCTCTCAAGTCACAATGTCCGAAGTCGTGAAGTCTGATCCTCCAACTAGAAGATTCTTCGATTTGAAAATTCGGCGACCTAATGACGGGATGACGCTGCCTATTCCAACCCCTGCTCCGCCAGCTCGATCGCTTTCATCATGGCGCGCGCCTTGTTGCAGGTCTCTTCGTATTCATATTCCGGATTCGAGTCCGCCACGATGCCCGCCCCGGCCTGCACGAAAGCCTGATGGTGTTTGATCACCACTGTACGGATGTTGATGCACATGTCCATGTTGCCGGAGAAGCTGAAATAACCGACCGCTCCGGCGTAGGGCCCTCGCCTGGTTGGTTCCAGTTCGTCGATGATCTCCATGGCTCGGATCTTCGGCGCTCCCGATACCGTCCCCGCCGGAAAACAGGCGCGCAAGACGTCATAAGCGGTTTTAGAGCCATCGAGCCGGCCGGTCACGTTGGAGACGATATGCATGACATGAGAATAGCGTTCTACATGCATGAGTGAATCGACGGTCACTGAGCCTTGCCGAGCGACCCGGCCGACGTCGTTCCGTCCTAAGTCGACGAGCATCACGTGTTCAGCCCGCTCCTTTTCATCGGCCAGCAGACGACGCTCCAGCTGTTGATCTTCTTCAGAAGTGACGCCACGCCGTCTGGTCCCGGCGATCGGCCTCACGGAGATGACCCCGTCCTCGCATCGGACCAGGGTTTCTGGTGATGATCCCACCAACTCCACACCGGCGACCCTGAGGTAGTACATGTAGGGGGAGGGATTCACCACTCGGAGCGCTCGGTACAGTTGCAAAGGAGGCGCCTGCACGTTGGTCTCCCATCGTTGCGACAGCACCGCTTGGACAATATCGCCCGCACGGATGTACTCCTTCGTCCGGTTGACCATCTTTTCGAAGTCGGCTTTGCTCATGTTCGAGGTGAAGCTGATAGGGCGCCGGCGCCGATGCGGTCGGGTTCGACGGAGGGGGCGGCGCAGGCGCGTGATCATGCGCTCGATGCGTTCCGTGGCGGTCCGATAGGCCCGTTTGACGTCCCGGTCGTCCGATGATGCGACATGCGCATTGGCGACCACTTTGATCTTCTGGGCGACGTTGTCGAAGATCAAGAGCGTGTCGGTGAGCAGAAAGGCGAAATCGGGCAGATTGACATGTTCCTTTCGTCTGGTCGGAAGGTCCTCGAAGGTGCGCACGATATCGTAGCTGAGATAGCCGACCGCTCCACCGACGAACCGTGGAAGGTCTGGAACCGTGACCGGCCGATAGCCTTCCATCAACTCCCGAAGACGCTCGAGCGGGTCGCCTTTGCTGGGTATCCGCTTCTTCCTCTTGCCGCGGAGTTGAATCAGGTCTCCCCGGTCTTCATAGATGACGACCGGAGAGCCGCTGCCCAAAAACGAATAGCGGGCCCATTTCTCCCCTCCTTCAACGCTCTCGAGAAGATAGGCGGACGGCCCATGGTCGATCTTGGCGAAGGCCGAGACCGGAGTCTCGAAATCGGCGAGGATCTCCCGGTAAAGAGGGATAAGATTCCCCTCGCGGGCGTAGTGCCTGAATTGCTCCAAGTTAAGTGAATATTGAGGTGTAGGCACGGGTAGAATCCCTACTCCTGACCGACGATCAACTGTTGCCCGACTTCGATAATATCGTCCGGAAGTTTGTTCCACTTCCTCAAGGTCTCCACGCGCACTCTATATCGACGGCTGATCCGGTAAAGCGTCTCCCCCGGCTTCACAACATGGACGTTCGGAGAGGGCGATTTCAGGACCGCAGGGAGGGGCTCAGTAGGAATCGGCGTTGCGGCGGTGGAGGGTGCTTCAGCGGGCGCAACTCCGGTCAGCTCGGTTGTGCCGGGCACGCCTTCGACCACGGGAACCTTGGTCATCGGGGTCGCCGTTCGTTTCATGTCCGCCTTGGCTTTGCGCTCCAGCAAGGCCGCTTCCTTGATCGCGTCAGCCTCTTCCTGCACTCGGGCCATCTGCTCACGAACCGCCTGAACCTGTGCGGACAGCTCTCGGTTCCTTGTTTCGTATTCGGAAAGGTCCTTTTTCGATCGCTTGACCTCGTTGTCCAGTTCTGCCGTGCGCTTTTCTTCCTGGGCGAGGAGCCGCTGAAAGTTCAAGCTTCGGGCCTTTTCTGCTTCGTACTTCTCGCTCAATACGCATCCGCTTGAGAGGAGCCCTCCGCATATCAATGCAAGGACCCGGAACCCGATCCCGGAGACAGTTGTACTCACCCGTGGTCCCTCCTTCATGAATTCCTCCTCGATGGCCCTGGCTCACCCGTCGACGGGGTCCTGGGGTCTCAGGTTGCCGTTCCGAATCAAATTGAGCCTTTGGGGTTAAATAGAATAGTGTCTAACGCAGCGAAAGTCAAAGGGAATGGGGCGCCTCCTGGTTTGACCACTTCATTTCGGCTGTGCTACGGTCCACACGTTGTCAAGCCGCATTCAGAACGATTTCTCTCGCTACGATGTCGCATGGTTGCTCTCTAACATCCCAAGGCGCTCTATACAACAATGGCTAGCCCAGACCTTCGGGGTAGGCTTGAAACCCTTCGCAATGAAATCCGGCGCCACGACTATCTCTATTATGTCAAAGATCGGCCGGAAATCTCCGATGCAGCCTACGATCAACTGTTCAAGGAGTTGCTGGAACTTGAAAAGTCGAATCCGGACCTGATTGTGGCCGATTCCCCGACTCAGCGTGTAGGAGGGGCCGTATCGGAAGAATTGGCGAAGGTTCGGCACGAAAGAATGATGCTCAGTTTGGATTCAATTCTTGATGTTGGAGAGGTTCGCGCATTCGACCTACGCATGAAACGGGAATTGGAAGTGGACATGGTCGGCTACACCGCCGAACCGAAGTTCGACGGTCTTTCGATCGAACTCATCTATGATCGCGGGCGATTCGTCCGGGGGGCGACCAGAGGCGACGGCAGCATCGGCGAAGATGTGACGGCCAATCTTCGCACCATTCGTTCGCTCCCGCTGCAATTGCTTCCCCGATCCGATTATCCGGACCATCTTGTCGTCCGCGGAGAAGTCTACATGCGGCTGAAAGATTTCCAATCGTTGAACCGCCGAATGGCCGAGCGCGGAGAAGACGGCTTTGCCAACCCTCGAAATGCCGCGGCTGGTTCGTTGCGGCAACTGGATTCATCCATTGCCGCAGGCCGGCCTCTCGTCATAACCTGCTACGAGGTGATGGCGCATTCCGGATCTGCCATCGGTTCCCATTGGGAGGAGATGGAACGCTTGGCGGAGTGGGGAATGCCTGTTCCGTTTCATCGGCGTCGGTGTCCGACGATCGACGACGTTCTGCTTTATCACAGGGAAATCGAGTCTGCCCGTGATGCCCTCCCCTACGAGATCGATGGGGTCGTCGTGAAGGTCGATGACCGGCGTCATCAGGAGCGGTTGGGATTCAAGTCCCGCAGCCCGAGGTGGGCCATTGCCTATAAGTTTACGCCGAGGAAGGAGATCACGGTAGTCGAGGAGATCGCCGTTTCGGTCGGCAGGACCGGAACCTTGACCCCGCTGGCGTTGCTTCGACCGGTGGAAGTCGGCGGTGTCACCATCAGTCGGGCGACCCTGCACAATGCCGATGAAGTGGCGCGTAAGGATATTCGGGTCAACGACACGGTGAAGATTGAACGAGCCGGCGACGTTATTCCGGCGGTTGCCGAACGGGTACCGATTCCAGGAGAGCATCGATCCGAGCCCTTCCGCATGCCGGAGACCTGCCCGGTTTGCCATTCCGCCGTGGCGCGGGAGGGAGCCTATTTCTATTGCACGGGTAAAACGGTCTGTGCCGCTCAGTTGAAGGGTGCGATCGAGCATTTCGCCTCAAAAGGCGCGCTCGATATCGACGGCCTTGGCAAGAAGACGGTGGCTCTGTTGGTGGACCGCAAGCTGGTCGCCAATTTGGCCGATCTCTACCGGCTTCGGAAGGATCAGTTGCTGTCTTTGGAGGGGTTCGCCGACCGATCGGCCGGCCAGTTGATTGAGTCGATCGAGCGGAGCAGGTCCGTTTCGCTCGACCGCTTTCTCCTGGGGTTAGGAATCAGGCAAGTCGGTCGGCATATCGCCAAGGTATT
>JBBILH010000002.1:75707-118443 GCA_037445005.1 Nitrospira sp.
ACGACTCGGATGCCGGCCGCGCCATCTGTGGCGCGCTCTCCGCCATCATGACCGCCGATAAGGAGCGGTTTCTGGAAATCTCGGAAATCGGCCCTGAAATTTCCTCCAGCCTCGTGTCCTACTTTTCCGAGCCTCAGAACCGAGCCGTGATCGCGGATCTCCTTGCTTGCGGTTTTCAGATCGGAGAAGGACCAAAGCCCGTTAACAGAGACACGCGCTTTGCGGGCAAGACCTTCGTGTTTACCGGCGGACTCGATTCGTACACGCGCGAGGAAGCCAAGCGGCTTGTCGAAGACCGGGGGGCGAAGGTCGCCTCGACCGTCAGTAAGAGAACGTCATACGTTGTTGCGGGGACGGACGCCGGCTCAAAATTGGAAGAGGCCAGAAAGCTCGGAATTCACGTGCTGACGGAACGGGAGTTTGCAGGGTTGCTGGGAGGGGAGTCCTAACCCCTAACCGACGAGATTCAGATTAGGAGTTTCGACGGGCACGGGGGACTTCTCTTCCCTGAAGATTTGAACGCTTCGAATTGAACGCGGTTCAGCTTCGTGGATGAGGATGCGGCAATTGCCGATGCGGACCTCCTCCCCCACCTTCGGAATCCTGCCGAGTTCCTGCTGAATGAGTCCACTGATCGTTACGGCTTCGTCGCCGAGATCGACCTTCAGGAAGTCGTTGACTTTGCGGACCTCCGTCCTTCCGTGCACCAGAATATGGTTTTTCCCGATGCGCTTGATCAGCTCCTCGGTTATATCCGTTTCGTCCATAATCTCCCCGACCACCTCTTCAAGCAGGTCTTCGAGGGTGACGATGCCCATGACGCCCCCGAATTCGTTCACGACGACCGCCATGTGCCGTTTGTCCTGCTGGAACTGCTTCATGAGGTCGTCGGCCGTCTTGCCGGCCGGGACGAACAAAGGCGGATATGCGATGTCTTTCAACATCGCGTCCGTCCGCCCTTTGGACAGTTCGGTCAAGGCCCTTGTCTTGTAGAGAATCCCCGTGATGTTGTCCAGAGTGCCGTCGTAGACCGGGATGCGTGAGTACTTCGAGTTGTAGAGCAATTCCTGCGCGTCTTTGAGCCGGAGATTTCCGTCGAGCGAAAACACGTAAAGCCTCGGCGTCATGGCGTCTTCGGCCGTGATGTCCTTGAGCTGAAACACGTTCTTGATCATCTTTACTTTTTCGACTTCAATGGCTCCTGCCTTACCACCTTCGTCAAGCATGATCTTCAGTTCTTCCTCGGTGACGAGCGGAAGGGTCAGGCCTTTGCCGCCGGTCAGCTTATGGATGAAGGGCACCATGATCACAAGGATCGGTTTCAAGAGCACTTGGACACCATAGACGGGGTAAGACATGTTCAGCGTGACCGGTACGGCGAATTTTGCCGCTAATGTTTTGGGGATGACGTCGACGGACACCAGCAGCACAAAGGTGAGCAATCCCACCACCACGGCGATGGTATCGTCGAAAAAGGTCCGATCCGCTCCATAGGTATTCAAGGTGAGAAACGTGGCGTACATCGGAATTGCCGTCCCGACGAGGCGGTCTCCCACCAGAATCGTGGAAAGCAGCTTCTGAGGATCGCTTCTAAGGCGTAAGGCCATTTTGGCCCTGGCACTATTGTTCTGGGCCAAAGCCCGCAGCTTGGTTTCGTTGACCGAGAAAAAACCGATTTCAGCCGTCGATATCACGGCAGAAAGAACAATAAGGCCCAGCAGAATTAAGATATCCATAGCTTGATGCCGATTAAGGGCGTTCGACTATCTCTGACGATTGGAAATGCCGAGCCGGGAGAAAGAGGTCTCCCCTCTTCCTTAATCTGAGAAGGGGAGCCTGCAATCCCGACCTCGAATCATGGTGAGCTATGGGGCCGGTTTCCATTGCACAGTACATTTACCATAGGGGCCTGGGACGGGCAAGAAGATCATAAAAACCAGCCATGAAATCAATCGGTTGCAACCTAATGGCACGAAATGCCAAGGAAATGTCGCGTCCCAATGTCTTACCCTATCCATCATCTCGAAAGACAAATGGCTGAACGTCGAGGCTGGATTCAAGCCGCGAAGCGGCAGCCTCGGCTTGGGCTTCAGTGCGAAACTCCCCTACCTGAACCCGATAGCGACGCCCCTCCGGCAAATCGACGTTCTGAATTCGCCCTCCCGGATAGACTCTCCTGGCGCGTTCCAATAAATTGAGGGCGTTCTGCTGATCAGCGAAGGCCCCCACCTGCACCCTGAGCGTTCCCATGTCGGCCGTGCGGCCCTGGTAGCCGACGACCTGCAGTTCAATTTGGTCCGTTCCGTTTCCAGTCATACCCAGCGCTTGAGCTCCGGCCAGCGAGAGATCAAGGATCCGGCCCTTTGCGAAAGGCCCCCTGTCGTTGATCCTCACGGTGACATGGCGTCCGGTCGTGGTGGACTTGACCACGGCGATGGATCCCAGCGGAAGAGTTCGATGAGCTGCCGTCAACTTATGCATGTCGTAGCGCTCTCCATTGGCGGTTTTATTCCCATGAAACCCCGGACCATACCACGAGGCTACCCCGCGCTCGACAAAGCCGACCGGGTAACCTGGGAAATAGACAGGTCTTGGAGCCTGGCTTGAGCAGCCATGGAAGGCAAACATCGCCAGGCCGATCAGGGAAAGAGAAGAGAATTTGGAGAGAATGCTTTGCGGGCCCGGCGGCATCCCGTTAGAACTCGTCGAGTGATTGGTCCCGCAAGATCGACAACGCCTTTTCGGTGTTGGATACCGTCAGCACGACGATCGCGCGCTTTCCTTCGCGGGATGGTGTGCAATAACCGCATTTGATGTTGATTCTTGCTTGCGTAAGGAGGTCGGCGACTTCGTTCAAGGCGCCGGGCTTGTTTTCAAGGCTCAGGATGAGAGCCGTCTCTTCTGCGAACTTGATCTTTGCCGCTTTCAGCGCGGTGCGCGCTCCTTCGAGATCCGCCACAAGGAGCCGGAGCTTTCCGGTTCCGGTAACCTCCGGAGCCGAGAACGCTTTGATGTTGACACCGGCCGCTCCCAGCACCGATGCCACTTGGGCCATGACGCCGGGCCGGCTCTGTCCGCTGATGACCAGTTGCGTGGTTGTGGGCATCGGTCTAGCTCCCCGACATTAAAGAATATGGCACACGTCGTTGAGAAATGTATACTCGTAAACGCAGCTAAACATGATCGAGGCATCCTGGGCAAGCTTCTGAGCAAGCTCCTTCATGCCGCGTGGAACCAGCAGATAGAACGGGATACCCCGAACTACGGCTTTCTTCCATCGGGCGACCGTCTGGGGATCGCCTAGAGAATCCTCGGTTTCTACTTCGGCCATCCATTCCATCGTGTTGCCTCCGGATGATACGTACCATCCGACGATGTCGCATTGCTGGCCGGGGTCTGCCCATGGGTTTTGCTCGAGTCCCGTATGGATCGTGACTTTACAATGGAAGGCCTTCGCCCAGCGTTGCGCGACCAAACTGACCACTCGATCATGAACCGTTTCGATCCCCTGTTCGCGTAGTGTTGTGCTCATGAGCCACCCCGTTGCTTAGGAGCAACCGCTGGTTGCGCCGCAGGTTTCGCATTTCAAACAGGTCCCGTTCCGCACCATCGTGAACTGCTTGCATTCGGTGCAGGGATCGCCTTCATAGCCTTTCTGGCGCGCAATCTGAACGGCGGTCATCGTCAGCGTTTCTCGTTTTAACTCAACCTTGTGCGTCACGCTACCGTTTCCGTTGCCGCTTCCATTCCCCCCGTGGCGCGGCGGGACGCCCTTACGGGACGGGAAGAACTCGGTGCTGATCGACGATGAAGCGAGAATTTCGGGATCCGCTTCCTCGTCGGAACACTCGGGGTCCTGGTCGTCTTTTCGCACGGAGTCCATGCGAAGGTCTTCTTCCTTCACCTGGGCCAGGTCGTAGCGATCCAGGTAGGTGACGGCGAGTTCGCGGAAGATGTAGTCGATGATCGACGTGGACATTTTAATGCGGTCGTTCAGCTTCACCGGGCCGTTCGGCTCGAAGCGCGTGAAGACGAACGCCTCGACGAATTCTTCCAACGGCACGCCGTGTTGCAGACCCAGGGAAATGGCGATGGCAAAACAGTTCATCAGGCTGCGGAAGGCCGCCCCTTCTTTGTGCATATCGAGAAAAATCTCCCCTACCGTCCCGTCCTCGTATTCGCCGGTTCGGAGATAGAGCTTGTGTCCACCGATGACGGCTTTCTGCGTGTACCCGTTGCGCCGGGCCGGCAGCGGTCGGCGTTTTGCCAGATAGCGGACCAAGACCCGTTCGGCGGCCTTTTCCGCGACGGCGAGAACCTCCGGCGTCGCGTCGACCGTTTTCCCGCTATCGGTGGACGCAGACAAGGGTTGGCTCAGTTTCGATCCGTCGCGATACAGCGCAACCGCCTTGACCATGCTCTTCCATGCGAAGAGATAGGCGGATTTAACGTCGTCAAGCGTCGCGTCGGCCGGCATGTTGATGGTCTTGCTGATGGCGCCGCTGATGAAGGGCTGCGCGGCGGCCATCATGCGGATGTGCGCGTCGACGGCGATGTAACGCTGCCCGATCCGGCCGCATCGATTAGCGCAATCGAACACCGGCAAGTGCTCAGGCTTCAAGTGCGGCGCTCCTTCCACCGTCATGGTGCCGCAGCAGTAGTCGTTGGCGGCGGCGATCTCTTCCTGGGTGAACCCCAGCGCTTTCAGCATGTTGAAGTTGGCTTCCGTGAGCTGTAAATCGGATAATCCGAGCTTCTCGCGGCAGAAATCCTCGCCGAGCACGTATTTGTTGAAGGCGAACTGAATTTCAAATGCCTGGGCCAGCCCGTTTTCCATGCGGGCCAGCGCAGCGTCATCGAATCCCTTCTGCTTGAGCGCGTCGTGGTTGATGAACGGCGCGCCCTGCAGAGTCTGCTTTCCCACGCAATAGTTGACGATGTCCTGGATCTGGGATTCCGAATAGCCGAGGGTTGTCAGAGCGGAGGGCAGACTTTGATTGATGATCTTGAAATAGCCGCCGCCGGCGAGCTTCTTGAATTTCACGAGGGCGAAATCCGGCTCGATGCCGGTCGTGTCGCAATCCATCACGAGACCGATGGTGCCCGTCGGCGCAATGACGGTCACCTGCGCGTTGCGGTAACCATAGGCGGTGCCGAGTTCGAGAGCCCGGTCCCAGGCGCGGCGAGCCGCAATCAAAAGATCCGGCGGGCAATGTTCGGGTTGGATGCCCATCGGCCTGATCGTCAAGCCTTCGTATTCCTCCTCGGGGGCGTTATAGGCGGCGCGGCGGTGATTGCGGATCACCCGCAACATCGCTTCTCGGTTCTTCGCAAAGCCGGGGAAGGGCCAGAGCTCGGCCGCCATTTCCGCCGAGGCGCTGTAGGCTTCTCCGGTCATTACCGCGGTCAAGGCGCCGCAGATGGCCATGGCTCTCGGAGAATCGTACGGAATGCCCTGGCGCATCAGGATGGTTCCCAGATTGGCGTAGCCGAGGCCGAGCGTGCGGAACTGATAGCTCTTTTCGGCGATCGAACGGCTGGGGAACGACGCCATCAACACGCTGATTTCGAGCACCACAGTCCAGAGTCGCACGGCATGGCGGAACTGTTCGAGTTCGAACTGTCCGTCCGCCGTGAAGAACTGCGCTAAATTCAATGAAGCCAGATTGCACGCCGTGTCGTCGAGGAACATGTACTCGGAACAAGGATTCGAGGCGTTGATCCTTCCGTCCTCAGGGCAGGTGTGCCATTCGTTGATCGTCGAGTCATATTGCGTGCCTGGGTCCGCGCAGATCCAGGCGGCCCACGCAATGCGATCCCACAGGTCCCGCGCTTTGATCGATTTGGCGACTTTGCCGTCGACACGCCGCTTGAGTTGCCAATCCCCGTCCGCTTCGAGCGTCGTGAAAAACTCGTTGGGAATACGGACGCTGTTGTTCGAATTTTGCCCGGAAACGGTTTGATACGCCTTGCCGTCCCAATTTGTGTCGTACTCATGGAAGACGAAATGCGTGAATCCCTGCTGAGCATAGGAGAACATCCGCTGGATATACGCTTCAGGCACGGCGTCGCGCCTTGCCGCCAACAAAGCCTCTTTCAGGATGGAGTTCTGCTTCGGATCGGTTTCGACCCTCGGAGTTCCGTCGTTATCGACCACATGACAGGCTTTGAGCACGGCGTTTAAGCGCTGGGCGCAGATCTTCGATCCGGTCACCATCGCGGCGACCTTCTGCTCCTCGATCACCTTCCAGTCGATGAATTCCTCGATATCGGGATGGTCCAGGTCAAGGCAGACCATTTTTGCGGCGCGTCTGGTCGTACCGCCGGACTTGATCGCTCCCGCCGCGCGGTCGCCGATTCGCAGGAAGGACATCAAGCCGGACGAGCGGCCTCCCCCGGAGAGCGATTCACCGTCGCCGCGGAGTTTGGAAAAGTTGGTGCCCGTTCCCGACCCATACTTGAACAGCCGCGCTTCACGGACCCACAGGTCCATGATGCCGTTTTCGTTGACGAGATCGTCTTCAATAGATTGGATGAAACAGGCATGGGGCTGTGGATGCTCGAAGGCATTGGCGGCTTTCACCACCTCACGGGTTTTAGGGTCCACGTAGTAGTGGCCTTGGGCCGGGCCGGAAAGCCCATAGGCGTAATGAAGACCGGTATTGAACCATTGGGGAGAATTCGGAGCGGCCATCTGATGCGCCAGCATGTAGCAGAGCTCGTCATGGAAAGCGGCGCTGTCATCTATCGTCTTGAAGTAGCCGAAGGTCTTGCCCCAATGAGTCCAGCAACCGGCGAGCCGCTCGAAGACCTGCCGGGCGTCGCGTTCGCCTCCAAGGACGGGTTTACCCTCTTGGCTTGTAAGAAGGTTGCCTTGCTCGTCCCGCTGCGGCACCCCGGCTTTCCGGAAATACTTTTGTGCGAGGATGTCGACAGCCAATTGCGACCATTGCTCTGGAATGTCTATTTGGTCGAGCTTGAAGACGGTCGATCCATCGGGGTTACGGATTTCCGATGAACGTTTCACGAACTTCAGGCCTTCGTAGGGACTTTGTCCGGAACGTGTAAATCGCCGTTCTATTCTCACAATCTCTCCTCCCCAGGTTAGGAAAACACGGGATATCGTCGATCAGCTTCTGCGATCAACGGAATGCTGCGCCGTCCTAAGGACGGGTACCGGACCGTCTATCGAGACTTGCCGGTGTGGTAGCGCATGAAACCGGCAGCGGATGACTACATATAGCCATCACATCGAATTGTCAATACCAAATATTGTGGTCGGCTGGGGAATCAGGGGAAACGCTGTGGATAACGAAGAGGCGTTACCGGTGGCGGATTACACCGAACCATTCAAGACTTATCCACAGGTTAAAAGGCCCCCTGCGGATGGAAAAAACTTCCATCCAAAAAATTTTTCTGATTTTTTAGAAAGCAAGACGCCCGAGCCTATGGATCGCGTCATCGATCCCTTTGAGCGGAACAAATCGACCGCAAATCCCCATGACTTCGATGTCGATTCCAAGTGCGGAGGTCTCATACAAACTAAGCAAACCCCAGTTACGCCTGATCGTGTTTGGGCGCACCACGCTGGCCACTAGTTCACGGCTGTGGGATCGGAATATCGCTCGGAGCATCGCGCGCTCCCTATCCGGTCCCGACGAATCGCCTCGATCGAGGGCTGCACTCAACTGCGATTCGACAAAAGCCAGGTACGAGTCCATCGTGGGATTTGTCATGGCCATAGCCACGCAGCCGGCCAATACGACGACTGCTATGACCAGGCTACGAATCTGAATCGGCTGCGGTGGTCGATGGGCGGTCATATGGGGAGGCGGCCTAGCACGAGCGGAATCCGGCACCTGCTCCTTTGACAATTCGTAGGAGCGCGATTAGCCTACCACGCGGAGCAGGAGTTCGATAGGGGGTCGGCAAGCTAACTTCGGGAGGCATGCTCATGTTTGTGTGGAGCAAACGTCTTGTGTGGACGCTCTTAAGTCTTTTCCTGCTGATGCTGGGAGTCTTTCTCTTTCACAGCGCGCCGGATCAAGCCAGCGGGCTGAAGATTCATACGACCAGATGGATGGCCCTCAATTATGTGGGGCTCATCGCATGGGTGTTCGTATGGATGATCGATCAGGCTCGGATGCGCGCCCGGAACGTGTGGATCTGGTTGGTGCCGTTCGCTCTGGCGCCGCTGCCGACCCTCATGCTGTTTGTGCTCGTATTGCAGCGAAGGATCAATCCGTCATAGCCCGGCGGCATCAGGCGGGGCCGACTCGCCGGATTCACGGTGGAGGTGAAGGCGATGTTTCCACACCAGCCAAACGCCGGGAAGCGCGACCAGGAAGGAGACGGAGAAGAAATGCGCCCACCCGACCGCCTCGACGAGCGCTGCGGAAGGGCGTCCTGAAAAGACCCGGCCGATTGCTTCAATCGACGACAGCAGCGCGAATTGTGTCGCCGTATATCGGTGGTCGCAGAGCGACATGACCAACGCCACAAACGCCGCAGTTCCCATTCCGCCGGCCAGGTTTTCCACGACGATGGAAACAAAGAGGATCGCGTAGTTCTTTCCCGCCCAGGCCAGACCCGTAAAGCACAAATTCGACAAAGCCTGAAACGCCCCGAAGATCAGAAGCGACTTGACGAGACCCAGCCGCGCCATCGCGGCTCCTCCCGCCAGAGCCCCCGCCAGCGTCGCGAAGAGACCGAGGCCTTTCACGTAGCCGACCTCACTGGCGGAAAATCCGAGTCCTCCGATAAGAAAAGCCGTCTGCAATGAAGCGGCAACCGCATCCCCTATCTTGTAGAACAGAATCACCAAGAGCAAAGAGAAGATGCCCGACCGCGAGAGCAACTCGCGTAACGGCTGTTCGACTGCTTCGGCCAGCGTGGCGGGAGGCTTGTCCGTCGGAGGTGGTTCCGGCGCCGACACGATGGTGACGACGCCGGCGGTCATGAACGCCGCGAGCAGCAAATAGGTCCACCGCCAGCCGATCTGATCGGCAAGAACCAGGGCTCCGGAACTCGCAAGAAGCAACGCGAAGCGATACCCGTTTACCCAAACCGCGGCGCCGAATCCCCGCTCCGCCGGCGCGAGGAGATCGGTCCGATAGGCATCGAACACGATATCCAGCGACGCGGACAGAAAGGCGACGGCAAGCGCCGCCATGCCGAGCCATTCGGGGTGATCGCCTGCGCCGATCAGGCCCATGAGAGCAAGTCCGACCGCGACGCCGACCTGCGTAATCAGCATCCATCCGCGTCGACGACCCAGCCAGGGGGGAACGATTCGGTCGAGAAGAGGAGCCCAAAGAAATTTCAAGGTATACGGCAAACCGATAAGGGTGAAGATGCCGATGGTTCTTAGATCCAAACCGGCGACGGTGAGCCAGGCTTGCAGCGTCCCGGCGGTGAGAGCCAACGGCATTCCCGAAGCGAACCCCAACGGGAGCATGAATCCGATCCGGCGGTTCACAAGCGTCTGTGTGATGGAAGGTCGGCTCATTGGAAGCACGCGGGTGTCACTGTGCGGCTAGCATACCATCGACCGATCGCGGGGCTTCAGCAGTTTCAGGAATTCGATCCGAGAAGCGGCGGAGGGAATAAGCAAACAGAAAAGCGGAAAACCGCTCAACAAGGCTGGCCGTTGAAGGTGCAGGGTTTGTAGCGCGTAATGTCGAACTCCACATTTTCCTGGTAGACGCGTTCGTTCCCGTTCACGCCGTCCTGTTCGGGGTCGTTCCACATCGTGTGGTTCCACCAGTAAAACAACGGAAAAATCTCGGTGTGATAGACGGGGTTTCCGTAATTGCTCCGCGCGTAATCCTGGACGAGCCGTCCCGTGACATAGTCGACTTGGCCGTTGCCGTGGAGTGAATAGAGCATGAGGAACAAGCGGGCCTCATGGTCGTAGAGCTCCTCGATTCGCGTGCTGACATCCGGTTCCTTTGGAAGGAGTTCCTTCGAAGAACCGATGTTCCCCGGAAAGACCAGGACGATAAAGAGCAGGACCGCACTCGACAGGGCAGGAAGCATCATGCGTGTCGCCTTGCGTGAAAGAAAACGCCGATGCCATGCTACCACGCTGTCGAAGGGCCTTCAACAACACGAGCCGGAGGGCATCGGCCGGCTCCGCCTTGCCGCCGGGATGGAGACCTCCCTATAATTAATGACGGCATGACGATGAAACGCGCCTCGCTGCATACTTTAGGATGCCGCTTGAATCAGGCGGAGACGGCGCTGCTTGCAAGCCGTCTGCGTCGCAACGGTTACGAGCTCGTCGAGTTCGGAGCGCCGACGGACCTGCTTGTGATTAATACGTGTTCCGTCACTGAGGATGCGGAGCGCACATGCCGTTATGTCATCAGGAAGACCTTGCGGCATTCGCCGGAGGCTTTCGTCGCGGTGACGGGCTGCTACGCTCAGACGGGGCTGCACGAGCTTCGGACCGTTTCAGGCATCGACCTGATCGTGGGAAACCGATTTAAGTCGGACCTTCCTTTGCTGCTTCCCTCGGCCGGGGACCTGAAAAAACGTTCCCGGGCGGATGTGTTTCACACCGCCGTGATCGATCGGGGGGATTTCTCTCAGACGGAGTATGCCGATCCCGGTTCCACGAGAGCGCCGGTCAAGATACAGGACGGTTGCGATGTCATGTGCAGTTTCTGCGTGATTCCGTTTGCGCGTGGACGCGAACGCAGTCGGGTTTTCGAGGACGTGTTGAAAGAGGCGGAGTTTCTGGTCGCAAAGGGGCGCCGCGAAATCGTTTTGACGGGCGTGAATCTTGGCCAGTATCGCCACAATGGCCGGCATCTCGTGGATCTCATCGGCGCATTGGAACAGGTGTCGGGGCTCTCTCGTATCCGCATTTCTTCGATTGAGCCGACAACCGTAACGGACGAACTGCTCGCATGCATGGCATCCTCGACGAAGCTTTGCCCGTACCTCCACATCCCCTTGCAAAGCGGCGATGACGGAGTCCTGTCCGCAATGCATCGACCGTATCGGGCGGAAGAATATGTCGCGCTCATCGACCGAGCCTGCGCGGCCGTGCCGGGACTCGGGCTCGGAACGGATCTGATGGCCGGATTTCCCGGTGAAACCGAAGACGCCTTCGGCAAGACGCTCCGATTGGCCGAGACCCTTCCCTTCTCGTACCTTCATGTTTTTCCCTACTCTCCCAGACCGGGAACGGCTGCGGTGAAACTCAAGGGGCAGGTTTCGGTGGCTGTGGCCAGAACTCGCGCGAGACTGCTGTCCGAACTATCCGATCGTAAACGCATGGCCTTTGCAGAACGCCATATCGGTCGCACGCTCCCCGTCCTGTTCGAAGACGGAGTGGTCGAGGGATACCGCTTGGGAACTACTCCGAGCTATCTCCGGGTCGGGGTGCCGGTGTCGGCAGCCGAGGCGAATCAAGAACAAGCCGTGCAGATCTGCGGCGCATCGGACCGTTGGGCCGTGGGCATGATCGCGCCGAGCCGCGCGTCTTCTCCAAGAAAGGATGTGTCGGCATGAGCGCACAGCACCCGTTCCGTCAGGTCCATATCGAGACCTTCGGGTGTCAGATGAACGAGTACGATTCCGAACTCGTGCGCGCGCTTCTGAAGAAGGAGGGCTATCTCTTTACGGAGGATCGCGAGCGGGCCGACGTCATCCTTTTGAACACCTGCGCCATCAGGGAGAACGCCCACAACAAAATCTATACGCATCTATCGGATCTCCGAGCGCTCAAGAAGGAGCGCCCGCTTGTCGTCGGCGTGCTGGGCTGCATGGCCCAGAATCTCAAGTCGGAACTCACGGAAAGGGAGCCGCTGGTCGACGTCCTGGCCGGTCCCGATACCTACCGGCAGCTCCCGATGTTGATCTCTCAGGCCGTGCGGTCCCAAGAAATGAATCTCGATCGGAAGTCGATGGCGGTCGATCTGTCCGAGTACGAAACTTATGGTGATGTGGTTCCCGACCGCGATGGAGGGGTCAACGCCTGGATCGCCGTCATGCGAGGGTGCGACAATTTTTGCAGCTTTTGCGTAGTGCCCTACACGAGGGGGCGCGAGCGCTCACGCGATCCCGAGGGTATCGTCGAAGAAGCTCGGGCGGCCGCGGGGCAAGGGTTCAAGCAAGTTACCCTGCTCGGGCAGAACGTAAACTCCTATCGATTCAACGGATGGGATTTTGCCCGTCTCTTGACCGCCGTGGCGGATGTCGACGGCATCGAACGCGTGCGTTTTACCTCTCCCCATCCAAAGGACTTTCCCCTCAGCTTACTCGACGCCGTTTGCCGCCATCCAAAAGTCTGCAAACACATCCATCTGCCGGCGCAGTCCGGCAGCGATCGTATTCTCAACATGATGAACCGCACCTATACGAAGCGCGAATACCTCGCGCTTGTGGAACGCATTCGCGCGTTGGACCCGAAGATCGTGCTGACCACCGACATCATTGCCGGTTTCTGTTCCGAGAGCGAGTATGAATTCGAGGAAACCTATCGTTTGCTTCAGGAAGTTCAATACCACTCCGCCTATATCTTCAAGTATTCGCAACGGAAGAACACCATCGCCGCAAGGAAATTTCCGGACGACGTGCCTGAGGATGTTAAGTCGGAACGGGTGACGGCTCTTGTGGAACTTCAACGTCAAATTTCTCACCGGCGTAACCGCGAGTATCTGGGATCGATCCAATCAGTATTGATGGAGGGCGACTCCAGGCGTTCTCCTTCCCAGGCGAAAGGGAAGACCGACGGGAATATCACCGTGGTGTGGGAAAAAGCCGGAATGAACTTTCGTCCCGGTCAACTATTGCCTCTTTCGATCTACGACAGCTCCGCTTCGACGCTCTATGGAGTGTCTCCATAGCTGCCTACAATCTTGGCAGGAGAATAATCCTCTCTACATCTCTACATCAGGCATCCCTTGCCCGTCAGGGACGCACAAGTCTGCACCAGATCGGCCCCTTCTGTAGGGTCTATCCTCCTCGAATCGGCTGAGCCGATATCCCTCGCCGCTGCATCTTAACCGACGGTTCTCTTTCGATGATGGAAGGAGTATTGCCTGCGCAGGTCTTGCTCCTTCGGCAGGCCTTACGGAAAATCAGTAATTTGTAGGGGATAGTTGGATTCTTTGATAAATAGGGTGGTATCCCACGCAATGGAAATAAACATGCGCTTATGAGGCTTGTTTAGGCGAAGTCGCAAGTGCGGGCAAATTGGGCAATAAGGGCACGGTCTTTGCTCCCGTTAGCCGGGAACCGAGCCGGTAAATCCACAACTCTTACGGAGACGAGGTCATGGGAACTGAGGTCGAGCCCTCGATGAAGGATAGAGCGGTTTCTACGGTCAGCCTGGAGACGATCATCGCTATGGGGCTATTCTGCTGGTTGGCTTTAAGTATGACGTTGATGGGGTTCGGCATTTGGTAATCGACCTGCCATTGCGAACAGGCTCCACACCGTAGTCTTGAATACTCAAATCGAAACGAAAAGGAGAACGCTCATGCTCATACATTCACTGCATTGGAAGTCACGTGCCGGGTATGCCGTACTGGGCATGGCGCTGATGGTTTCAGCCGCAGCAGGCTGCTCGACGACGTCGAAGGTTGCGCAGGGGGCGAAAGGCAATGTGTATCTTGAGGAGGTGGCGGATTGGTCGTTCGAGGCCAATCACCCCGCCGTGATCGATCAGGCGACGATGATGAAGGTCATGAAGGGACTATACGGCGAAGACGGGTCTTCGAGAATGTCCGCTGGTGGCAGCAAGCCGATGAGAACATTCAGCGATGAGGATGCGGAGTTTCTCGCTCCCCTGCTCACCCAAGGATTGGCGAAAGCGAAACCTGAGCAACTTGTCGGGTTTCGCGTATCCTCATCGGCAGGGTCAGGCTCTGAACCCACCGCGGGCAGCATGTATGTGAAGAATGGATTTATCTATGTGACGATCGCCAAGGGAGGCATGGTCAGCGGGTTCAGCCCCGAGTCGGTCGCTCGGACCGAGTCCGCTCCGTCTTACGCGGCCGGCGGAGCTTTGGGAGCGACCGCCACAGTGATCGATTATGTAGCGCTGGCGAAGGCTCCGGCTTCGGCCTCCTTGCCGGTCGCGAAGGCGCAGCCCAAGGCGCCCGCCGCGCCGTCCACGGTCGCCGTGACTCCGGCTCCCGCGGCGAAGGCTCAGCCTGTGTTGACGACGGCCGGCCCCAGCATGAGCCCGGTCGCGCCATCCGCAGAGACGATCCAGAGCGACAAGGCGAAGGAAACGATCGCCAAGAAAGATTCCGAGATCAATATGCTCCGCAAGGAGTCGGAATGGATGAAACGGGAACTGCGGGATCGCGACGAGGAGATCAAGGCGCTGAGGGCGAGTAAAGTCTCAGGAAAACCCGTTCAGAAGAAGAAGCATGTAGAAGCCTATCAGACGCGTTAAGGAAATCGGCCGCGGTCGACCCACCAGATGAGGCCGAGCGTCTTGACCGGCGTTGGGCCTCATGATTCTTCAGCAGCCGCTCACCCGACATCGAGTAACTCCGGCTGCAACATCACCACTTCACGGGACAAGGGCTGCCGGAAGTTCATCCGGCAATAGCAGGCATAGGTCACGTAGGTATCTTGCAGGCAATACCGGGCGAGGTCGAGTCCTTGTCCCCGTTCCCACATCTCGGCAACCGCCGCCCCGCTTCCCGATTTCGTCTCCACGTTCAGCGCCCGCGCGAGCACATCCAGCTTGACCCAGCCTCGATTGTCCCAGTTACTCCAGACCGCCATCGTGTCATAAACCGGCTCCGTTCGAAATTTTGCCAGGTTGATGTCCAGGCTCGGCTTCACTTGATGGATCATCGAGCGCTTCTTGATGAACGGGAGATCGAACCCCAGGCCGTTGTGCGTAATGAAGAGAGCCGGCCGGATCTGACCGATGCGGGTCCAGAACCGGCGCAGGAGTTCCCGTTCGTTGCTTCCATACCAAGCCACCGCCCCGCGCGGCTCCAGCTGGTCTGAGAATTCAAGCAGGCCGATGCAAACGATGGAGCTGAAGGTGCCGTCGAAGGCGGATTTCGCGTAGAGCTCGTCTTCAATGCGCTTCCGCTCTTGGGCCGCCCCCGCGGCAAACAGATCGAGTCCGTCCGTCTCGGTTTCCCCCTCGACCTGCGCGTGCCCCTTTCCCGTCAGCCGTTCCCATTCGTCACGGGGAGCTTGAATCGTCTCGATGTCCAGCACCACTTTCATGAGGTTATGATGCAGACCGTTGAAGTGACCGGATGATCGGCCGATCGGCCGGGGGAAATTCAAATCGATCCAATTCGTGCGGATAGACCCAGCGTAGCTCGGCGCAGTCCACGGGATTGGGGTCGCCGGATTCGATCGCGCAGCGGAAGAAATGCAGTTCGACCACCCTCTCTCCGTAATCGTGCCGGATGATCTGAAACGGAATCGGTTCGTCGATGGTGACGGACAATTCTTCGAACAACTCCCGCTTCAGACACTCTTCGAGGGTCTCATCCGGCTCCCGCTTGCCACCGGGGAATTCCCAGAGGCCGGCGAGATGAACGCCGGCCTTTCGTCTTGCGATCAAGTACCGGCCTTCACGCGCGATCAATCCGGCCGCCGCTTCAACCACCTTCATGCCCGCCCCCGCGCCTTCGCATCGAACGGATAGCTCTTGCAGATGCGCTTCATAGGACAGCGTCCACAGTCGGGATTTCTGGCCGTGCAACAGGTCGCGCCAAAATCCATGAGCGCCTGATTGAAATCGTACCCACGGCCCGGCGGGATCAAGGCCTCGGACAACCCCCAAAGCCGGTTTCTCTGCGTCTTGGGATCACCTTTCGCCAGAAATACACGGTGCAGTACCCTGATGACGTTCGTATCGAGGATCGGCGCATCTTCATTGAAGGCGAAGGAACGGATCGCCCCCGCGGTGTAACGGCCGATTCCCTTGAATGACAGCAACTCATCCTGGCCGCTGGGCAACTTGCCGCCGTACCTTTCGACCGTTTCGCAGGCGATACTGTGCAGTCGTTCGGGCCGGACGTTGTATCCGAGCGGATACCAAGTCTTTTTCACCTCCTGGACCTCCGCTTCGGCCAGGTCCTTGAAGCTGGGATATCGTTCCAAGAATTCGTGGTACTTGGGGACGACGCGATCCACTTGGGTCTGTTGCAGCATCACCTCGGATACCAGGATGTGATAGGGATCCGCTGTCTTCCTCCAAGGGAGGTCCCTCCCGTTGGCGGCGTACCATCTCAGCAGCCGCCGCTGAAACCGTTTCTTGAGGCGTTGGTCAGGAACGGCCGGTCGACGTGATCGTTTGGCGCGTGGTTTCCCGGAAGCACGAGAGTTGGTTCGACGAAGCGGCATGTGGTTCCTGTGTCGCGGTGGTATTGTAGGAGGCGGGAGGACCAAAATCAAACGAGGCGACCGTCAACCGACTAGGTTGCGCTCCGTTGAAATGAAGCAGCGGTATCGACCTGTTCAAACAGCGATCTACGTGGTAACGTGTAATAGGCGATAGACAGGAGGACGTCCCATGATTGCTCAACGGACATCTCACCTTCTCCAGCAGACATGGACATGGATCGTGCTCGCCGGCGGCGCAATCGCCTCGATGCTCTTGTGGACCGCCTCGGCGCGCGCGGCCGGCCCGCAGGTCCCATGGGAATGTTCCAACTACAGTGAAGAAGCTCAGACCCGTTGCCTCAACGCCTTCATTGAGCAGCAGCGCGAAAAGATCGGCAAACTCGAGGGACAGCTCCAAGCCCAACAGGAGACCGTCGACCAGCTAAAGGGTCAAATTGACCGCCAAGCTGCGGCCTCCGTGGACTTGCAACAGCAGCTATCACAGCGACCGACGACTACGACGATTGTGCCCTCACCCTATGCCTACAGCTACGTGTATCCTCCGGTCGGGATCGGTCTCTACCTCGGGAGGCCTTGGATTTACGGGCCGCCCTACTACTATCATCCTCGTTGGGGACCGCGCTTATATGGTCGCTGGGGCCGGCGCTGGTAGCAGGATGACGAAATAGTCCGCGGTACCCTCGTCGAACTACCAGTCCGCGCCCAGCCGATCAACCACGATTTGGTGCACGACGGCATTCGGGCCGAGGCGAACAAGATACAAGGCCGTCTCGGCAACGTCGTACGGACTGATCTTCCCGCTTCTAAGAATCTCATCAGGTGTCGCATCAACGAGATCGTCAGCGACTCCGCCCGGACAGATCGCGCTCACTTTAATGTTGAATGAACGGCCTTCGTCCGCCAGTGATCTGGTCAGAGCCATGACGCCGTGCTTCGATGCGCTGTAGGTGCCGGTGCCGGCCCAAGCTTGCACGCCCGCGACACTCGACATGTTGAGGATGATCCCGCCGCCTTGCCGTCTCATTTGACTAAATCCGGCCCGGCAACAGAAAAACGTGCCCCGAAGATTAACGTTCAGCACGGTGTCGAAGTCGTCGGTCTTGGTGTCGGCCAGCTTCATGCCTCCAAAGACCCCGGCATTGTTCACCAGGATGTCGAGCCGTCCATAGAGCGCCACGGTGCCGTTGATCAACGCCTCGACATCCCGCTCGCAGGCTACGTCGGTCTTGATGGCCATTGCCTGCCCACCCCGAGCCTCAATTTCATGCGCTGTCTGCTCGCAGAGGGACAACCTTCTGGCCGCCACGACGACCTTCGCGCCTTCTTCGGCAAATCGCTTGGCAATAGCTTTGCCGATCCCACTGCTGCTTCCGGTGACCACGGCCACCTTTCCTTGTAGGGTCATAGGCCCTCCTGTGTTGATTGAGAACGGACGATCAATGCCATGATTTCTTTGACAAAAGCCCTTTGTCGGTCTAGCCTGAACTCAAGTTTCGACCGCCACATTCGAGTGAGTTGAAGCGACCGCCGAGTTTCAACGGGGAAACATCTCGATGGTCACTCGCAAGTGCAAGAGATTTCCGATATCCATGCCCAGCACCCTGGTGCAGAAGGACAAGTTTCGCTTCAAAGGATCGATCCGCGACATCTCCGTCAAAGGTTGCCGCGTCGAAAGTCTCATCAGCCCCTTTACCGGCATGCAAGTCAGCATCCTGCTCCATATCGCCGGTGAAGCCGACCCCCTCAGGATCGACAACGCGGCCATCCGCTGGTGCGGCTCGTCCGGTATCGGGATGGAGTTCCTTGTTGTTGCCCAGCCTGAACAGGACCGGCTTAACCGGATCATTCAGCAACTGGAAAAAAAGCCGCCCGCCGTCATCGAAATTCCCCCGTCACGTCCATAGAATTGATCGTCTCGATCGCACCGGGCATCTGCGGCGGACAAGGTCTCCGGAAAATACAAACACGCCCGTTTTACCATCAGGCCGGTTGCTTTCCGTCCATCCTGAACCGTATCCTCCTCACATGGATCTTTCTTCGCTGACATCCGAACAATTCAAGGACCTGGTACGCGGGTTGGTCGACGATCGTCTGCGCGAGTTGATCGGTGACCCCGATTTGGGATTGCAGCTCGGAGAGGCCCTCCGTACGCGCCTCAAAACCTCCCTCGCCGACCGGGAGCGCCTTTCGGGTGAGGAAGTCGCCGACAAGCTCGGCCTCCGCTGGTAACCCATTATGGCCTGGTACCGCCTCGCCTTTCATCCCACCGTCGTCGACGATCTCGCTGCCATCGAGGCGCCCATGAATCAGCGCCTCTTCGAGAAGACCAAATGGATCGCGTCGAACGTGGACAACCTCCGTCATGAACCGGTCGCGCCCGATTTGCCGGACCTGCACAAATATGCGGTGGGTGACTGGCGGATCTTCTACGCGATCGACCGCGGCGACGCGCTGGTGGAAATCCATGCGATCATTCCCCGATCGCGATTAAGGTAAGGCAGCCGACGCGCCGTCGGCGCTAGACGGGATAGCGTTCCAGTACATTACCGAGTTGAAGCGGAAACGTGCCGGCCGAGGCATCGCGCACATACCGGCGCAGCGCTTCCGCCACAACCGGGAACGCGATCTTCTCCCAGGGAATGTCTTCCCGTCGGAACAATTCCACCTCAAGGCTCTCAGCCCCGGCCCCGAATTTCGGCTCGAGCATGCGGCCCCTGAAGACCATGTAGACCTGGCCGATGTTCGGCATGCTCAACACGGCATAGAGTGAAAGGATTTCCACGTCCGCCTGCGCCTCTTCCTTCGTCTCCCGGGCCGCCGCCTCCTCCGTCGTCTCGCCGATCTCCATGAAGCCGGCCGGGAACGTCCAGAGCCCCGATCGAGGATCGATGGCGCGTCTGCAGAGGAGAATCCGGTCCTCCCATTCGGGGATACAGCCTGCGACGATCTTCGGATTGTGGTAATGAATAGCCTGACAGGTCTCGCAGACGAAGCGAAGCACATTGTCGCCGGGCGGAATCTTCTGGGTGACCGGGGCCCCGCAGGCGCTGCAGTATTTCACGTCGGCTCTCGCAGGTGGATGGGAAAAGAATGGATAGCACAAAACATCGGTTCTTTGCACCCTGCCCCCGCGGCCTGGAAGGCGTTCTCGAACAGGAACTCCACGACCTCGGTGTGCCGATGACCAGCAGGACTGACGGCGGCGTCGGCTTCACCGCTCCCTGGGCGACCATGTGCTGGGTGAATCTGAAGAGTCACATCGCAAGCCGCGTGCTGTGGGAAGTCGGCAAGAGCGACTACAAGACCGAAGACGACGTCTACAAAGGCGCCTATGCCCTCGCCTGGCCCGACTGGTTCGCGCCCTCGCAGACGATCAAGGTCAAGGTCAGTGCGCGCCGCTGTCCCCTGCCCAGCCTGGATTTCATTACGCTCCGGACCAAAGACGCCGTCTGCGACAGGTTTGTCGCCTCCAAACAACGACGCCCCAGCGTTGATACCGAGCGCCCGAACATCAGGCTCGACGCCTTTCTCGACCAGAGCACCGTCACGTTCTATCTGGATACGTCCGGCGAGCCGCTCTTCAAGCGCGGCCATCGGCAAGTTTCTAGGATGGCCCCCGTCGAAGCGCCGTTGAGGGAAAATCTGGCCGCGGGAATTCTCAAGTTGGCAGGCTGGTCTCACAAAGACGTGTTGATCGATCCCATGTGCGGCGGCGGGACGATCCCGCTCGAAGCCGCCTTGATGGCCCGACAGATCCCGCCCGGCATCTCACGGAACTTCGCGTTCGAGCGGTTGCTCATTCATGATGCCCAGCGTTGGGGCCATCTCCGCGAAGCGGCCCGCGCCAAACAAGTGGCCCATGTACCGGCCGCCATCTATGCATCCGACCGTGATCCGGCGACGGTGAAGATCGCGCAGCGGACGTTTCAAGGCGCCGGAGTCGGCATCGACATCCGGCTGAAGCAGAGCGACATTCTGGATCTGGAAGCGCCGGCCGACCGAGGCGTGATGGTGATTAACCCGCCCTATGGCGTCCGTCTCAGCAAGCCGGAGGAACTGGAATCGTTCTACCCCAAGCTGGGCGATTGGCTGAAGCAGCGCTTCACCGGCTGGCGTGCCTACGTATTCACGCACGACGCCAGTGTGCCGAAACTCATCGGCTTGGCTCCGTCTAAGCGCATTCCCCTCTTCAACGGGGCGCTGGAATGCCGGCTCTATGAGTTTGTGATCGTCGCAGGTGGTGCAAGGCGGCGACTGGCTCCGTCGACGCTTGCCTAGCCCCGCCTGGTGTGCGAGGAACTGGGCCCATTGCCAGCCTACTCTGAGCAAGCCATCATCGAACGCAGGAAGAGAGAAACGCAAGAATATTCTCCACGACCGGTACCGACCCTGGGTTGAACCAGGACAGGGCGCCGAGGAGGCTGGTGTGGCCGACGGCATGGTAGATGATCGGCCGCACGCAGCCGCCTCGTTCGGTGATGCGCTGCGTTAATCGTTCCAGGTTGTACCTCTCCACCACCGAATCCTCGTCACCGTAGAGCAGCAACATCGGGGGCTGGGCGCCGTCGATGAATGTCGTGACCTGCATGTTCGGATAGTTCGCCGGCGGGCCGAACATGTCTTCCAGATCCGGCTCGTCGGGCGTGAAGGCATAGGGACCGGCGAGGCCGACCACGTCGCGTATGACGGCCGACCGGTCTTTTCCTTCCGCGTCCAGATACCGGGAATCGGCGGCGAGCAACGTGCCGATATGGGCGCCGGCGGAATGACCCATTACATGGATCCGACTCGGGTTACCCTGCACTTCGCCAATGTGGTCATGGACCCAGGCGAGCGCCTTCGCCCCGTCCTCGACGAACGCGGGAAACCGCACTTCCGGATACTTGCGGTAGTCTGGGATAACCACGATGAAGCCCTGACTCGTGAAAGCTGAGCCGACGAATCGATATTGCTCCTTCTCCCCGTAACTCCAGCGCCCGCCATAGAAAAAGACGATTACCTCCCGCGGCCGATTCGTGGCGCCGGTCGGCAGATAGATGTCCAACTTCTGCTGAGGCAGAGGTCCATAGGCCCGGTCGCGCACGACGGTCATGTCGTCGAAACGCGTGGGTAGATTAGCGGCAGTGAACGCCAGTGGCGTGCAGGCTCCAGTCATCACACACAGCGCGAGAGGCGCGACCCAGAGTATGTGGGAAGGACAAGACTTCATCGGATCATTTTCTGAAAAGAACGCGCGGGCATTGTCGATTTCATCGATTCGTCACCTATCCGCCGTTTCCAACGGGTTCCTGCCCGCTCAATCCTTGCCATACTTGACGCCTCGTCTGTTCCCGCGTAGGGTTTTCTACGATGAAGAGGGAACATTGGATTTACACGGTCGCCCTGCTCTCCGGCATGTTCATCTGGGGCGCCATCTCCATCATTTCAGGCCGAACGGAAGCTTGGGATTCCGGATTGTACATGTCTTTCGGCATCCCGATCCTCTGTATGGTGGCCGGGACGCTCGGGTTCGTTGAGCCGCATCATTATTGGAGATGGGGAATCGCTACAGTTCCTGGTCAGGCCCTGTGGCTCTTCGCGTCTCAAGGATTGGGTAACCTCTGGCCGCTCGCACTCGTTGCGTTCGGTGTCTTCTCCATACCACCGATCCTCGCCGCTCGATTCGGCGCCTTTGTGAAGAAACGCCGGCCTTCGCCTTAGGTTCTCCCCTCCTGGCTTGAATCTCCCCCCTGCCTCTGTTGCGACTCCTCCTTCCACCCCGTATGATACGCGTATGACGATGCCGCCGGTCAGACGTATTTCGTCCAAGCAGGCGGTGCCCTATGAACTCACGGACATTCATCAGGATACGCACGACACGAAGACCTTGTGCTTCGCCCTACCCGAGGATGTCACGCTGGACCTGCTGCCCGGCGACCATCTCTACGTCCATGCGACGATCGACGGCAAAGCCGTAAAGCGCCCCTACACGCCCTCTTCGATGCCCGGCGCGACCGGCTATTTCGATCTCACGGTCAAGCGCTACGCGGGCGGGGCGATTTCCACGTATCTCCATGAACGGAAGGTCGGCGATCAGGTGTTGATGAGCGGACCGTTTCCCGGCGGTCATTGGATCGACGGGATGGCAAAGAGGGTCGGCTTTGTGGCGGGAGGCACCGGCATCACACCGATGATCTCCATCATCCGCTGGATTCTGGCCAACAGCCTCCAGGTGGAGTTATTTCTGATCTTCGCCAACAAGACCGAAGCGGATATCATTTTCCGCGAGGAGTGGGACGAGGCGGAGCGCGAACATGCGAGCTTCCATTGCTTTCATGTGTTGGAACAACCGCCGGCCGGTTGGACCCAGGGTGCCGGCCGTGTGACGGAAGAGATGTTGCGTCGGCATCTTCCGCCGCCAAGTCCTGACAGCGCGGTTTTCGTCTGCGGCCCTCCCGCCATGACCGATGCGATGGAGACCGCCCTGAGACACATCGGCCATGCGGAACAGGCGATCATCTTTCCGTAGCTCGCTCATGATAATCACCCACCGCTCACGGTAATCTCCCACGCATGTCGTACCGCCTTCGCCGACTGTTCAGTTTGATCCTGCTGCTCGTCTTGCCGGGCTGCACCGCCATCCAGGGATTTTTAGCCTGGCTCGGTCCACAGTCGACTGTCCGCGAAGCCGGCCTCATGCGAGAATCGGTCGTCGAACGGCTCGCACCTTCCGCCCGGAATGATTTCGATCGGCTGCTTCCCGGCCAATACGCCAAGGTCACGTCGGCGCAGGAATCGGTCGCCAGCGTTCCGGCCCAGTTCAAACGCAGGCTGGTCTTGGATACGTTGCGTCGGCCGTGGGAAGGGTTGGTCAACCTGGAAAAGCAGGGGTTGCTCCTCGCGGATTTGGCGGATGAAGGCGCCGTCAATCTGCCGGTCATCCTGGACGTGTTGGAAGCCGGCATGGATCGCACCTCGACGTTTCATAAGCCGGTTCCCCTGCCCGCCCAGGCGACGCCGCTAGACGTGACCACTTTCATGCTGGAAAGCTTGGATGCCGCCGCGCAACATCGGGACAAGGCGCTGACTCAACTGGAAGAATCCGACAAACAGTTTCTCTTTGCCCATGCCAGGTCCATCGCCGCCCACTATACGCCGCAGGTCTCTCCGTTGAATGACCGCACCATGGCTCAGATCAAAGCCGATCTGCGGTTTCAAGAACTCGTCCAAGAACGGATCGATTATGCCAACCTGATTGCGAGCGCACAGGTACTGACGCGGCTGGCCAACCCGCGCTGGCTCGCCCAACTGGCCGCAGCCTTTCCGAAACCACTCGCCGCCTCTCAGGTGCCGGCCGGCGTGACAGGGGAGGTGCTCCACGTGGAAAAGACGTCGTTCGGACTCATCGTGATCGGAGGCCCAGGTCCCAATACCTATGAGTTGGACAAGCAGTTCGCGATCGTGATCGATCTCGGAGGGAACGATCTGTACCGAGGTCAGATCGCCGCTGCCACGGACATCGAGCATGGTAACTCGGTCGTCATCGATCTCGAGGGCAACGATACCTATAACGGCGATGCGCTCGGGCTGGCGACCGGACGGCTGGGCGTGGGTCTCTTGATCGACCATGCCGGCGACGACGTCTATCAGCTCGACATGGGAAGCGGCGGAGCGGGATTCGCGGGGCTCGGGATTCTCTACGACGGCCGCGGCAACGACGTGTACATGGGCAACAGGTTGACGCAAGGTGCCGCGATCGGAGGCCTCGGTCTGCTCTTCGATGCATCGGGGAACGACCGGTATACCAGCCATGGCTTCGCCGTCGGGTTCGGTGGGCCTGCCGGCGTCGGCGCGGTTATCGACGTGCGTGGAGACGACCACTACCAATGCGGCGACAAGATCCCGAGCGCCTACAATGCGCAGGACGCGCCCAACGCCAAGGCGGGCGACCCTCTCTTTCAATACGATTGCTTCGGTCTCGGCACCGGATCGGGCGCGAGGGTTCTCACGAAACGCGCCGAGTGGCAGGCGCAGAGCCTCGCCGGCGGTTGGGGCATCCTGCTGGATGTCGAAGGTCGGGATCACTACGACAGCGCCAATTTCTCACAAGGACATGGTTACTTTTTCGGCGCAGGTGTCATGATGGATCTGGACGGGAACGACGACTATCACGCGGCTCGGTACGGGCTAGGCTCTTCTGCCCACCACGGAGTATCCGTCTTCATCGACCGAAGAGGTGATGATCGTTATGGCTCGACCGGTCCTTTCTACAATGCAGGTGCCGCGTGGGACCATGGAGTGAGCGTTGCAGTCGATGGAGATAACGGGAACGACCGATACGACTTTACAGACTCGACGGGGCTCGGAGCGGCAGACTATTCAGGTTTCGGTTTCTTCATCGACGAAGGCGGCAATGACGTGTATCACGCTAAGCTCGGATTCGGCAGGGCATCCGAGCAGGGCCTGGCCGGATTCTTCGACTTTGGCGGGAAAGACCGCTATCAGCCACGGACGGAACCGATCCAATCCCCGGAGCAGGTCCCGGCGGATTCTAGGATCATTCTCTATCCCAAGGGCGGGCTCTTCGTCGACCGTTAGAATCGGCTAATCCAGCGTCTTTTCACAGGTTCTTGACTTCTCCTCCGCCGTACCTATCTCCTTTCCCACGTTGTTCGTCCGTTGATGTTCTGACGAGTGGAGGATTCTCCCCCATGACTACACCTCAAGTTACCGTGACATTGCCCGTGCTGCCCATCAAACGCACCGTGCTGTTTCCGGGCATCCTCATGCCGGTGACCGTGGGGCGCCCGCCATCGCTCGCCGCCGTCAATGCCGCGTTGCAAACCGAAGACAAGATGATTCTGGTAGTGGCCCAGCGCGAGGCGACAGTGGAAAATCCCGGCCTTGAAGACCTGTACACCATCGGCACGAAGGCGGTGGTTAAACAAATAGCCCGCGCGGACGACGCTATCCAGCATGTAGTGCTTCAAGGCATCGAGCGCGTTGCCCTTTTGAAGCTTGAACAGGACTCGCCTTTCTTGCAGGTCCAGGTTCGCCGATTGGAATTGCCGGCGGATGCCGACCGGGAGGCGCAGGCCCTTCAACGGGCGATTCAGGATCTCGTGACCGATCTGCCCCGCATCGTCCAGGCGCCCGGCATCGAAGAAGCGACCGCGGCGTTTCGTAACGAAGAAAACCCGGCGACGTTGGCTTACCGCGTGGCTTCGTTGCTGAACCTCACGGTGAAGGACGAGCAAACATTGCTCGAAAGTTCGACCGTGCTCGAATTACTGCGCTCACTCTATGCGTTCCTCTCCCGGGAGATTCAGATACTCCAACTGCGGGAAAAGATCGCCAGCGACGCTAAGGCCAAGATCGGCAAGAGCCAGCGCGAGTACGTGCTGCGGGAGCAGATGAAAGCCATTCAGGAAGAGCTGGGTGAAAGCGACGGCGAGGAAAACGAGATGGCCCGGCTCAAGAAGCAAATCGAGGAGGCCGACCTTCCCGAGCATGTCAGAAAAGAGGTCGAGCGGGAAGTGACGAGGCTGGGGAAGGTGCCGCCCTCGTCGCCCGACCATCAGGTCTTGAGAACCTATCTTGAATTCGTGCTCGAACTGCCGTGGAGGAAGGCGTCGGAAGAGCATCTGGATCTCGCCAAGGTGCGGCAGGTACTCGACGACGACCATTACGGCATCAAAGAGGTGAAGGAACGAATCGTCGAACATCTGGCCGTGCTGAAGTTGAACCCGACCGCCAAGGCGCCGATCCTCTGCTTGGTCGGACCTCCGGGTGTCGGCAAGACCAGCTTGGGACAGTCGATTGCGCGGGCCATGGGAAGAACCTTCGAACGGTTCAGTCTGGGCGGCGTCCATGACGAGGCCGAACTCCGCGGCCACCGCCGCACCTACGTCGGCGCCCTGCCCGGCCGGATCATTCAGGCGGTGAGGCGGGCCGGCGTCAACAACCCGGTGCTGATGCTGGACGAGGTCGACAAGATGGGCCGCGACTTCCGCGGAGACCCGGCAGCGGCCTTGTTGGAAATTCTCGATCCGGCGCAGAACCACACGTTCAGGGACCATTACTTGGATCTGCCGTTCGATCTGTCGAAGGTGTTCTTCATCACGACGGCAAACACGTTGGATACGATCAGCCAGCCGCTGTTGGACCGCATGGAGATCATCCGGCTGCAGGGCTACAGCGAGCGGGAGAAGGCCGAGATCGCCAAGCGCTACCTCTGGCCGCGGCGCCTGAAGGAAGCCGGCCTGGACGCCGATCAGGCCACGCTGTCCGACGAAGTCTTGAACGTCGTCATCAGCCGCTATACGAGAGAAGCGGGCGTGCGACAGTTGGAACAGATGCTTGGGCGGCTCACGAGAAAAGTGGCGTTGGCCTTCGCCGATCTTCCGGAGGGAGCGGAACGGAAACCGGTCGCCATCGAACCCTCGCTGTTGCCCGAATGGCTGGGCTCCGAACGGTTCATGCCGGAAGAGGCGCGCAAGCACCTTCCGACCGGTGTGGCCACCGGGTTGGCATGGACGCCGACCGGCGGCGACGTGCTCTACATTGAAACGACGTTGCTGCCCGGCAGCCATGAATTGACCCTGACCGGTCAACTGGGCGACGTGATGCAGGAGTCGGCCCGCGCCGCGAGAAGTTATCTGTGGTCGCATGCCGAGAGCATGGGGCTGGACATTTCGCGCTTCAAGCGGAACGGGGTCCACATTCACGTGCCGTCCGGCGCCATTCCGAAGGACGGACCATCGGCCGGAATCACCATGGCGACCGCCCTGGCTTCTTCTTACGAGGGCAAGCCGGTACGAAGCGACACGGCCATGACCGGCGAGATCAGTCTGAGCGGATTGGTCCTCCCCGTCGGCGGGATCAAGGAAAAGATGTTGGCGGCTCATCGTGCCGGCATCAGACGAGTGATTCTGCCGAAGGGCAACGAAAAGGACTTGAAGGACGTGCCGCAGGAGGTGCGAGACGACATGACCTTCATCTTGGCAGAACGGATCGAAGACGTGCTGCCGGCGGCCTTCAACCATGACGGCTCGGGGCCCGGGGCGCCGGCGCCCGAGCGACAGACCGCGGCGTCGGCCTAACGGTGCGGGACTCCCGACGGAAGTTGGGAGTCCCTAATCCTCGCTGCTTGCTCCCGTCTCGCAGCCTATGTAAGGATACCGGGGCTTCCTCGACGGATGTCTGTGCAGTCCCGCTCCGAAGGAGACTACCATGGCGCAAAAAGTTGAGATCGGCCAGATCGTAAAAGTCGTGAAGACTGATGAGGAGTGGAAGAAACTGTTGTCGCCGGAGGCCTACCGGGTGTTGCGGCATGAGGATACCGAGCGGCCCTTTACACAAAACATGCACGACAATAAGAAGGCCGGCATCTATTACTGTGCCGGTTGCGATCTCCCCGCCTATTCATCGGAACACAAATTCGACAGCGGTACCGGCTGGCCCAGTTTCTGGCAGCCGATTGATCCAAGAGTCGTGGAAACCACGACCGACTACAAGCTGATTTTCCCGCGCACTGAAGTCCATTGTGCACGCTGCGAAGGCCATCAGGGTCATGTCTTCAAGGACGGACCGAAACCGACCGGCTTGCGCTACTGCATCAACGGGGCAGCGCTGAAGTTCGTGCCGGCCTGATCGACGCCGGCACCGGTTCATTCCCGCAGTTGAAACAGACTTTCCTTGAGTCTACGGTCAAGGGAAATCCGTCGTCCGGCATTACGACGCGAAACGGGCCAAGTTTGTGACGATCAGCCAGAGAACCAGGGCGGCGGCAGCAACGAGGGCCAGCACGGTCCCGCCGATGATGCTGCAGACGTAGAACCAATCGAGATGGGAACCGCGGTAGGGTTGCGTCGCGGCTTGCCTGAGCAGGGCGGCGTTTCTAGCATGGCTGCGGAACCAGACCGAAAAAAGATCGCCGGCGATTGGGATGGCCCCAACGGCTCCGTTGATCAGGAGATTGAGGCTCATTCTGGCAAGGACGATCCGCGGAACTTCCAGCCTTGCCCCCAAACCGAGAATGACCGTTCCTACAAGATTCGCGAGGACGTCGCCGACTCCCGGAATCAACCCGATCAACGGATCGATCCCCAGGTACAACGACGTGCCCGGAATTCTGACGGTGCTGTCGAGGATGGCGGCCAGCATTTCGGCAGTCGCCACTAGCGCGTCTCGCTGGGGATCAGGCGCCGGCCCGCCTTTTGAAGACGCCGTGCGTTCACCCATGACGCCCGCTCGCCGCATGCTCCTTGAGCCAGCAACGATCCATCACGACCAGGAGTCCAGCCTCTCTGGCTCGGACTGCCGCAGCTTCATTCACCACGCCCTCTTGCATCCAAATCGCCCTCGCACCCTTTGCGATCGCCGCTTCAACAATCGGCATTACCTCGTCCGGCTTTCTGAAGATATCCACGAGATCGACCTTCTCCGGCAGACTGTCGAGTGAGGGGTAGGCCTTCTCCCCGATCACCGACTGCTCGTTCGGATTGACGGGAATCACTCGATAACCCTGCCTCTTCATATATGCCGCGACACGATTCGATGGTCTTGCCGGATTGGAGGAGGCGCCGACGACCGCAATCGTTCGGCAGGTGCGGAGAATCGTTTCGATCTCCTCAGTCTGATCTATAAGCCCCATTGAATGTCGGTCTCCTTTCGCGACTCGCTTCCCATGTTCATGAATCGACGGATGGCATCGGCCGGCATGCAGCCGACCAGCATCTGACCATCCGGTGCGACCAGCAGCGGAACGCCGGCCTGACCGGTCGCTTGCCATCCCTGTCTCCATTCCTCGATCTGTTGATCGAGGTCGGTTCCGTCCGCCAGACCGAACTTGTCCAACACCAGTGGATTCGAAAGGTCTCTCCCCTCAAGCCAAAAGGCGCGGTACAAGGCCCGCACCACCTGCATTCCGCTTTCACGATCTCGTTGTATCTGCGAGGCAGCCAGGGCGATTGCATGTCCAGTATTGGGCTTACCGGACGGCAGGCTGATCGGAAGCTCCGGTGCCAGCCGTTGCACCACCGACACCTCATGGCGTAACTCGGCGGCCAGGGAACCTTGCCAGACTTTCATCGGCCTCGGCAGATGCGGGGCGTGCTGCACACCCCGCCAGGTCACTCGATCCAGCAGATCCATCTCGTGGAGCCGCTCATGCAGCGCGTAACAAAACGGACAGTTGAAGTCGCTGTAGATGACGTGCCGCTGTTCGCCGTTTTGTGAGAATGCGCGGGTCACCGCCCCACAGTACTCGACCGAGGCTGGGTGGCGCAACGATTACAGAAAGTTGGGGGGAGTGATCACTTCGAAACGCGGGTCAGCAAACGTTCAAGCGTGTCGCGAAGAGTAATCATTGTCACCGGCTTTGTCACCACCTCATCCATGCCGGCCTCTTTGCATTTGTGAGCATCTTCGAGAGAGGCGTTCCCGGTCATGGCAATGATAGGCAACCGGCGGGATCCCCCACTTTCACCTTCTCTTATAAACTTCGTAGCTTCATATCCATCCATCACAGGCATCTCGCAATCCATGAGCACGGCGTCATAGGTGGTTCTTCCCAACGATTCGACGGCTTCTTTTCCGTTCCTGGCCACTTCGACGTGATGGCCGAGCTTCTGGAGAAACTTACAGGCGACCACCTGGTTGATTTCGTTGTCGTCGGCGACCAGCACACGGCACGGGCCTCGGGATTCCGTCGAGGCGGATACCGGCGAATCCTCAGAGGCGTCCTGGGTTGTGCGTATGATTGCGGGGAGTAGATGTGTCGTGTAGGAGAATGTGCTGCCTTGCCCTGGAGTACTCTCAACGACGATGGTCCCTCCCATCATGCCGACCAGTTGGCGGCAGATCATCAGCCCCAGTCCGGTTCCGCCGAAGCGCCGAGCGGTCGAGGCTTCGGCTTGACTGTAGGCTTGAAACAGCCGCTCCTGCTGCTGCTTCGTCATCCCGATTCCGGTGTCCTTGACGGTCCAGCGGATGATGGAAGTGTCGGTATTCGGTGCTGCGGGCGATTCGAGTGAGAGGGTGATCTCGACCGAACCCCGCTCCGTGAACTTGATGGCATTGCCGACCAAATTGAACAAGACCTGCCGAAGCCGAACCGGATCGCCGCGAAACAGTTCCGGAATATCTTCGGCAATAGATGTTTTTAGTGCAAGGCCTTTGCGTTTGGCCAACTCGGCCACCAGCGTAACGACATCCTTGGTCAGCGAACGTAAATCGACGTCCGCGACCTCCAGGGTCATTTTGCTTGCCTCGATCTTTGAAAAGTCGAGAATGTCGTTGACCAACGCCAGGAGAGCTTCCGCCGAACGCTGCATTGTCGCAATCAGTTCCCGCTGCTGGCCGTTTAGGCTCGTTTCCTGGAGAAGTTGTGTGCAGCCCAACACGCCGTTCATGGGGGTGCGGAGTTCGTGACTCATAGTGGCGAGAAAAATACCCTTAGCCTTGGCTGCCTCCTCTGCCGCTGCCTTGGCATGCCTAAGCTCCACGTTCGCCGTGATATCCAGTCCGTAGGCTCGCACCTGTTTTACGTCGCTTAGAGGAAAGAACGACCAGGCCAGTACCATGTCGTCGAGTACATGCTCGTACTTTGGCGTCGGTGCCTTGGTTTCTAGGCACTGTCGCAAAAGCGCTTCCAAGGGTTGCGGCAAAACCGTATCGATCGGATTCTCAGTTCCACCTTTCTTGTTCATCAACTCGATCATCGCGTTGTTGGCATAGAGCATCGTTCCAAATTCGTTGAATTCCACAATGGGATTGGGCGCATCTTCAGCCAGACGTGCTACGCGTTGAATCTCTCGCTGCACTTCCCACTCGGCGGTTAGGTCGCGGCAGACGACGACAGCGCCGATGATCTCCAGCCCTTTTCGCCGAGGCCAGAATGTGGCGGAGAGTTCCAGAACCGTGCCGTCAGGCCTAGTCCACCGATGCTCTCCGAGTATCGTTGCTTCTCCGGAGCGGACGACTTCTTGAAATGGACAAACCATGGCTCCCCCGGGCGATTTACTCATGCATTGGAAAAGGTCATGGATCGCCTGACCCGTGACATCAAGGTTTCGTCCGATCATTTGTTGCGCGACAGGATTCAGAGATAGAATGCGTCCCTCCCGATCCGTTACGATCAAGCCTTCTCCTGACGCTTCGAGGAGCAGGTGCAGATCTTCCCGGGTTGGGAACCAAGAGAGAGGGTGGTTCTGATGATTGTTCTCTGAGGGCGAAAATGGGGAAAGCGGGAGGGTCATGCAGCTACCTGTTTGAGGACCAGTTCGACGTCTATGCCAGCTTGCACAGGATCCTGGACCTCCTTGATTCGGCGTCCACCCTCCGGTTCTTGAATCAGATCGACGGGCGTGGGCGGAACACAAGGACGTTTGTATCGGTCGCGGCAAATGTAGAGATACGGGAGGTGAGCTTTCCCCGGGGTAATAGCTCCGACCACGCCGGTTTCTCCGCTCGTAAGCGACACGATGCTGTAGAGCGGGTATACCCCGATCACTCTGATCAGCGAGGACACCAGAGGCAGCCAGTCTGGAAAGGTACGGAAATGCTGATAAAGCTGTGTGAGGGCGTGATTGGACGACATCGGCGTCAAGCCGGTCTGGCCCGTGATCAGTTCATCATACTGGTCGATGACGCTCACGAGTTTGACGAGATCCGGGCTGCCCTCCGTCTCATCAGATGATGCCTGCGGCCCATTGTCGAATGGGTGATGGCCCTTGACAATGGAAACAACGTCCGGCCCCGTCGCCCCGCTCTTCTGAAGCACCCCTACTCCGAGGTCCGGGTGGGTCCGATACAACGCTTGCTGAGCTGGTGGCATCGCTTTCGTTCTTTTAATGATATTCTGTGGGAGTTTGGTCAGCCCGATGTCGTGGAGAAGCGCTCCCATTCCAAGTTGCCTCAGGCGTGGTTCCGGGAGAGCGAGAGCCTTTGCTAATACCAAGGATAGTGTGCACACAGTTATTCCATGTTCCTGAAGAGTTGCATCCTGCTGCCGCAAGCCGAGTACGGCCAGGCATGCGGCCTGACGCTCCAGTAGGCTTTCCATAACGCTTTCCACGATCTGACGGACTTCTCCGACATCGACGAGATCTGTTGCTCTCGTCTTCTCAAAGAGAGCACTTGTGCGATCCATCCAATCCAAGCGCTGTCGCTTGGCTGCGGAGAATTGTCCTGCCAGGTGCGCGGGGGATAACCGTTCGGCAGATAATGAAGCCGGCTCAGCCTGTGAGATGTGAAGATCCCCGGCGGGAAGTTTCTGATGAGGAGTCGCGGGCGCTTCATGCTCCTGCGTATTTTGGCTGGGGGGTGGCGTATCAGGATCGAGTCCGAGGTCCGTATCGATGACGACCTCGGCAATGCCGGCTTTTTGCAGTGCTATGATCTCCTTCTCTTCTTTGATCAAAAATTTGTGGCGCAGAAACGGTGTGTGAAGCCAGGAGCGGTCGACCCCCGCCAGGTACATACCGACTTTGAGGCGTGCGATGGAAATGGAGCGTTTTGCCATAGCAGTGTCTGTGGATAGAGCCGTTTGTCCTTATCGTATCGGCCGTGAGGTATCGAACCTTAAGGGTTTTGTCTAGTTCATCGACGACCACAGGTATGTGCCGGCCGCCTCAGTGCCATGGGTGACTTCTCCAGGAGTGCGCATGCTGGGTGCTGGTTCATGATCGTTTGTCGGCGTTGTTGTTCAGTGGGAGAAGCCACTATTCCTGTAAGTCTGCTAAATTCAATACAGCAGGACGGAGTTACCATGAGGGTTCGCTTGGTTTGCCAAGCGCTCCGCAGGCGGCAGGGACGCTGAAAGATATGACACGAACATTGTCGCTTTTGGAGGAGCCCATGATGCCCGCCATTCACACTGCGCTCTCAGGACTGTCCGGGTTTTCCAAAAAAATCGAAGTTGCCGCGCACAATGTGGCAAACGTGAACACGGACGGATTCAAGAACTCACAGGTGGAGTTCGTTGAAGTCGAAACGGGGGGGGTCTTGCCTGTCATCCAAAAGGACAACGCAGCCGGCCCAATGGTCCTCAAGGATCTCGGACAAGGGCCGTCGCAGGTTGAGTTGTCAAATGTCGACTTGGGGCAGGAAGCCGTTAATCTCATAATCGGCCAACGGGGTTTTGAGGCGAATCTTAGGACGCTCCAGACCGCCGACCTGGTATTGGGAAGCATCCTAGACATAAGAAAATAGGGCTTCTTTTAGAGACAATCACTTCCACTACCTGCCGCTTACAAGATATCCGAATAACACACTACTTGGTCCCGTCTTACTGTTTCTGCATTCCTGCCGAAGGGCACTGTGGCGACATGTGTGTTGGGCTCCCCGCCTATCGGGAGAGTTCCGATCGCATTTAAGTATCGTTCTCCTGTTCGGTAATCTTGTTCACCGTCCACAGGTACTTACTGTTCTCCCATGTTTCTAACGATCATGAATCAGATGCCTAATCCGTGTCGTGGCGAAGCGGCAAATGTGCGCAAAACGACAATAAGTGCAGGTTGTGGCCTTCATGAGGCGGTTGCCACTGTCGGGGAGGGTCGGATTCGTCTTTATGCGCAATTTGGTTTGAGTGCATAATGGGGACGTGCGGTTTCTCATCTTCCGCGATTGTATTAGCATAATAGCGTCGAATGGCATTATTCTTGCCGTGAAGCTTAGCGGCATGAATCACACGGAATCCTCAATAGAAAGGACAGTTCGAACCTTCTTCGCCGCAATTGTGGCAAGCGCGCTTCTCGTCTGTGCCGCGAAGTCCCCCGCACAATCAGCAACCAGGGTTGGGCTTGCTGCAGACCGGTTCACTATCGACGGAAAACCCACCTTTCTTCTTGGCGTCAGCTATTTTGATGCGCTGGACTGGCATCTTTCTGATCTGGATGCGCTACACTCTCACCGATTCAATTTGATCAGAATTTTTCTAGATTGGAATACGCACGACGGGAATGGAGCGGAGAGCGCTTTTGACCAAGATGGAAACTTTGTCCGCAGTGAAACGGTCCGTGCGTTGGCGCAAGCTGCGGCTGCCAGGGGCATCGTGGTCGATGTGACGATTCTGCACGCATACAGCGATGCTCACCTCAAAACACCAGGGGCGAGAGAAAATGCGGTTCGCAACACCGTCCGAATCCTGGCGGAAGAGCCCAACGTATTCTTCGATCTGATTAATGAGCACGAGGAGAATTCCTACGGCCCTCCAGATTGGTCTGTATCGCACCAAGTCGTGCAGGCAATGATTCAAGCGGCTAGACAGTCTAATCCCAACGCAATTCTTTTTGTTTCGAGCGCGGCGAATCATCTGTTCTTTAACGACCAGAATCTTCAAATAAATTCTCCCAATGTTGATGGTGAACTCTCCGCAGGCGTTCAAGTCATGGCTCCGCATTTTGACCGAAACGATCTTTGGTACGATCAAACGGGAGAGCGTGTCACGGCATTGAAATCTTACCTTGGTAGCATCGGGCGTTCATCGGTTCCTGTATACTTGCAGGAGGAGAACCGACGTGGCTTTGTCAACTTTCCGTCGGCATCCCAGTTCGTTCAGGCGGCAAAAGAGTCCCGCGATGCGGGAGCTGCGGCTTGGATTTTCCACACTGCAGCCGGATTTGATCTCGGAGGACGCTCGTTTGTGGAAGCCTTAGATTCAGAGGAGCAGAACGCCGTAAATCAACTGGCGGATGCTGTTTTTGGGCCGGCAGTGGATTCAACTCCCCCAGCCGTGCCGAATGGTTTAAGAATATCTTAGCCGGACTCATTTGCTCCCATCGTTAGCGATTAGTTGCCTTTACCTCGATGTGGGGGCTGGTATCTCTTTTCGGGATTGTGCTATCTGAGCACATGCCCATCCCCCGAGTTCTGCTCCTGATCCCCCCTCTGACTCAACTCAATACGCCCTATCCGTCTACTGCTCACCTGACGGGCTTTCTCCGATCTCGTGGAATAGATTGCAAGCAGGCTGATCTCGGGATCGAAATGGTATTGCGACTATTCAGTAGATCCGGAATGCAGGCTGTATTCGACAGAGTCCGACTGCTTGGGGAGCAGTTGCCTCCTCCGGCCGTGGAGATGCTTTCGCAGAAGGCGCGATATCTCGATCGAGTCGATATGGTCGTGGGATTTCTGCAAGGCCGGCATCCTGCCGTCGCTCGACGTATCGTTCAGAAAGGGTTTTTGCCGCAAGGGCCCCGTTTCATCGGAAAGGTTCGCGCGTCCGCCGGATTGTCCGTGCGAGATCGGGCCAAGCATTGGGCCACGTTGTTTATTGAGGATCTTGCCGATTTGGTTCAAGCGACTGTAGCGCCACATTTCGCTCTCAACCGCTATGCCGATCAACTTGCACGATCCGCCTCGTCGTTCGATCCCGTTCTTAAGGCGCTGTCGGAGCCACCATCCCTCACGGATTCGTTGATGCTGGAGGCTTTGGCTCTTCATCTGGAATCGTTTAAGCCGTCATTGGTCGGGCTTTCCGTACCATTCCCGGGAAATCTTTATGGCGCACTCAGAATTGCTCAAGCGATCAAGCGCAAGCGACCGCAGGTAACCATAGCGATGGGTGGAGGCTATGTGAACACCGAACTCCGACGCCTTAGCGACCCTCGTGTGTTCGACTTTGTCGATCACATCACGCTTGATGACGGTGAGCTTCCGCTACTGTCCTTGATCGAATACCTTTCTGGTAAACGACTTAGAACGGAACTGGTGCGCACCATGTCTCGCGAGAACAATCGTGTGGTCTTCTTCAACAAAGGATCGCAAAATAACGTCGGAATAGGCGAGATCGGATGTCCCACATATCATGGCTTGCCGCTCGACCGTTATCTCACGATTCTCGACAGCGCCAACCCGATGCATCGCCTCTGGTCGGAAGGTCATTGGAACAAGCTGATGGTCGCCCACGGCTGTTATTGGAAGCAGTGCACATTTTGTGACGTTGGGTTGGATTATATCGCCCGATACGAGATGGCTCCGACCGAACGATTGATTCAGCAGATCAACCTGCTTATTGCCGAAACGAGCCATCGCACATTTCATTTTGTCGATGAAGCGGCGCCTCCCGCGGCCCTTAAAGCTCTCGCACTAGGTTTGATTGAGAACAACATTCGGATTCGTTGGTGGGGCAACATTCGATTTGAAGAGGCGTTCACGCCGGATCTCTGCCGGCTCCTGGCAGCTTCCGGTTGTATCGCCGTAACGGCCGGACTCGAGGCCGCATCCGATCGGCTTCTGAAGAAGATGAAGAAGGGAATTTCTGTCGATCAGGCAGCGCGAGTGGCTTCGGCATTCCGGAGGGCCGGCATCATGGTTCATGCCTATTTGATGTACGGATTTCCTTCTGAGACGATCCAGGAGACCGTGGACTCACTCGAACGCGTCCGGCAGCTTTTCGCGCTGGATCTTATCCAGTCCGCGTTCTGGCATCGTTTTACGCTAACGGCGCACAGCCCAATCGGCCAGGCTCCGGCGACTCATGGTATCAAGGTCCTTCGGGGGAAGTTTGAAGGATTTGCTGAGAACGATCTCGCATTTTACGACAAAAATGGCGTGACACCGGATTGGATCAGCGAAGGTCTCCGGCGATCGATGCTCAACTTCTTGGAGGGAAAGGGCCTCAGAATGGACGTGCGAGGTTGGTTCGACCGGGTCGTGCCACGACCTCATGTCACATCGACCTGGGCCGCTACGGTCACGAGACCGCGTCGCCCACACGACGCTCTCTCGCTGGAGCGGCGGCTTGTGTGGATCGGAGAAGACAGAATCGCGAACGCTTTTCGCCGATCGTCCACACTTTCCCCGGCACAGACGAGATGGCTCGCAATGCTTACTGATCGGGCATCGCCTGTTCGCCCGAATAACGGCGCTTACCCACTTTGGCGTGACGTGCAGGCTTCTTACCCCGAAGGGGCGCGGGCGTTCCAACGCTTTCTCGGCTCCCCGATGTGGAGGAACTTACGAGAAACAGGGCTGTTGTTGGTGTAGCCTACCAGTTCAGTTCTTTCCTAATCATCATGCTGCCATAGTTTTATGCCGACTTTTATTGTGATGTAAGATTAGATATGGTTCTGCCTTAAGGCCGGCCCTGTTCTAGGGAAGGTCTGATTTATTCAGAATTTCGACCCTAGGCCTGTCGAATCTCCAGTGTTTTGAGAGCTGGTCGGCCAAGAAACCGAATTAATCAGACCTTCCCTAGCTTGTTTTCATCTCTTTTCTTCGGAAGAAGAAAGAAAACAGGCGGAAGATGCTCGACGTCTTCCGCCCGTTCATGTTGGGTCAAAGACGGTTACTTATTCGGCTGCGGCGTATATCTCAGGTAAGGCTTCACGACCTTGAATCCCCTTGGGAAAAGAGTCTTCGCTTCCGCATCGTTCACCGCAGGTGTGATAATACAGTCCTCGCCGTCCTTCCAGTTAGCCGGCGTCGCCACTTTGTATTTCGAGGTCAATTGTAGAGAATCGATGACACGAAGTAATTCATCGAAATTGCGGCCACATGACGCGGGATAGGTCAATGTAAGCTTGATTTTCTTGTCCGGCCCGATAATAAAGACAGACCTAACCGTCATGTTATCAAGCGCGTTGGGGTGAATCATATCGTATAGCGTTGCCACCTTCCTGTCTGGATCGGCGATGATCGGATAGTTCATCGTCGTCTTCTGCGTTTCATTGATGTCGGTGATCCACCCTTTGTGTGAATCAAGAGGATCCACGCTAATGGCAATCACCTTGACGCCCCGTTTCTTGAACTCCGGTGTGATCTTTGCCACCGTGCCCAATTCGGTCGTGCAGACCGGGGTATAGTCTTTCGGGTGGGAGAATAGTATCCCCCACCCTCCACCTAGCCAATCGTGAAAATTGATCGTGCCTTCCGTCGTTTCTGCAGTGAAATTCGGCGCTTCGTCGCCCAATCGTAGTGCCATAATGTCCTCCTTGCCTCGACTGTAGGTGAATGAGACCGGGCCTGACTGGACTACGATACTGTCCTCGACGGGAGTAGTGCAAGGGGTGGGTGAACTCAAGCTTGAAGTAGAATCGACCGATAGGGTGGCAGGTCATCTCTCGAGGAGACGTCTATGGACGCCACGGCCTCCAATAAACCCAGGTTACGCATTCCGACCGATTCCATGTATCAGCTTCTTCGGGAAGGATGTATCAAGGAATTCAACGTCAAGAAAGCCTCGGGGGATACATGCGATCTGCGTGGGTGCGATTTGCGCGGATTAGATCTTCGAGGCATGGATGCAGAGGGGCTCGATTTTCGGGATTGCTACTTCCGTCAATCGGATCTGAGAGGAGTCGATTTCAGCAAGGCCCAGCTAGAAGGAGCCAGCATCAATGCCTGCAAGATATCCGGGGTCCTCTTTCCTGTGGAACTTACGGCATCAGAGATCGAGCTTTCGCTGCTCCACGGCACCAGAATGCGCTACTCAAAATCCTAAGGCCGACTCTTTCACGGCTCTGCGAGAACCGACAGAGTGGTGCGCACCATTTCTTGCCCAGAGGCGGTCAGGTTTACCTCGTTCATTAGGAGTCGGTCTTCTGGTAGCTTGCCGTCACCGATCAGCAATCGACGAACAGCGTCGGCCCGCTGCCTTGCCAAGTTGCGCAGCCCAGCTTCGTCTGACGGCATGGCTGTGATCAGTTGTTGCTTCATGTCTTCGACGGAGAACGGAGATGGTGTCACACGAGGCTCCCCTGCCGAAACGGGAGGTGGCGTGACAGCCGATCGGCCGAACTGTTGCTCGTACAAGGCCTTTACCAACCGTGCTTCTTGATCTGGCGGCACACTGGTCTCCTCCGGAGCATTCTGTTCTTGACGCCACTTGGCGAGAAGGCCTGCCTGTAGCTGTCGATATGCCAGAGCCTTTCGGTCTCGCGCCGGATCGGCTGAGCCTGTAACTGCCAGTCGCAATCCGGGTCGTTCCTCTAATCCGGCTGCTAACGCCGCCAGCTTCTTTGACTCAGAGTTTCGCAGCGAATCAGATCCTGGCTCAAACGCGACGAACTGGAGTTCCTCTCCTTCGCCTCCACCCGGCATCAATTTGCCCAATAAAGTGAACGGGGAAGCCACGAGCTTAGTGAGCAGGTTGAGCAAGGTCGACCATACGACTCTGCCGTACTTGAAATCCGGATCCTTGAGATCCCCGCGGATCGGAAGATCGATGTCGATACGGCCCTTGCGATCCTTCAGCAAGGCGACGGCTAGTGGCACGGGCAAAGCGACGGCATCGGGGCTGTTCGTTTTCTCACCGAAGGTGAGTTGATCGATTGCGATCTTGTTTTCTGCTTCCAATTGCTTTTGCGAGACCTTGTAGGCCAAGTCGAGAAACAACTTTCCTTTCTTGATGGGATAGCCCGCATACTTTCCGCTGTAAGACGAAACTGCGATCAGATTCGCATTGTCGAGCCTGAGGAAGAGATTAGTGAAGGCATCTTCAGTCAATGGATTAATCTGGCCTGTGATCTTCATCGGCGCGGCGTTGTCCACCTTGCCGGACAAATCCACATCAGCTTTGGCTATCTGCTTCGATGACAAGCCTTTAACCATGCCGGTAAGATCCTGAATACCGGTTTGCACATGCGGCTGGATGGAGTGGTCTTCATAAGTCACAGCGCCTTTGAGCAACTTTAGGGTCTTGACCTCTACCTGAGGAGAAGCGCTCTTGCCCCCCGTCTGGGGAGACTCTCTAATCGGTGCCGTGGCATCTTCGCCGGATTTCGCCGAGAGCTGGGAGAGATTAGTCGCCCCGTCTTCATGGACGACGATGTGAACCTGAGGTTGGTCCAGACCGATTTCATCGATCGACACAGCGGTGGGATCAATTGCCAGCGCAACCTGCCGGAATTGAAGGCGCTTCAATGAAATAAGCTTCGACGCATCGTCCCGGTTGGAAACGGCCAAATTGCTCAACGCGAGGTTGCCGTGAAACGTCATCATCGGCGCTTTCCCGTGTTTCATTGCAAGATGAAAGGCACCGTCAAGATCTACGCTTCCGGAATCGAGGGAGACTCTCGTTGGCTGATCAAGATAGGGCTGAAACGGCGGCAGCTCGAGATGTTTCGCCCCGATCAAGAAATCGGCCTGAAACGGCTTCACTAACATCTGTCCTTCCAAGCCGATTGTGCCCGATCCATTCAACGTCTGCTTGACGGTCAGGGGAATCACCTTGATGTCCGGCAACGTCAGGTCATGCGTGTCGACACTTTCCATCACCACATCGGCACGCATGGGCAATTCTGTTGTCCGGTCTTCAAAATGGATCGTGTGGTTCTTCACTGACACATTCTTGATCGTAACCGACCAGGGTTTCTCCGTCGTGTTCGTCGAAACGGATGATGCCGGGGTGGGCTCCGGTGACAATTCATGGGAGGGAGGGGTAAAGAGTTCCTGAAGATTCAAAGTGCCGTCCGGGTTCCGCCAAATCTGATCCGTTGCGTTCACCACGGAGACGGAGCCCACGCCGACCCTTCGCTGCTTGAGATCTACCTGAATCCCATCCGCATTGATGGTGGGGATGGTGATCACAGGATTGAGATCGTCTTTCTCCGCCACGGCGACATCAATCAGATGAACTGAGGCGTCCGAGACAACCAAATCGATCGGCGCAGTCGCAGCATCGAATTTATAAGTCCCCCTCGCTTTGATAACACCTGTTGGAATATCGAAACGGAATTGATGTTGCACATATTGAAAGAATGTAGCAATTTTTACTCCGTCAAGTGATAGTTGACCTTCAGATCGAATCGGCTCTATGGAGATTGTTCCCTTCCAATCCAATAACTCACCTTTTCCTAATTCTGCAGTGAACGAATAGGTGTTGTCACCGCCGGGCTTGGTATGGAAGTTGTTCAGTCCCAGATTGATCGGAACGATGTCTACGGAGAAAGACTTGGGTTTGGATTCATCGCGAAATTCAACTATCCCCTGATTGATCTCAAACCGCCCTATTTGGATTGCTGGAATTGCATCTTTCGACTGCTCTGTTGTGTCGGCGGGAGCTGCCATAGGCGGATCGCTGGGCGGGAATATATCATGCAGGTTCGTTTGACCGTTCCTAGCGACTTTGATGGACACAAAAGGAATGGTAAATCGTATTGTGTCGAACACATAGGCCTGGCGGATGAGAGAGCTAGATTCGAAGTCCACGAACAATTCGTCAAATCCGATCAGGGCGGTGCGGTCGCGCTCTTGAATTTCGAGACCTGTTAGCTTCAACGAGAGCAAAAACGGATTGAATTCAGCTTCCTTTATGAGAATTGGACGTTGCAGCTTCATGGAAACAGCCGGAATTACATGGGATTTGATGAGGTAGGGAACGAGGACAAACCCCGCCATGGTGTAGAGCGCAAGGCAGACGGACACCGAAATGGCAAGAGGGATTGGCCGGAACATTCGAAGCATGAGACCTCGCACACTCACAAAGTGACATCTGCGGGGAAAACTATAGGAGAGACGGAGTCAAGAAGTCTACGGGGCTAATCACTGGATAGATCCAGTCGAGGCACTAATGCATTAGCAAATAAGATCTGCCGCCTCCGTGGCAAAACTGATGTTTGTCGGGATCGTTTCGAAGTGAGGATGACACCGCAGACAGCAGTATGCTCAAGCGAAGTTTGGTGCGCCCGGCTGGAATCGAACCAGCGACCCTCAGCTTAGAAGGCTGATGCTCTATCCGACTGAGCTACGGGCGCAACTGCTGGAGGTGTGCATCCCGTCGCCTCAATCTTGTAGGCTCCGGGTTGAGCAAGCGTGGCATGGTCGGGGCGAGAGGATTTGAACCTCCGACATCCTGCTCCCAAAGCAGGCGCGCTACCGGGCTGCGCTACGCCCCGACTTATCCGTCAACGGACAGTACGATCAACATTCTGCAACAATTGTCGGACTTGTGCAAAGGCTTTTCCGCGGTGGCTGATGCGGTTCTTTTCTTCGGCAGACAGTTCGGCGAGCGTTTTCCCGACTTCAGGCACGAAGAACACGGGATCGTACCCAAATCCCTTTCTTCCCGTGGGCCGCTCGGTTATCACACCGTGCAACGTGCCGGTGGCAACTTGGATAAGACCCGAAGGCCACGCGACCGCAGCCACAGTCATGAACCGTGCGGTCCGCCGTCCCCTCGGCACTCCCTTCAACTCTTCCAATAGCTTCCTGCAGTTGTCTTCGTACGTCGCTCGTTCGCCGGCATAACGCGCTGCATAGACTCCAGGACGTCCGCCCAGCGCATCCACTTCCAGTCCTGTGTCATCTGCGACCGCTGGAAGCCCTGTGGCTTCCGCTATTTCCCTGGCTTTCTTGGCCGCATTTGCTTCGCAGGTGTCGCCATCCTCGATTACGTCGGGAGTATCAGGAAACTCGGCCAACGTGCGGATACGTATGTGTAGATCTCCCAGTAACGCAGCAAGTT
>JBBILH010000003.1:0-802 GCA_037445005.1 Nitrospira sp.
ACCTGCTCAAGAAGGGTCGGGTAAAGCTAGCCAACACCGGGGCCAGCGGGAAAGAAGTCACGTTCGAAATCCTGGAGCCGGGCGAGGTCTTCGGCGAACTGGAGGTTCTTGAAGGCTTGCCGCGTGAAACCGCGGCCGAAGCGTTGGACGACACGCTGATCTGCATCATCCGACGAGAGGATTTTGATCGATACTTGGAAGCCCATCCCAATGTGACGGTCAAGCTCACGAAACTAATCGGGTTACGTCTCAGAAAGATCCAGAGTCGAATTGAGGATTTGGTCTTCAGAGACGTGCCGGCTCGGCTGGCCCATTTGCTCGTCGAACTCAGTAAGAGCGACGGTGTGAATGAGTCGCAAGGAATACGTCTACGGGCTAAGTTGACCCATCAGGAAATGGCGAATCTGATCGGCTGCAGCCGTGAAACCGTCAGTGCGACGCTTGGGCATTTCAGAGATCAAGGGCTCATTCAGATGGAAGGCCGGATGATCACCATTCTTAAGCTGAGCGAACTGTCTCGTCTGCTCTCCGCGTCATAGCCAGACCATTCCCCGCGATCAGCATCAATCCCCCCCCGAAAGAGCAACGTGTCCGGGTGAAAGGCGTACCACGCGAACCAGAAGCCCATGATCGAGGGGATCGGCGTACCGTTCGCGTCAAAAACGGAGGCTGTGCGTGATTCTTGGTTGAACCCGATCACGACGGACCGGCCTCCGATCTGGTCGTTGATGGAATGGCCGGCCTGCTTCAATTCTGAAAAGGGATAGGCTTTGGCAACCCCGTTGATTTCCACCCCGACGAC
>JBBILH010000003.1:812-94390 GCA_037445005.1 Nitrospira sp.
TCCTTGGGATGGTAGCTGGGATCGAAGTGCGTGGTGTCGAACATCAGGTCTCGCCGGTCGGCATAGCCCAAGTATGGATCGCGGTCGTAATTCCTGATTGACCCGGTCTTCGTCGAGAGAACCAGCGTGGCGGGATGGGCAGTACGCCAGTCCACCCAGGACGTATGTTCGAGGAAAATGGGTGTAAGCTTCTGCCCGGTCAACGGTCCGGCCACGGCCTGCATACCGACTTGCGACCAGAGGCTTTCGGTCTGGTGGTCGTACATGAGCAGATCACTCTGATACAGCAGTCCCGACACGCCGAATGTATGTGGTTGCCCCCGGAAAGCGGCCTCGAACGCGATGCCGGTCCCGCACAAGGGACAGTAGGTCACGGCGATCGGCTTTCCGTCGAGAGAGTCGTTCACAATTTCATGCCAATTTAAGATTTTGATCGGATACGCCTTGGCACGGTGTCCCAGCTTGAGGCCCAGCACGCAATCTTCATCAGACAGGAAGCTCGCCTCTCTGACGGGGACGAATAGCGGGTCGAGAAGCGCGGGAATCACGTCCCTGCCGGGCCCTCCATCGACGATCTGATCGAGCGGCACGCTGTGGCGACGAAGGTCGAAGGTTGTGGGCGAAGTATCCCTCAGCCCCAGCCATGCGGCGAGTATCGTTGCGGCGCCGACCGCAACAACAAGCATTCGCCGACGGTCTGCCGGATCGAGGCCTTCACGAGGCAGCGCACCGCTTGGACTTTCTTGATCGGGGAGGACCGAGGCTTTCTCAGCAGAATATCGCATAGACCATGGCGGCGACTGGAAACAGCAGGGCGCCGACAATGAGCGTGCCGACAACGTAATCCTTCCAGTTTGGAATAGATGACTCCATTTCTCCGCCCGTCGCAGGAGGCGTAGCCGTAAATGCCTCATCTTTCCCATCGCGACATTCCTGGCGGAACGCCGAGTCATCCTTGCCGTACCCGGGCGCGTGTTCGGACAGGTAGCGGTCGAACGAGCGGAAAAAGCGGATAGCGGAGAGGATTTTCTCGCTCGTGGTCCAGCTCAGCGCCTTGAGCCTGAAGGCGTGCGGATAGGCGGCGATGCAATAGGTTCCCGTTCGGTCGGTGGTAAGGGCCAGGGCGATGATCCGCCTGGTGCGATCGTCCATCTCGTCAAGGGCCAGATCTTCTCGAAATAATTCCCACGCGGCCTCGAGGTAGGCCGGCCTTGCAGCCATATCGGCGAAGAGATCCGGCACGAAAGATACGCGAAGGGTTCCGGCGATGTTCCGGAAGACGGCTTCACTGGCTGATCGAGCATGTGCGTGTGACGTCAGGGCAGGGGTAGGTTCCTCGTGAAGGTCGAAATCTCTTCTCGGGGGAGATGTTGGATGTGAGGCTATGATCCGGTTCATCGTTCTCCTTGTTCCCATGCGTGCAGTCTTGACAGGAGCCAATCCTTCTTAGGGAGCCCGGTCACCAGGACTCGGTCATTGACCAAAAAGGCCGGCGAAATAATGGTGCCGTGGAGATCTTCGTCGCAATGCGTGGGCGCTCTGACCGAGATGTCCCAGTGCGGAAGGTCGAGTTTCAACTCGCTCGCCAACGTGCGGATGGAGGGTTCGGACAGGCACCCGCGGTGGACGAGAATGTCTAGACGTGCCATGGCCGCATGGTACGTCGTTGTCGTCACTGATTCTGTGAGGAAGATTACAAAGAGGGGGTCATTGGCCGGAAGGATGCAGGCACGGAGGCGACCGGATGGCCGCCTCCGCGCCCTCGGAGCGCTTACATCCGGGCTCTGGATTGGAAGTACTCGTCGTACTTATGGACGAAATCTTTCTGCGCCAGCGGCATGTGGCACGCGCGGCATTTTGCAAAGTCTTCCATGATCGGCTTGCTGGTCGCATCATATGCCGCATAGACCCAATCGCCGTTCTTCAAATTATCAGGGAGCTTGTCGCCCCAGCCTTGCTCTTTGCCCATCACGAACACCTTGGCCAGATCGCCCTTCACAGGCTTGCCGTCCGTGCCGGTCGCGATCTTGTCGCCGTCCATCTTGGCCTTGTAGATCTCCAGCACCATGACCGTGCCGCTGGGAAAGTTCTGACCGGCCGACGCGCGCGCGCCGGTCGGGTTGATGTAGATGTCGCGGACCTGCTTGGGCTCGGCCTTCGGGATATCGGTCAAGAACTTCGGCCAAGATTTGTAGTCGGCTGGTAACGCCAGCGTGCCGTCCGGGCCGCTCATGGCCATCGGGGAGGTCACGATGTCTTTCTTCATGGGGCCGAGGGCGCCGAGCAACTCGTTCTTCTCCCTGTCGCCGACTTTGAATTTGTTGAGTGTGGCGACGAGATCACCGACGAGGGCATCGAATTCCTCGCCTGAGATGCCCATGCCGGCATGGGCGCTCTTCATGTCCCGACCGGTATAGGTGCATGGCCCCCCCGATGCCTGGCAGATCTGGTCTACGAGCTGACTTTTTAGCCTTGGGATATTGGCGTTGGCGAACTTGCCGTTGATGCGCGTATCGGCGGCGACGCGTCCCACAAAATCGTCCACCACCGCGGCGATGGCCGGCTTTCCGCCCAGCCGATCGTACAGTGATTTGTCCGTCATCATTCTCCCGCCGGTGGTTTCGGTCGATTGACAGCCGGAAAGGCTGAGCACCAATCCGCCGGCGACGACATACGATGCGATTCGTCTCTTCATGGCCCGTCCTCCTGTGAGTGTGAGATGGTGAGAGGCCTAGATCGCGACCTCATTCTGATCAGTGCCTACGGGTCCCACGTTTCAGTTGGATTCATGGCGATCAACCATCTGGAAATAAGGTGGGATCGTCGGTCGCAATTCGGAAGCAATAATGTGTCTGATCGTAAATCCATCCGAAGGGAAGTTCCGTAAATGCACCCCTGGCTATGCCGAGCCGGGCGAAATGGCCGATCCCCCTTTCTTCTCATATTGCGACTGTATCCCTGCCCTCGGCCACCTACGATGACGCCCGGCGGCATAAGCCCCTCACATTGCAGCGTTAATGTCGGGTGTCCTGAATCCCAGTCACGGGCCTACCCTGCGTGTCATCCGTGGGACACCTTAAGAAACATATTGCAAGTGCCCGATATTGATGCGGAAGTCAGCGCGGGCTTTCAGGTACGGAATCTGTACTTCTTCAAGGTAGAGCGCCAGTTCATGGTTCATCTACCCAAGGAGGTGTGCGATGAAAGTCTTGATGAGCGTTGCGGCACTTGCCGCGATGATTGGATTCGGCACTGCGGCCTTGCCGATGCATGCAGGTGCGCAGACATCACCGCCCATGCCGTCGCCGACCGATGGAAAGGACAAGGATAAGGACAAGAAGCCCGGCTCTCCCCGAGCCGGCGACGATCAGCGCGACAGCAAGAAGAAGGATGAACGCGACGGCCGTTGACGACGGCATCCCTTTCGCCGGCGGGACATGGAAACGGCCATGTCCCGCCGTGATCGCCGTACAACAGTCATGCGTCATTCGTGATTCGTCAAATGGAGAAGCAGAGGGTTCGATTACGCCTCCTTGTTCCTATCGGATGACGGTTGACGATTGACGGCTGCCGTCTTCCGCCTCTGCCAGAGCCAGCCATACACAACAAGGTTGAGCGCGACGACGATCGTGCCGAACGCAATTTGCATCGCTCGGGTCAGATCATCGGGGTAAAGCAGGGCCGAGAGGAAACGTTGAAGGAAATCCGCTTCATTACCGGTATTGCCGGCCTGCTGTCGTAACCAGGATTCCAACGGTGTCAGTGGGCAGATCCATCCGGTGAACTCTATCATCGCCCCCCATGCCATTGCCGGCAGATGGAGCCACTTCGCTTGCGGCCACTTCACGATCAAGAACCCTCCGAACAGGACGAAGAGCACGAACATGGCATGAAGAATAACGATCAGATCGGCGAGAATCGTGTAGCCCATGGGCTAAAAGAGGCGAGGGGCCTTAGGATCGCACGGCGCCGGATAGGTGATGCGGCCTTGTTCGACAACGGCGAACGATGTGAGTGCATGCACGTCGGCTTTCGCGGGTGACATGATGTGTTCGACGGTCCAGCCTCGAGTCGTGAGCGCATCGGCGATCATTGACCGGTGGCAACGCCAGGGCACCGCTTCCGCGCACATGATGGCTGTCCGCTGTGTCCGGCTTTCCGCCATGAGGTCGGCCAACGCCGACCAAAAATCCTCGGTCTGCATGTAGTCGGCATATCCTCGGAAACTGGCGTTGCGCCAGGCCTGGTTGACCGAGTCTTTCTTCGCCTTTCGCAAGCCGCCAAGACCGGCCGAATGCCGATAGCTGACGGATGCCTTGGCCAAGCTGCCGGCCACCGCATCGGTATTGAATTGTGGATTATGGCGCGAGCGCGGCACTGTGCGGACGTCGACCAGACGCTCAATTCCATGAGCCTTCAGTAGGTCGAGAAAGTCCTCGATCGGTTTTGTGGAATGGCCGATGGTCCAAATCATCTGGGTCATGGTCTGCTGGTTCTGATGCAGAACGTGCATCCTATTCCGGGGGGAGTTTTGTCGGGTCCACTTCCATCAGGCGGTGGCGGCCGTTTTGGACATGCTCGACTTTATACAGCTTGTCGCCGATCTGGACGGTGCCGTTCACGAGGGTGCCGCTTACGACCAACGACCAGGTCGACTGCGGGACGTTTTTCAACGTGCCCTTCGCTGAGGCGACATCACTTAGGCGCGAGACGGTCGAGACGATGTCCAATTCGTAGGTCTTTTCATCGAACAGCGTAATGACGATGGACGAGTGAGGACGGGCCGAGGCATCCTTGAGCATTGCCACGAGGGTCGGATCGAACGCGATCTCACGATCTCGGATCACCCAGGGTTTCTTCGGCGGCAATGGCGCCGAATCAGGCTGGCTCGAGCTGTTCTGCCAGAGCCGCGCATCGGAGTGGCGCTCTTCACTCAACGCTGGGCCGTGCAGGGGCAATAACGCCATCAGCAAGCTGCATACCGTGAGGCCTCTCTTCATCGAGCCACCTCACGAATGGAAGCAAAAGCCCACTCGCCGAGAAGTTCCGAGTCTTCAAGCACATCGGGAGGCACTTCGTAGTAGGTTTTGAGGGTCATCTTGGACGTGACGCGGAAGGGACGCATCCCCTGCTTCTGGTACGGGACTACCGTTGACGGACTGACTTTGAAGTAGAGCCGCTTCTTGTGGATAATCCCAAAAAATACCTTGCGGTAGGAGAGCCCATACCCTCCGAACATGGCGCGACAGGTGACGCCCCCTAGGTCGACCAACTGGTCGAGGACAAAGTCCTTAAAGCCGTCTGTTCGCGTGGGCATGGGTGGGTCACAGCGGTTTGCGCGCCGCCGCCATCCGGACGGCCATCGGAAAGGTGATCCGGTCGCCGCGCCGGAAATTCGATGCGGCTTTCGTGATCAGACGTTTCACTTCCTGCTTCTGCGCGTCGGTGAGCGTTGCCATGAGATTTTGCACCGGCGCGGCAATTTCCATCAGGCTGGTGTAATATTCGTCCGCCGAGGCATAGGACCACTCGCCGAGAAACTCCTGGTCCGTCAGATCAACGAGCCCGGCCTGCCGGAACAGATCGGCCAATTCGCCGGCCTTGGCGAGACGAAAGACCCCCGGCGCGGTCGGATCCGGTGGAGGCAGTTCGATGACCTGCTTGATTGCTCCCATCGCCAGCCCGATCGAGGGGTTTTTTTCGGGAGCCGACCACACAGCAGCCGCCACCCAGGCCCCCGGTTTCAAGACGCGCGCGATTTCCGCTGCGGCCTTGGGAATCTCCGGTAGAAACATCAAACAGAAGCGGCTGGTAATGGCGTCGAACGAGGCGCTGTCGTAGGGCAGCGCCGTAACATCGCCTGTGTGGAACGTGACGTTCGTGAATCCCAGCCGTCGGGCTTTTCGCTCCGCCACGGTGAGCATGTCTGCGGCAACGTCCCTGCAAACGACGCTGCCGGAGGGACCGACGGTTTGCGCGGCCAACAACGCCGGATAGCCGGTGCCGGAGCCCAGATCGAGGACCTTCATGCCCGTGTGGAGCCGTGCGTCGGCCACCAGTCGGTGGTTGAGGTAAGCCATCTGCTCGTCGAAGAAGCGGTCCCACTTCTCCCAGCCGGCGGCGACACGGTTCCAATCCTGCCTCTGGCCTTCGATCAATTGTTCCGCTGTCTGCTTCTGCGTCATGCGTGTCCTTCTTGCGAATGACGAATGACCAATGACGGTTGACGAGGGTTCCTCACCCCCCGCTCAACGCACAGACGATATAGACGTCATCCTCGTTCTTGAGCGGTTTGGCAAGACAGAACGCCTGTTCGTCATTCACGAAGATTCTGATGTGGGGCCGGACCGTATCCTGTTCTGTGATGATTCGGAACCGAATACCAGGATATTGCCGATCCAATTCAGCCAGCATCTCAGCGAGTGTCGAGGCATCCACATCGATCGTGCCCTGCTGTGCCGTATATGAACGTAGTGCGCTGGGGATGTGGACGGTCATCGTCCCAGCAGAGCCGTTTCCACCGAATAAATTTCAGGAAGGTGCCGGGCGATGCAAGTCCAGGTCGCACCTTCGTTGCGGCTGGCCCAGATTTCTCCTTGCGTCGTGCCGAGATAAAGACCGACAGGTTGATGCGTATCCGCCGTCATCGCTTGGCGTTTCACGGTCCACCAGGCGTTCGATCGAGGGAAGCCCTTGTCCTGTCGGGCCCAGCTCTTCCCCCCGTTCTTCGTCGCATAGGCGGCCGGCTTCCCCTCCGGGCTCACGCGCGGCCACACGGTCCGGCCGTCCATCGGAAATACCCAGGCGCGGCTTGCATCGCGCGGATGGACGACCATGGGAAACCCGACGTCGCCGATTTTCTTCGGCATAGTTCTTCCAATCCGCACCCATTCTTCGGAAGGCCGATCGATTCGATAGATGCCGCAGTGGTTCTGTTGATACAAGCGATCTGGGTTATCGGGGCATAGCCGCACGCAATGGGGATCATGGAACGTCGGAGTCGCTCGATCGAAGCCGTCGACGACGTCCATGCCTTGAAGGAGCGGTCTAAAACTCTTCCCGCCGTCGGTTGATTCGTGTATGCCGCCGCCGGACATCCCGAAGTACAAATGCTTCGGGTCGCGGGGATCGATGATGATCGAATGGAGTTTCGGCCCGTCCGGTGTGCCGTCCTGCACCGTGCCCATCCATTCGATATACTGCGGATCGTCGTTGATGCAGGAAAAGGGGGTCCAGGTGACGCCGCCATCATCGGATCGGAAGAGCCCCTGTGGCGACGTGCCGGCATACCAGGCTTGCGGCTCGTTCGCGTGGCAGGGCGTCAGCCAAAAGATGTGATCGACCGAGCGGCCCTTCCCGCCCTCGGGAGCTTTTCGAAATGCGGGCGGCGTCGTCGCTTCCTTCCAGGTCTTGCCGGCATCGGTTGAACGGAACACCGTCGGCCCCAGATGTCCGGTGCTGGCCGCCATCAAAACCGTGCGACGGTCTCGTGGATCGGCCACGACGTGATGGATAATGTGTCCGAGGAAAATCGGCGCCGAGAGTTTCCATATCCTGCGCGCCGAGTCGCTCTTGACGGTGAACGCACCTTTTCTTGTGCCGATCAATAGGGTGACGGCGCCTTTCCCCGCAGTGTTTGGCGATTTCATGGCCGGCCTCCGCTCTATGCCTACTTCAGGGTCTGCAGTGTCTCGCGCATCTCCTTGACTTCGGCTGCGAACAGATCGAGATGCTGTTCGCGCTGCGGCTGATCGTCCTTGAATTTCCAGACGCGCTTGAAGATCGCCCACAGCTCCTTATTGTGCGTCACGGCCAGCGCATGGGCCGGCTTCTCGCGTACCGCCTTGTCTACGCAGCACAGATGATCGTCGAAGGCATGGAATTGGTTGTGGAGATCGTTCAGCGGCTGATCATACCCCTTGCCGCTTCGTGCGGCTTTCGCGCTCGTCTCCATCATGTTCGCCAAATTGATCAACGTCTGGACGTGGTTCGCGTCTTTTGCCTTTTCCGCAAAATCCTTCGCATGGGGATAGAACAAGTAACTGCAGCCGCTGAGTCCTAACGCGAAGGCGGCAACCGCCAAAACTCCAAGGATCCGTGACATCAAAGCCTCCTTCAGTGAAATAGTGGGAAAACCAGTCAAGCACGTTGTCGGGCTCAGGTCAATCCCTGTCTTCAGGGCTTTCGGGTATAGGTGATCTCCAAGAACTTCATTTCATTTTCCTTCCCGTGCGCGCCGTACATCTCGAAGACCTGATTATTGGCGTCGACGATTTTCCAGACCGCGCGATGCGTCATCTTGCCGCCGCCCGGTTCAGGATGCGAGCCGCGCAGCGTGATGGTCTTGCCATCGGGGCTGGCCGTGCCTTCCATGAAGAAAATGCCGGTTCCCATGGAATCGATCCAGGCCGTCACATACTTCTTCGTGAGGTTGTCGTAGCCGTCGATCCCGATGCCGGAGAAGGGCTGACCCATCATCTGGGCGTTGTATTCCTGATAGAGGAACCGCCCGTCCAGCAGCATCTTGGACTCAGACGTGCCGTCGGATTCCACCGGCGGCTTGCCCGGCTCCATCCATTCCTTCGTATGCGTCTTGTAACTGCCCGCAATGCTCGCAAACAGCTTGTGCGGCTCACCAGGCGTTCCGAGTTTCTTCCACAGCTCCATCATCTCTTGCGGGTCCATTTTCTTGTCGAGTTTCTGCTCCTTGGCCAGAGCCGGTGAGGCGATACACATGGTGCAAAATAGTATCGCTGCTAAACGTAAGAATCGCATGGTGGCCTCCTTAGTAAATGAGTGAAAGTTCATTGGAAACGTCCCATTATCTTGATCGTCGGACTCATGATCCGCGCCGTTACTCTGCGTCGACCAACATCTTGAATCCGCCATAGGCCATGCGCTTCACGTCGAACGGCATCGACTCCTCCTCGCACATCCCGTTGATGCGAGGATCCTTCATGACCTTCGCGTTCACGCGATCGCGGTGAGACCGTGACTTGTATACGATCCAAGAGAACACTACGGTTTCTCCTGGTTTGAGCTTGGCAAGGCGGGGAAACGGCAGCCCCATCTTTACTTTCAAATCATTGCCGATGCACTCTCGATATTCGAGCGCGCCGTGTTCGCGCCAGATCTTGCCGGCTTTCTTGGCCATCTGAAAATACGCCTTCACGTGTTTCTTCGGGACGGGTAAGACAAATCCATCGACGTAGCGCATGGGGGGCTCCTCATACTACAGTGTTTGGGATACTTGCGCCCGAATCCGTTCTTCTTGCTCTCGAATGCGCTCCTCCTGCTCCCTCAGCTCCGGTGTGAACTCGGCGCCGAAGTCGTCGGCTTCAAACACTTGGCGAATTTCGAGATGGCCTTCCGAACCGCTGCAGCCAGGATTGGGGCAGCGCTAGGCCCATTCGATCGCTTCTTCTTTCGACTTGCATTGCCAAAGCCAGTAACCGGCGATCAATTCCTTCGTTTCTGCGAACGGGCCGTCAACCACCGTACGCTTACTGCCTGAGAAATGCACGCGCACCCCCTTCGAACTGGAATGTAGTCCCTCACCGGCGAGCATGACGCCGGCGTTCACCGATTCTTCGTTGAACTTGCCCATGTCGGCCAAGAGCTGCGTGCTCGGCATCACGCCCGCTTCCGAGTCTTTCGCGGCTTTTACAATGACCATGAATCGCATGAGGAGGTCTCCTGTTTGTGTGAGGACTCTACTCTCATGTGCTCACTAGTCGAACAGGTCGCCAGAAATCGACAAGCGCGGTTTCAGGCACTATTTTCCCGGCAACCCCGCGATATCTCGTACCGGCCTGACCTCAACCGTGCCAATCCGAGCGCCCGGTACTCGGGTCGCGATTTGCGTCGCGGCATCGAGGGAATCCGCCTCAATGAGGAAATAGCCGGCGAGCTGTTCCTTCGTTTCGACAAACGGTCCATCGGTAATCATGGCTTTGCCGTCTCGGACGCGTACGACTGTCGAGATCGCTTCAGGATGCAGCGGGGAGGCATGAACGTACTGACTCTTTGCGTCGAGCTGGTGGCAGAGCTGGATCGATTTTGCCAGCATCGCTTTCCGTTTCTCTTCGGGGATCTTGTTGAACAGGTCTTCGTTGTGGTGAAGGAGCAACAGGCATACTACAGAATTCCTTCCCTAACATAAGAAGGTCGTTGGTCCTAGCTGAAATCGACCGGAGGCTATCCTTGCAACTTAAGAAGACATTCTGGCTCTCTCGCTTTGAACGCCAAGATGATCGATTCCAAGACCGGAAAATCGGCGTCAAATTTCCCATGAAAGGGAGCCACTTAAGTCCATCAGGGTAGGAGAGGAAGTGGGGGGAACTAAATCAGAATCACATGCAGTGGAAATGGCTTTGGATTGAAGAAGACTACGCCACGATAGGGGGTAGGTCGTGTCGGGGCCGGTAAAGAATCTTAACCCTGTAGTACCCTGGCCGATCCATCTTCAATTGAACCTGGCCCGTCCGGCTCAAGTAGTCGATGGCGAGAAACACCTGATTCCAGGTCAAGTCGGGACAGAGGCCGACGACCTCGTCTATCCTGCACTCGTGCCCCGTCGCCTCTAATTGCCTGCGAACATCGTCGATGATCGTCGCCATGTTCACGAGTGGCTCCTTACCCTCCAGAACACGTTAGAGTAAGGGTAGGTAACCTGGGCTGAGAAGACAACTCGTAACAATACCTGGTTGGCGACGAACAATTGCGGATTGAAACTATGATTCAGCGACACGCATTCACGCCCCCGGACCTTTCACTTCTCGAACATGAGCATCAAGTAGGCGAGAAACAACAGGAGATGGACCGCCCCCTGTAACACGTTGGTCCTGGCGCTGGCGAACGTGAGCGTACTCACCCCCAGCGTCAAGAGGAGCAACGTCATGTCCACCGCGCCAAGCCCCAGGACGACGGTCCGGGACGTGACGAACCCGACGGCCAGCACGGCGGGAATGGTCAAGCTGATGCTCGCCAGCACCGAACCCAACAACAGGTTGACGGAGCGCTGGAGTTGATTCGCGAGCGCCGCGCGGGCGGCTCCCAAAGATTCTGGAGACAAGACCAGCACCGAGACCAGTAATCCGCCCAGGGCCGACGGCGCGCGCAGCTCGTGGATCGCATAATTGATCGGCACGGCGATCTGCTTGGACAGCAGCACGACGGGCAAGAGATTCACCACCAACAGGAGCGTATGCCGCGCGACCGAGCCGCCTTCGTCGCCGGGAGGGTTTCTCCATCCGGGGCGATCGGAAGGATCGCCGGAGCGCGGCACGATGAAGTAGTCCCGATGGCGGGAATTCTGGATTGCCAGGAATACACCGTATAGCGCGATCGACATGAGGGCGAGGAAGGCCGCCTGCAAGGGCGAAAACGTGGGACCCGGCGACGACACCGTGAAATTCGGCAACACCAGCCCGAGCACCGCCAACGGCACGATCACGGCCAAGAACGCGTTCGCGCCCCGCAGATTGTACGTCTGCTCGTGGTACCGCAGTCCCCCCAGCAACAGCGAACAGCCGACCATGCCGTTGAGCACGATCATGATGACCGCGAACATGGCGTCCCGCGCGAGCGAGGCGTTCCCCTTCTCGCTCAGCATGACGGCGGAAATCATCATCACTTCGATGCCCGTCACGGCTAGCGTCAGGACGAGCGTGCCTCCCGGCTCTCCCAACTTCGCGGCGAGGTGCTCCGCGTGCCGCACGACGGCGAAGGCCGACACCAGAATGGTCGTGAACAGCCAGGCCAGCATCAGCGCGAACCAGAGGCGGTTCGTCAGGTCGGCTAACCACGACTGGCCGAAGAAGGCGAACGCCGCAACCGTGGCCACGGCCGTCGCGAGCGGCCATTCACGCCGGAGCATGCCGGGCAGGACCGTGCGGAGCCTGGAGAGACGCTCCGGCGCGTCCCCAGGTCGAGCGGGTCCGCGGCCCCGCGGGTCGACGGTCATCCTGTCCCGCCCCTTTGCCGTTCACGGCCGCGCGCCGGTCCGACGACGGGCCCGCTCACGGTGACCCCACTCCGCCCCGCTCGAAGAACAATCCCCGATTGATATCGCCGATGCTCAGCATGCCGACCAGCGTCTGTTTGTCCACCACGGGGATGCGCCGGAAGTTCTTGAGGCCCATATACGACGCCGCTTCGAGCACCGGGGTATTCGGCGACACGGTCAGCGGATTTGCGCTCATGATGTCTTCGACCTTCTTCCCCAGCACTTCGGGATAACCCTCTTCCATTTCCAGGAAGTCCCGGCTGTGCACGTTGTCGTGAATGTAATCGCCGTAGTTGGGATAGAGCGGCAGCAGCACGTCCCGCAGCGTCACCATCCCGACGAGCCGATTGTCCTTCTCAATCACGGGAATGGCGCCGCAGTTGCGGTTCATCATCTTGATCACGACGGACCGGACCGTGTCCGTCCTGTCCGCCGTCACGATTCCCGTCGACATCACATCGTAGACAAACATGGCGACCTCCTTTCTCCCGTTCGGTCGACTGTTGCCCTTCCGGCCCGAGCCGGCTATCCGTGTGACGGACGGGTATGGGCCTGCGCCGGTCGATGCCCGTCCCGTTGCACGCGTTCCCGCTCGTCTCCATTGCGAGATTCCGCCTCGGGCGTCGTCTGATCGTCTTCCACGAGGAATTCTACCCGGCCCTCCAGCATCCGGTACAGGACCGGAAGCACGACGAGGGTCAGCAGGGTCGAACTCACCAAGCCGCCGATGACGACCACCGCCAGCGGGCGCTGCACTTCGGAGCCGATGCCTTGGGCGAACGCCAACGGCAGGAGGCCCAACAGCGCGACGAGCGCGGTCATCAGCACCGGCCGCAAGCGGAGCAGGCTGCCGACAATGACGGCCTGCTCCAAGGACCGGCCTTCCTCACGCAGCTGGTTCATGTATGAGACCAAGACGATGCCGTTGAGCACGGCGACGCCGAACAGATTGATGAACCCGATCGAGGCCGGCACGCTCAGATACTCGCCCGTCAGCCACAGGGCGATCACGCCGCCGATCAAGGCGAGGGGAAGGTTCAAGATGATGAGCGCGGCCTGGCGAAGCGAATCGAAGGACGAATAGAGCAGTAGAAAGATCAGTCCGATCGTGATGGGCACGATGATGCGGAGCCTCGTCATCGCCCGTTCCATGTTTTCGAAAGCGCCTCCCCAGGCGATCGTGTAGCCGGGAGGCAGGGCGACGCGATCGGCGATCTGTTCCTGCGCCTCGGCGACCAAGCTGCCGATGTCGCGCCCGAGCGTGTTGAATCCGATCGACACGTAGCGATGGAGCCGTTCTCGGCTGATCCGGCCAGGCCCTTCCTCCAGGCGGACGGTCCCGAGATCGGCCAAGGGAAGCAGGGCGCCGGCCGCGTCGGTGAGCAGGATGTTGCTGATCGTCTCGACGCTGTTCCGATACGGCTCCGGAAACCGCACGAAGAGATCGAAGCGCCGCTGATCCTCGTAGACCCTCGTCGCCTCGCGCCCGCCGATGGCCGTCGTGATGACCTCCCGCACGTCGGCCACGTTGATGCCGTGCCGGGCGATCTTGCCTCGGTCGATGTCGATCGTGAGATAGGGCTGGCCGAAGAGCTGCTCGACTTTGATGTCGCGCACGCCTCGGACGCTCGCCAGCACCTCGGCGATCTCGTTCGCTTTGGTCCGCAACAGGTCGAGGTCGTCGCCGAACAGCTTGACCGTCGCCTCCGTCCGCACGCCGGAAATGAGCTCGTCGACGCGCTGCTGGATCGGCTGGCTGATCAGAAACGTCGCCCCCGGCACCCGCGTCAACCGCTCGCGGAATTTCTGCATGAGCTCCGGCATCGTTCTTGCCGTCGTCCACTGATCGAGCGGACGCAGGCGCACGACCGGATCGCTTTCGTTCGGTTCCTGCGGGTCGTTCGCCAGTTCGGTGCGCCCGATCTTCGAGACGATCGTCTGGACTTCGGGGAATTCCATCAAGGCCCGCTGCATGTCCTTTTCGATTTCGATGGAGGCCGGAAGCGACACGCTCGGGAGCCTGATCGTCTGCGGCGCGACGGACCCTTCGTTCAAGATAGGAATGAACTCGCTGCCCAACAGGGGGAACAGCATCAGACTGCCCAGCAACAAGCCGACCGCGCCGGTGAGCACCAGCTTCCCGTGCCCGAGGGCCCAGCGGAGCGAGGGCTCGTAAAGCCGCTTGGCGTACCGCACGATCCAGGGTTCCTCTTCGTGTCCCCTGGTCAGCATCAAGGAGCAGAGCACCGGCGACAGAGTGAGCGACAGCACGAGGGACACCAGCAACGCGATCATGATGGTATAGGCGAGCGGCTTGAACATCTTACCTTCCATGCCGTGGAGCGACAGCAGCGGCAGGAAGACCATGATGATGATCAGAATCCCGAATACGACGGGGCGACCGACTTCCCGAGCCGCCGTCGCGATCAACTCCGTCGGCCGCATGGTCGCTCCGCGCGGCGACGACAGATGCCGGTAGACGTTCTCCACGACGACCACGGAGCCGTCCACGATCATGCCGATCGCGATCGCGAGTCCGCCCAGCGACATGAGATTGGCGGTGAGCCCGACCTGACCCATCACGATGAAGGTCGCCAACGGGGCCAATATCAAGGTGCCGACGACGATCAGCGCGCTCCGCACGTTGCCCAGAAACAGAAAGAGGACGACGACCACCAAGACGACGCCCTCCGCCAGCGACTTGTAGACCGTATTCAGCGCGGCCGTGATCAACTCGATGCGGTCGTAGAACGGAACGATGCGCATGCCGTCCGGCAGCAGGCGTTGGGTATGGATCTCCTGGATGCGGGCCTTGATGCCCTCGACGACGTTGCGGGCGTTTCCTCCGCGCAGCATCAGCACGATGCCGGAGACGACTTCCCGCTCCCCGTTCAAGACCGTCGCCCCGTGCCGCACGGCATGGTCGACCAGCACCTGCCCGACGTCGTCGACGTAGACCGGCGTGCCGCCGGCCTCCTTCACCACGATCCGCTCGATGTCGGACAGCGAGCGAATGAGCCCGACTCCCCGCACGATGTATTTCTCGTCGTGCTTCTCGAGCACGTTGCCCGCGGCGTTCGAGTTATTGCTGGCGACGGCCTCGAACACCTCGTGCAGCGTCAGGTTGTATTTGCGCAGGAGTGCCGGCTCGACCAGCACTTGATACTGCTTGACGTAGCCGCCCATCGAGTTGACGTCGATGACGCCCGGCGTGCCCTTCAGGAGCGGCCGAATCACCCAATCCTGGAGCATGCGCTGCTCGATCAACCGCCGCTCATCCCCCGCGGCCGACGATTCCACGGCGCGGGTATCGTGAAGATAGTATTGGAAGACCTCGCCCAAACCGGTGCTGTTCGGGACCAACATCGGTTCGGCCCCCGCGGGCAGCTGTTCTTTCACTTCGATCAGGCGCTCCAGCACAAGCTGTCGCGCGAGGTTGATGTCCGTCGAGTCGTCGAAAACGATGGTCACGAGCGAGAGGCCGACCTTGGTAAGCGAGCGCAATTCCGTCAGGGAGGGAAGGCCCGTGAGCTGCAGTTCGATCGGATAGGTCACCAAACGTTCCACTTCGGCCGGCGACAGCCCGGGCGATTTGGTGACGACCTGCACCAGCACGCTGGTGACGTCAGGAAACGCGTCGATCGGGACGGTCCGAAACGCGTACACCCCGCCCCCCGCGACCATCAGTGCGAAGATCACGACCAGCATCCGCTGGCGGAGGGAGATATCGAGCAGCCGTGCGACCATCAGGCCTGTTTCTTCAAGAGCTCCGATTTCAAGACGAACGCGCCTTGGGTGACGATCGGATCTCCTTCCTTCAGGCCGCTCAGAATGGTGGTCATGGTCCCGTTCGACTCGCCGACCTGGACGTCGCGGACCTCGTAGGCCTCGGCGTCCTGTTGCACGAAGACGAACGTCCGGTCATGATCCCGCTGCACCGCCGCTTCGGGAACCGCCAGGCGGTCCGGCTGCGGCTCGGAGGACAGGCGGATCGTCGCAAACATCTCCGGTTTCAGCCGTCCGTCGTCGTTGGGCAGTTCGAGCCGCAGTCGCATCGTCCGCGTTACGGGCTCCAGCACGTCCCCCACGTAGGTGATCCGTCCTTTGAAGATTTCCTTCGGGTACGCGTTGACGATCACGTCCACATGCGTCGCCCCCGACGCCGCGACGGCCTGCACGAACGGAATGTCCTTCTCCGGAATGTTCGCCCGCACCCACACGTCCGACAAATCGGCGATGACGAACAGCTTCTCCGTGGTTTCCACGACTTCGCCTCGCGTCAGATTGCGTCCGATCACGCGTCCGGCAAACGGCGCGACGATGGGCACATGGGAATGAATCTGCCGCGTCCGATCGAGCCGGCGGACGGCCTCGTCGGGCATGCCCAGCAGCGTCAACCGATCGCGCGACTCGTGCATTTCAGCTTGCATGCTGAGCAGTTCGGCATGCCGTCGTTGGGCCTCCGCCTCGCCGATGACCTTTTCCTGCAACAAGAATTTTGCGCGGGCGTAGGCTTGCTCCGCCACGTGCAGTTTGGCTCGCGCCTTCAAATACGCCGATTGCGCGAGCCCCAGTTCGCTGCTGTAGAGAATGGCGAGCAGGTCGTTCGGTCGGACCTGTTGTCCCAGATCGACATACACATCCACGACACGGCCTCGGACCAGAGTGGTGATCTCGGCCAACGCCCGTTCATTGGGTTGAATAATGGCGGGAAACTCCCGGTGCGTTTGGAACTCGCTCCGCGCGGTCGGTCGCACCACGATGCCGACGCGAGACGACTCATCGGCGGACAGCCGCACGATCCCGTCCGTCGTCCTGCCCGCCGATGATCCGGCTTCGACCGTATCGGTCGGCGATCGGTCGCACCCTGTTCCCATGACAAGCGCGAACACAAGGAGGCAGAAACCGGACAGGGACCGGACGCCCTCATACCGGAGCGCATCGTTCATAGCGTTCCTCCGACGGCCCGCTCGAGCCGGGCCAGCGAGACGGAGAGTTCATACCGGGCCTGCGCGTAGTCCATCTGGATCTGCCGCTGAACCCGCTGCGCATCGAAGACCTCGAGGAGACTGGACGCGCCCTGTTGGAAACTGAACTGCGCGAGCCTCAAGGCCTCTTGTGCCTGTTTCAACAGCCCCTTCTCGAAGACCTCGATCAGATCGGCAGTCGTCCGCATGTCCTGATAATGCTGGTTGATCGCGCGCACCAGTTCATTGCGCGCCCTCAACAATTCGGCTTCGTCGCGCCGCTTGCCGCCCAAAGCCGAGGCGATTTCGCCTTGCCGGCGATACCAAATCGGCGTGGGAATGGACAGGCCGCCCTGCAGCGCTTCGCGCCCGATTTCTCGCCAGTAGCTACCGTTCACCGTCACGGTCGGAACGCGGGATTGCCGCTCGAATTCGACCTTCCAGTCCGATTGCTCCACCGATTTCAGCAGGCGCTGGATCGTCGGATGCTGCTGCTGCATCCGCACCAGCAACGGCTCGATTTGAATCCCTTTCGACGCGGCGGCGAATTCGCCTTGGACCGAGTAGGACGGCCCCAGTGCGCCTCCGGTAAAGGTGTCCAAGACGACGCGCGCGATGCGGACCGAATTCTCCGCCCTGGCCACCTGTTGCCGGGCTTTCAATACTTCCACTTCGGCCTTGATCGACTCGAATTGCGGAGCTTCACCGGACTTGACTCTGGCTCTCACGATTCTGGCGACTCCCTCGACGATGTCCTGGTTCTGCCGCGCCAGCGCCGCATCCTGCTGGGCCAGGAGCAGATCGTAAAACGCGACCTTGATCTGCGCGGTGAGGTTCAACTGCGTTTCGAGGAGCCCTGCATTGGCCGTCTCCAGTCCCGCATCCGCCGCTCGTTGGCGCGCGGCTCGCAGCGCCGGCCATTCCAACGGCTGTCCGAGGTTCAGGTTGTATTCGGTCAGCGATTGTCGTGTTAGCAAATTCTGGATATCCGCTCGCCCCGTATCTCGAATCTCGCCATACCCCGCATTTCCAGTCACCGTGGGATTCGGATAGGCCCCGGCAGCCACCTGCTGTCCCTGATTGTGCTGGACCAGCCCTTGAGCGGACGATACGGTCGGGTTTCTGGCGAGCGCCAGCTCGACAATGGTCTCGATCGTGTAGGTCTGCGACCCTGGTTCAGCGACTGCAGTCGCAACCAACCCCGAACCCGGGTGCATCACGATCAGACCGAAGAAGAGAACCAGGAATCGGATCGACATGAGGGATAGCCCTTTCTTATTGCGTGCCTGTTGAATGGTTTCGATGCGATACATGAGCCCTCCGGGCGCCCGGAAGATATTCCGTACAGTGCCTTAGTTCTTGTTCCGGCCGCAAGAGCCCCCCGGCCGCGCGGAACACGTGCGGACCTCGTTCAATCGACTCCTGCTCAACTGCTGAGCAGGGAGTTTGAACCACGCGGGCCAACTCTTCAGAGGAAAACGGCACGTGCGGGAACTGCTGGTGCCAAGGTTTACCACGATGAATAGGCGCTGATTGATCCCGTTGCCCCGAGGGGTGACGTTAATTTGCGCGGCCGGCGCTTTCCAACTCAACTCGAAGAGCAGGCGCGAGAGAATCCCCCTAGACCAGGCAGCGTCCACGGGAGCGACAAAGATGTGTGATGGATGCTTCCAAATGATCTCGGCGGCTTCCTCTCCATGACGCGACGTATTGCTCTTTGCCCGCTTCACTGAAAAGTCGAAGCCCTCAAGCATGATTCCACCGGAACGACTTCAGGAGTCTGGCTGATCCGGAACGGTGAAGAAGGCCAAGATCTTCACCTTGAACAAGTCCGGATCAATCGGGACCTCCATGCACGCCGACGCTCCCAACGAGATCAGTTCCTCCATCTTCGCTCTCTGTCTGCGTTCTCCCAGCAAGAGAATCGGTATTGCTGGATTTGTCTGCAGAAGCTCCTCCAACACGGTTTGACTTTCTAATAGTTTGAGATTCATGCTCATAACGATTCCGTCAATGGGCCTGCTCGTTCGCTCTCTCAGCACGATTCGCGAAAGACCCGAGTGGCCGTTATTTTCTCCGATGGCCTCGAAACCGATTTCGCGAAGCCACGCACACAGATCGGCACGTACAGTATCTTCTGGTTCGATCACCAAGATGCTCCGATTCTTCCTCGGTCGAGACATAGGTGCAGGTGGACACGGTATAGGTCTTCTGAATGCGAGCAACCGTTCGCGTGAGTGATGGGCTAGCACGGCGGAGTCGTCACGCCACGACGTCGCCACGCTGCCGAAGCCACATGACCCTGCTCCCGTACGGTCCGGCAGGCATCCGCTCGTTCAGTCGTTTCTGGACCATCCGGTTCAAGACGATGAGCGGATCGACGATCTCTCCGCAATTGAGGCATAGCCATCCGTCATACTCCCATGCCGCCGCTCCCCACTTGCTCTGAAAATGAGAACGGAGTTGGAATCCCCCGCAGCGATCGCACAGCATGGCGCACCTCCCGCAAGACGGGACCGCGTTCGCTGATCAGGCGGCGTCCGGAGGAATCGGCTGCCCGTGCATGGATTCTGAAAGATCTTGAACCGCTGCCAGGACACGGTCGATCGGAACCGGCTTTATGAAGGTCCTGTTCGCGCCGCAGGTGCTGGCAAGCTGCAGGATCCTCCCCGCATAGTCCTCACCGGAGATGGCCACAATCTTCATAGCCGGATACTCGTGTCGCAAGTAGTCGATGGTCGCCAAGCCGTCTCCGTCCGGTAACGGGAGATCCACGATGACGGCGTCCTTGGGTTGCCTGTGACAGCTTGAGAGTGCCTCTTCTCCGCGCGACGCTTCGGTCACGATATGTCCCCGATGTTCCAAGACCTCTCGAAACAACCGTCTCACGCGTTCCTGTTCCTCGACGAGCAGAATCGTAGCCATAGTCACACCTCCGACCGCTCAGGGTCGGGGTTCAGAGCCTGTCCAGACCATCCGACCAGGTTGCATCACTCACGCAGCTTTTCGTTCCTCTGTGTCGTCTAGGCGGCGCGTCTTAGGAGTTTTCAAATCAATGTCTTCGGACTCTTCGTCGAACGTTGCCACGATGGCGACGGCCCACACGAACAATGTCAGCGCACAGAGCGCAATCACAGGTTCCATCGCGTTCACGCTCCTTCCGGCCTCTCGCGCATGCCCGTTGGAGGCTGGACCGAAAACCACGCGCCCCGATCTCTCGGACACCGCCAGGAGGGGCCGGTGGATCGCCCGAGATCGCGGTATCCGGAGCACACACGTAATCTCCGGTCCAGCCATACAGTTTGGGGGGTCTCTTCGTTCATTTCATCTCATCGGCATCGTCCCGGTACGGAACACTTCGAGACATTTCCGACGCACAAGTTCAGCATCGAACGGCTTGACCAAATATTCCTTCGCCCCCAATTTCATCGCTTGCCTAAGTTTGGCGAGGTGGAGCGAATCCGACATGACGATCACCGGAATGGTCGGGAATCGCTCACACATCTCTTGGAGTACGGCCATTCCTCCGAGCCCCGGCAAGTGGAGTTCGACCAGCACGCCGTCAAACGGAGCGGCTCCCCAGTCGTTGGCAACGCGGGCGAGACCGGAGACGCCGTTGTCCTCCGCCGCCACCTCGAAGCCGAGGGCGCTGAGCCGATCACAGAGCGCTCCTCGGACGTCCGCATCGTCATCGATCACCAAGATTCGTCTTCTTGTTGAGGGGCTCGACGTGACCATGGGCGCCTCGTGTATCGGTGTTTCCTGACGAACTGCCGTTGACAGTTCCATTCCTGAACTCCTTATGGATCGCCGCCTCCGTCCATCACGCTCTTTGTTTCCACACAGACCGGTGGGCGGCGTTGACGCGTGGCGTGAAAGATCGGCGACCGCGGCCCGGTGCGATGTCGCAAAATCGTCGCGTCATGGATATCGCCGCAGGTCACGCAGCGATAGCCGATGAACGACATGCTTCCATTATCCGATTCATAATCTACGAATACTTCTTGAACGACCAAATTCCTGCATCGTGGGCAAAACATAGGATTACTCCACCGGTATATTCGAGCGTTCATTACCGGCGCCGGCACGCCATTTATGCCAGCGCGGGAATCCGGACTGGCTCGACAACGTGATGACTCGATGATCGGCATGGTTTCGTCTGAGCCGGCGCCGATCGCGTGCCACGGAAATGCCCGACGCCGAGGCCGCTACCGCTGCTATGCCCGTGACAGGGGCGAACATCGATCGCCAGAACTCCTCACGAGATTCCATCGCCATCCTCCTTCGTGTCGGAGAACTTCGAGGGCGTCAGCAACGACTTTACCGTGCTATCAAGACGCAGGCGGCTAGAGACTTTTGACGGACGGCCGATCCGCCGCTCTGCGGTCGCGCGGGGTAACGTAGGCCGACCTGCTTCCCTTGTCGACACCGTCCTCCTTCCACGAGATTTCTTTGATCGCCGATCGGAGTGACGATACGAGATCCCTGGTTGTACCTTTGATCACGAACCCCGACGCTCCGGCGGCAAATGCGGCCGCCATGATGTCGGGCTGGTCATGCGAGCTGTGGCAGATCACGCGACATTGCGGTTGAAGCTTGCGCAACTCCCGGGTCGCTTCGATGCCGTTAAGAATCGGCATGTCGATGTCCGTCAGCACGAGATCCGGCCGCAGCGCTTGAGCCGCGGCGATCAACGATTGCCCGTCCTCGACGGTCCCGATCACCTGGAAAGTGGGCTCCAACACCATTTTCAGAAGAGTCAGCATCTGGGAGTGATCGTCGGCGAGCAGGATGCGAAGACGTTTCATCGGTTCACCTCATGAGGGGTTCACTGCGCGACCGCATGCCTTGCAGCATAGACCGGCGGCGATGCGGAGCGGGAGAGGGAGGCTACCGGCGGAGTGACGGGAAACTACGGGGTCTTGGATCGAGTATTACGTGTGAAGGGTTCCACCGCGGATCGCGTCATGACGACGCGGCGACGAGGCCATGGGCCACGGCGTACTTCACCAAATCGGCGGTCGTGTGCAGATCGAGCTGTTCCATGATTTTCGCCTTGTGGAACTCGACGGTGCGGTGGGAGACCTTGAGCTGGCCGGCGATCTCCTTGGCGGAGAACCCCTCGGCCACCAGTTGAAGAATCTCCCGCTGCCTCGCGGTGAGATCGTCCATTCCCGGCTTCGTCGGCTGTCCCGGCGCCAAGAACGACTGGATCACGTCTTTCGTAATCAGCGGGGTCACATAATAGTTGCCGCCCATGACCGACTGAATGGCCTGAACCAGCTCTTGCGATGCCGACCGCTTGAGGAGATAGCCGGAGGCGCCGACCTTGAACGCTTCGTTGACGTAGGCCGAATCGGCGTGCATCGTGACGAAAATGAGTTTGACATCGGGTAGTTGCTTTTTCAGCTTTCTCGCCGCATCGATGCCGTTCAGCCGCGGCATCGAAATGTCCAGAATGACCAGATCCGGCTGCAAGCGCGCTGCGGCTTCGACCAAGGCGCGGCCGTCTTCCGCCGACCCTACCAGTTCGCAATGCGCCTCCAACAACTTCTGGAATCCCTCGAGCACGAGGGTATGGTCATCCGCCAAGAGGACTCGTGGCTTCTTCATGAGGTACTCCCGGAAGCGGAATCACCGCCGTGATATGCGTGCCTCGGCCCGGTTCGGAGCGGATGTCCAATCGCCCTTGCACCGACCGCACGCGCTCTCGCATATTGACGAGCCCTAAGCCCAGATGGTGCGTCAGGATCTCCTCGATATCAAAACCGACGCCGCTGTCGCGTATCGACAGCGTAACCTCCCGGCCGTCGCAGGTCAATTCGATCTCTACGCGGGAGGCCCGGGCGTGCCGGATCACGTTGGCGAGGCTCTCTTGCGCAACCCGGTAGAGACAGGAGGCGACGGCCTGCGGCAAGGGATCGGTGATCTCCTCCTGTACGACCACGACCTTGATGCCCGTGCTGGCCGACCATTCCTCGGCCATGTGCCTGAGCGCGGCGGTCAAGCCCAAGTCGTCAAGAATCGATGGATGGAATTGATAGGCCATGCGACGGACATCGTCGGAGATCGCCGCCAGCCGTTGAGCCAGTGATTGCACCGTCCGTCTGGCCTGATCGGTCATCATCGCGGGGTCGCACTCCACGTTCCCCATTTCGATCGCCAGCAAGGCCAGCCGTTGATTGATGTCGTCGTGCAGCTCGCGCGCGATGCGCCGGCGTTCTTCCTCCTGCGCCGTCATCAATTCGATCGTCAATGATTGAAGCTGCCGTTCCGTTCGCAGCCGGTCCGTGATGTCCCTCACGATCACGGTAAACGTCGTCTTGTCTCCGATCACCACCTTCGAGATACTCGCCTCCGCGGGGAACTCCGTTCCGTTCTTCTTCAACCCGAAGACTTCGCGTCGCTGCGCCATGCGTCGCGCCGGCTCCGGAGCGATGGCGAACGCCTCGATATGGCGGCTGTGATCAATGCGAAACCGGTCGGGAATCAACAGATCAATGGACCGGCCCAGCACCTCGTCGGAATCGTAACCGAAAAGTTTCACCGCGCCTCGATTGAAGAGCGCAATCGAGCGGTCTTCCTCGATGACGATGATCGCGTCCTCGGCGATGTCCAGAATGCCGGCGAGTCGCCCTTCCGAGAATCGAAACGCTCGTTCCGTCTGCATGCGCTCGGTGATTTCCGAGACCAACGCTTGATTCACGCCGACGAGTTCCCTGGTGCGCAGGGCGACCGTCTCTTCCAGACCTTCGTTGACTCGTTTCAGGGTTGCTTCGGCCTGACGCCGTTTCCACGCGAACCAGACCAAGATCCACAAGACCGTCACCGTGAACGCCCGATTTCCGAACGGAATCCATGCCGGTACGCCGGGCAAAGGCGGGCTGAGAAATGAGCCCATGCCTGTGAGAACCGTTCCGAATCCTGCCGCGATCGAAGGCATGAGTTGAAAGCGGGACAGGGTTGCGACGAGCACCACCGCGGCATAGAGGAAATGGTTGGCGAATCCCAACGGCGTGAGCACATCGATGACGAACAGTCCAGCCAGGAGCAGCAGTATCACGCCGCCCAGCCATTGTTCCTTGTTCAAAGGATTCACGAAGAGGGCCCCTCCCTCGACGGAAATTATGGCTCCCTACCGCCACCTCCTTCAAGGGTGGGAGTCCGGCATCATGGGTTCCCTCAAGACCATGGCAAATCCGGCCAACCGACCCGGCGCGGGTGTCAGCACATCGATCGTGCGGGAAACCGCAAGCTCCGAACCATCCCTGCGGGGACACCAGCCGTCTTCATGGACCCGCCCCTCGCGACGGACCTGCGCGAGCAGCCGAGACAATCGATCGGACCTGTTGTCTTCATCGGGAAAGAGGCACGAGACCGACCGTCCGAGAATCTCGTTCGCCCGATAGCCGGTGATCTGCTCTGCCTGGCCGTACCAGCCGGCCACATGCGCATTCGCATCCAGCAAGATGACGGCAGCATGCTTCGCCCCTTGCAGAAACAGATGGACACGTTCATCTTCCGCTTCAAAATACTGCACCGCCCTCTGCAGTTGCGTTTCGTCTTGATCGACGTACAGGCAAAGCCAGGTGACCAGCGTGATTGAAGCGAGTCCGAACAGTCGGTTCGTCAGGCTCGGCAGCATCAGGTCCTGAGGACTGAACATCGCTCCGAAGATGGTCAACATCGTGCCGGCACATGCGGCCCCGAGGACCGCCGGTCTCCCTTTCCAGAGCAAGGCGCTCACCACTGCGGCGGGATAGGATGCCCAACTGGCATACCCTTGCGCCGTCGTGAGGTCGAGGAGAAACGTTCCCCCAAGGAATCCGAGCGTCAGCAGGCCAAACAGCGTCGAACGCAGGCGATTCCATCGGAGGTCCTCATGGAGAGGACGCACCGTCCTGCGGGGACCAAACTTGCTGTGACCGTAGGTCAGCGTCGTCATGGTTTCGCTCCTTCGCCTACGACTCGGGTCGGCGGAAATCGACAGGCTTTTCGATGACCGAGAAGTCTTACTTTATTCTGTGGCCGTCAGTCATCAATCTTCCCCATGCGAATCTTCTTTCTTTCACGATTTATTCCACCGGAGGCAATGGTTTTTCCGCGTTCGCGCCGACCGCGTCCACCGGGATCCGGCCGGCCGGTCTATCGTCCTGAGCCGGCGTCGGCTGAACAGCGCCCGCATCCGGCTCATGGACCGTTCGCTTGAACCCCTTGACGGCCTTCCCAATGCCTTCCCCCAACTGCGGCAATTTTCCTGCGCCGAATACGATCAGCACGATCATGAGAATGAACAGCAGCTCCATCCACCCGAATGCGAACATAGATCGACCTCGATCACGTTATTTTATTATGGCTCTTCCGGCTTTCGTATGGGTCACGACCGGAGTGGCATGGGACCGGCGCTGACTTGCTGGAAGGAGCGGGGTCCCACCGAGACTGGTCCGGGATGGAAAGCTGGAACTGACCACGGCACCAGGCTCGCCTGCGAACCCGGCCACGGGAATTCCAGAAGGATTCCACCCGGAGCAGGCCGGAAGGGTCGCTCCGGGAAGCGCGGAAGCGTCGGCCTCATGCCCAAGATCGAGTCCCGTGCCCCGCACAAGTTCGCGAAGAGCCTTATTTATTGACCCCGGGATCCTCTTGGGGAGCTGTTCCGTATGTCTCCAGTTTGACGACATGCGAGATTCGTTCGTTTAGATCGACTTCGAGACTCACGTAATCGCCCTTGGCCAGTTGTTTCTCGCCGAGTAGGCGCGGATCCGCGACGGGCAGCGTCCGCGATTGCCCGTCGCGCGTCTTAAACGTGAGCGTTTGCCGGCTTGGATCCACCATCTCGATCGTGGCTCCCACGAAAGTGGTTGCGCGTGCAAGTGAGTAACTCGCGGTCCACGCCAACCACACCACCGCCAGAGCAACGAAGATTTGTCTAGTCATGATCGATCCCTCCTTCATGATTTGGCGCCGATCGAGACGCCGACTTTCCTTCAGCCGACCTGAGGCATTCGCTTTATCCCGCACATCAGGCTCCCTCAGCGACCGACACCTCCGAAAAGGTCTGCTGACCTCCGCAGCGACGGCTGTAGCGGATCGCCACCGTGGCGGTCGCGAGCAGCACCAGTCCGATGCCGATCAAGCTCGCTTCCGGGCCGGCCTGATCCATCATCCATCCGAACCCCGTGATGCCCGCCATGGCCGACGACATCGCGCCGACGCTGAATGTCGTGAAGACGCGGCCGGAAAGATCGGCCGGAGTCAATTCCTGCAAACTGGTCCAAACGATCGGGGTGAACAGTGCCGTGCTGACGCCGATGACCGCGACGAAGATTCCCGCCGCGAGCACGGTTTCCAGTTGGCTGAGCCCGCACACCGCCAGCCCGCCGACCGCCGTTGCGCGGGCGATTGTGCGAAACCGTTCGCGGAGATTGCCTTGTTCGGTCACCGCCAACCACGCCGTCCCTGCCAACATGCCGACACCCAACGCCGACCAGAGCAGACCCAGGAGGGCCGGCCCCACACCCAAGAGCTCCTTGCCGAAGACGGGAAGCACGAACACAAAGGCGCTGGCTCCCAGACTGTAGAGCGTGGCCGTGATCATCAACAACGAGATGGTGCGGCGCTGGAGCAGGATGAACCGCAACCCCTCCAGAATGTCGTGGAGCACGGGCGCGCGGTTCTCGGACGAGCCCAGGTTTTTGGACCATTCGACAAATCCGATCGGCATGAGGCAGAGCGCCGACAGCAGAAAGGTGGCGGCATCGACATACAGGACGTTATGCGCGCCGATCAGCGCGATCCCCAGTCCGCTCACGGCCGGTCCTAAGAGGAGACCGATGTGGTTGGTGCTCTGAATCAGGGCGTTGGCCGCAGTCAGTCGCGGCCGGTCCACGATCTGCGGCACGGCAGAAGCGAGGGCCGGTCCGAAGACGGTCGACACGATCGAGGTGACGAATACGAGGGCATACAGCCGCTCCAACGTCAACAGACCGCATGCATAACCGGTGGGAATCATGGCGATGAGGGCCGCTCGAACCAGGTCCACCCAAATCATGACGGGTTTCTTGCGAAGGCGATCCAGATACACCCCGATCAGGGGTCCGAACAGGAGGGGAGGAATGGTTTGCAGCAAGCCGATCACCGCCATCTTCAGCGCCGATCCGGTCAGCTCATACACAAACCACAACAATGCGACTTTATTGAGCGCATCGCCGATTTGAGAAGCGACCTGCCCCAACCAGAGGAGGCGGAAGTTTCTGGTTCTCAAGAGATCCCAACCGGGGATCGTTCGAACCGTTGGGGCGGAGGCACCGCCCTCATGTCGATCTATTCTGTTCCAGGCGCCGTGCCGTTTCGACAGCATCATCGGGAAGCCTCACGACTTGATCAGCGCGGATTTCAAGAAGGCGTCCCCATTCATCGCCGACGATTCGTCGACGACGCGTTGGTAGAGCCTGATATAGTCTTGCGCCATCCGCTCGGCCGTAAAGCGTTTCTCAAAATCCTGCCGGCATCGGCGCCGGTCGATGCCGGATATCTTCTCTACGGCGGCGGTCATGTCGTCGAGGCCGTCGCAGACGAATCCGGTCACGCCGTCCGTGACGATCTCAGGAATGGATCCGCGGCGATATGCCAGCACCGGCGTTCCGCAAGCCAGGGATTCGATGAGGACGAGGCCGAACGGTTCCGGCCAGTCATACGGGCAGATCAGCGCATAGGCATCGCCGATGAAATCGTTCTTTTCGGCATCCGTGAATTCGCCGACATATTCGACGAGCGGATGGGACATGAGCGGCTCGATCTCGGCGTGATAATACTCCCGGTCGGCGGGATCGACCTTCGCCGCAATCCGCAGCGGCATGCCGACCTGTTTCGCGACTTCGATGGCATGGTCCAAACGCTTTTCCAGTGCGATACGCCCCAAGAACGCCAGATAGGTTCCAGGCCGAGGGTGGAACCGGTACAGATGCTCGGGTAAGCCGTGATGGACCGTGCCGAGCCAGTTGGCCGAAGGGAGGGGGGTCCGCTGCGCGTCGGAAATGGAGATCAACGGCAATTCTGCGAACTGTTCGAACACCGGACGCAGTTCAGGCAGATCCATCCTCCCGTGCAACGTCGTCACAGTGGGCGTTTCACAGCGTCTGGCCAAGGGAAATCCGAGAAAATCAAGATGCGAATGGATGACGTCGTATTCGCGCGGGTCCCTGAACGCTCGCTCCAACAAGGAAACCAGCGGCGCGTCGCGATTGAATATGCCTTGATTCAGACGAAGCGCCTGCGGGCAGATAGCCTGCAATGAGGCCGTCGTCGTCGAATCCCCGCTGGCGAACAACGTGACCTCGTGTCCCAATCTGACGAGTGCTTCCGTCAGGTAGGACACGACCCGTTCCGTTCCGCCGTAGCCTTGAGGGGGGACGCTTTCCCAGAGCGGAGCGAGTTGTGCGATCTTCATCATTGACCTCCTTTTCCGATTCATGGTTAGAACTGAATGCCCAATGCGTCTGTATCGCTGAATCCAGGATTGTCGGAGGGTTATTTGGGCTTCTCAAACGGCTGATCGGCCGGTTTGATGGCCAGCGCACGGCCGTCCGGCAAGACGGTGGCTTCGATGCGGTCGAGCGTCGTCACACGATGCTCCAGCCCGATCCGAGTGGCTTCATCGACCGTCACTTGAACTTCCAGTCCTGAATCCTGTTTCACCGTGTAGATCTTATCTGTCGAGCGAAGAATTTCTTGACCTTCCGTATCCCGTGTGAGGTAGAAGATTCCGGCGATCATGGTCACTTCTCCTTTGATCGCCGTCGTTCCATCGACGACCGGCATGGGCTGCACCTCTTGAGAGGCAATCGTTGTCTTGCAGCCGTTCAAGAAGAGCGCACAGAGCATCCAGGTCATCGCTCTGATCGGGTTGGGCATGGTGCACCTTCCTGTGCGAAGGGTTGCGTCCCCGTTTATTGAACCGGTTTGAGGGATATTACGTGGCCGTCCGGAGCAACCACCGCTTCGATGTGTTCTCCCGGAATAATCATGCGTTCGCGTTCGGTGTTCTTGTCCACTTGGACTCGGACAAACCGGCCTCCGAGGTCTCTCACCAGATAGACTTGTCCGTTGATCGAAAACACGACGCCCCTGATGATCTGCGAGGGGGGAGCGTCTTGCGCCATCACGTTCAGTGACGGCATGCCGAGGCAGAGCGTGACGATCACGGAAGCGATTGTGACTCCTTTCATCGTGCCACCTCCTGTGCAACAGGGTGGAGGTCGAGTCGGGTGAGAAATCGCGATGCATGTCTATAGCCAACACCCGACCGCCGCCGTTGTTCAATTCAACAAAAGCCGTCGTCGGGGCCGGAATTTGTCAACATCGCCTGTAACTATCGACAGAGACGGCGAAATGGTCACTCTCGACCGCTGAAGGACATTCAGCAGTGAAGATGGGAGAAGATGCGTGTCGAGAGAGGAGGGAAGGAATCTTTCTGCTTGCGGAGGTTCAGGGGATGACGCTGTCTCCTTCGCTCGGCGAGGCATTGGAGACCGTGAACCGCGCGCTGCCCGAGTCGAGCGCGCCGTTCTGCCTTTACAAGTCGATCGTGCAGCGCGACGCCGACCTCAGTAATCTATCGCAACGGCGCCCGCGATCCCTCGCGCGGCGCTCGAAGCCGTAGGCGAACCGGCCTTTGCTGCGCGGGTATGGCAGGCTAGATCGCTGATCGCGCGGAGACCTTCCACTGACTATTACGACCGGCAATCGACGCGACGGTTGACGCAGCGTTTCTTCCACCGATCGGTCCAGCTTCGCCTTGTCCGGATGGAATACAATCGGCGCCAACGTGCCGTCGAAGTCCAGAAAGAGGGCCAGACGCGTCACGGATATGGCCGCCAACCTGGCTCTCAACGATGCCATGCGCCCTGTTAGTGATGTGAGTCCGCGAGCTCTCTTGTGACATCCTCCAAGCAACTCTCAGCCCATTGATGAATGTCGTGTTTCTTCAGATAGTGGCGCATGAGTCGCATCCGATGACGACGCTGCTCCGCCGGCATTTCCAGCGCATATCGTATCGAATCAGCCATGCCTTCCTGGTCGTAGGGGTTGATGACCACCGCCCCCATGAGTTCTTCCGATGCGCCGGCCAGATGGCTGACCATCAGGACGCCGGTTTCATCGACCTGCGAGGCGACATACTCCTTCGACACCAAGTTCATCCCGTCGTACACCGAACTGACCAATGCGACGTCCGCCATCCGGTAGTACGCCGCGAGCGTATGGGGTGTCACTCGCCCTTCGATGTATTCGATCGGTTTCCATCCTCGTTGCTTCGTTTCAAGCGGCGCTCCCACTCTGTCGTTGATCTCCGCCACGGTGTGCCGGATCAGATCTCGATATCGGCGATACGCCTCGACGCTGTTTCTGGTCGGGATCGCCACTTGAAGGTAGGTGAACCGTCCTCGATAGTCCGGATACCGGTCGAAGAACTCCTTCAAGGCCCAGAGGCGTTTCAACAAGCCCTTGGTGTAATCAAGCCGATCGACGCCGAGTCCGATGCGAACCTCGCGCGCCGTCCCGAGACGACGTCTTGCCCGCACTATAGTATCCTCGACTTCGGCGGTTTTCGCGAGATTGGTAAACGCGTCGAAATCGATACTGATGGCATGGGCCGTCAGTTTCGTCTCGTGCCCCCGGTAGCGAATCTCTGTTTTCATTGAATCTATCGGGGCGTCCAGGAACTCTTTCGCGCAGTCGGCAAAAGCCGTGGCAAAGGCTGGCGTCTGGAAAGTCAGACAATCGGCGGCCAGCAATCCTTCGAGTAATTCGCGGCGCTCCGGAAGCACCCGAAAGACATCCGGCCCCGGCCAGGGCACATGCCAGAAATGGCAGACCCTGGTGTCGGGCGCTTGCTGTTTGATCAGCGACGGCAGTAAGCCGAGGTGGAAGTCATGGACCCACACGGTCGCCGGCCGTCTGTCGAGTTCATCCAGCACCGTCTCTGCGAAGCGACAGTTGAGAGACTGATAGCCGGACCAGAGCGATTTGCGATAGGCCACTCGATCGAGCGTGACGTGACAGAGCGGCCACAGCACCTGATTGGCGTAACCCTGGATGCCGTTTCGCACGGTGGATGGATCCAGCCAGACGCGCCGCAAACGATAGGCCGGCGAGTCGGGAGGTACGGGCAGGCCATCGGCTTGACCCGGCATCTCCTGATCGGCGGGACCGCTTCCCCAGGCGATCCAGGTTCCACCGAGGCGAGCCAACACGGTATCCATGGCCGAGACCAATCCTCCATCGGTCCGCCGACAGACCAGTCGATCGTCTACGGCGTGATGTTCATAGGGTTCACGATTGGACACGACGATGAGCTGGGACATGATTCCTCCTTCTCCGCAAGGACGCACAGCGGCGACGATCCATCGGCACGGCCGTTGCGCAGCGGATAAGTCGGCGGGCCGAGAGATTCTTGCAGTGGTCGCGTAGGCTCTTTCCCCTATTTTTACAATCCGGCTTTGCGATCCATAGGCGTTTGGTGCGGAAGGCCGCCTTTTCAGTGATTCCATCGGTTTACCTTCCGATGAGTGCCTCCCTGTCCCGAGCCCTTCCGCCACGGTTTATCGGAATTCTCCATTCGTGGAGTTGTGATGGATGATCGTCCCCTCCTGCTAGCGGTTCGGAGCTGACGGCGACAGATGGGTCATGCTGACCGCCTTCACGAATCTAGTATGGCGGACGCTTTCCAAGAACCCCTCAAGGGGATCTGGAGGAGGCGAAGGCAGTTCGACCGGATACCAGCCTTGATCGACCATTCCCTTACTTCCATGAACTTCCCGAATCATGTGGTCGATGTTTTCCTCGGATGTTCCTTCTTGAAAGGACACCCAAAATGTGAATGGTTGCATGGAAGAACCGGAACGTCCTTCGGCCATTTGAGTCATATCCACTTCCGTTTGTTTCTCGGCGGCGGCAAGCCCGGCGCCTTTGGTCGTCGTCACCTTGGAAACATCGACTCCGGCGGATTTGAGCCGGGTTTTGAGGTCCACGTTGCTGTTCTCCAGCGCCGTCACCTGCTTGGCCAAGGTTTCGTTGGCCAGAACCAGGCCGTGCAATTCTTTCCGGAACTGTGCCCGTTCTGCTTCCGCCTTGCTCAACAGCACGCGGGTCACGTGTTCGATGTCTCGATCCCCGCCGTTCTTACGGTCGTCCGCTGCGCGCGACACGGATTTAATCTCTGATGCCGTGCGCTGCTGGGCGGCCGCCATGTCTGCCAGAGATTTCCGCAGCTGCGCCAGCTCGTCTCGTTGCGACTCGACAAGCTGCCGGTTCGCCGCTTCAGCCTGGGTTAGGCGGTCGATTTGCGCTTCAAGAGCCGCCATCTCCGTCTCGCCGACGCGTACCGGCTGGGGCTCCCGCGTCGAAGCGAGGTATCGGTCGGCTCCCAACGCCAGCACGGCGCCCGCGAGGACGATTTGGGCCGTGGCAGTCGCCCATGCCCTGTCCGGATTCCCTCCCGGCCCCTTCTTCAACCCCGCGGCGGCTCGTTTCACCAAGCGCTGGATTCGACTCAACGGGGTCGGACCAGAATGGATTGCAAGATTCACGGATCCCTCATCCATCCGGTTGCGCACCTCGAGGTTGAGGGTTCGCCCGGGCAGGTGCACCCGCGACATTCTCATGGCGCGTTCCGACGCATTGAGCCCTCCGATCAACCGGCCCTCTTCACTCCGTACTTCCACATGATGAATGACATGGCCTCGACAGGTATGGACGAACGAGGCGTCGGATCGCGCGCCGTCCAAGGTTCCAACCCGCTCGAGGTTCACGAACAGATCCATCCGACCGCCGTCGAGTCGATGCCGATTCCGGATCAGCGAGCGCAGCCTCTCGATCACATGATCTCGATAGGCCATTATGGGTGAGTCATGTGTCATGGTGGTGATTGCCTCCTCGCGCTGTCCCGACCAGCGCCAGCGTCCGTCCCTTCACCAGCGGACGGACATGCAGATCGATCTGCAGTTTATCGTCCAATTGGAGTTCCTCCTCCCTGATCGCGCAGACTAGCACACAGCAATCGTGGCAGAACGGCAAATGCCACGTCCGATAGTCGAATCCATAGTCTTCCCGGAACAGGCTCTCCCATTGCGCGCGCGTGAGACAAGGGTAGCGAGCGGGATCGCTCTTGCGATAGTGGATTTGCAAGGTGCGGAGGATGCGATCCGTCTCGTGATTCACGCGCTCAGGGAAACGCCGCTGGTCTTGTTCCAATTGGTCCAGATCTTCATCACTCACACCCGTATCCTCCATTACGCGCTGCCAGCCTGATTCGCGCCATCGCTCGAAATTCTTATAGACGCGCTGGCTTTCCTCCCGATTGATTCCCAGCAGCTTCGCTACAGAAGTCTGGTTGAACCCGTACAGATGATGGAACAACGCCATCAGCGCATCTCGGCTGAGCACTGCTCGGGAAAGCAGCGCATCGAGGTATCGGCCCAACGGATGCGTCTGGTCTTTGTGATAGTAGAGGGCGTCGGGCTGGCTGTAGTATCTCGTCACGAAACTTTCCAGCAGGAGGAACGGCCGGCACGGTACCTCGACCCGCGCACAGATGATGAACCGCTCCACCATCTCATATCCCCAGCGGACGGCGAATTTGTCGTGACCGATGTCCTCCGCCCATTGACCGGTCTCCCGAAGAAAACGCTTCGTGAGGGCGGTCGCTCGATCCAGTAGCTGAGGCATGGCCTCGACGACGAACTCATCGAATTCCTTTTCGGACGCCACCACCGTGCCGACATGGCCGGATTGGTTCACCGCATCATGCATGAAAACACTCCTCTTGATTCTTTCGTTCCCTTTCATCATGGTATCGGCCTACAACGCTAATCAAGTTGATATTTTTGCCCCTCCATTTCCGTTTTTGTCTACTCACGTTGTAATCGCCTCACGTGATATCTGTGCAGAGACGGCGGGCAGTACGGGTTGCCCGGTCGCATTCACATCCATTCATCACAAGGAGGTTTCCCATGACACGCTGACTCGGATTGATCGCTCTGACGGCCTTTCTGACATCGGGCATCGCGACGACGTTCGCCTCCGCGAGTGAGCCGACGCTGACGGAGCAGAAGGAGAAGAAAGACGTGCAGGGAGGGAAAGTGTTCCTCGATGATGAGAAAAAGAAGGACGAAAAGAAAGGTGGGATGGGCGGCAAGTAGTCCCGGTCAGGGGGGATGGCACTCGCCATGCCCCAATCGGTCTCGTCCAGGGCCTGACAGTCGCACTCTCATCATATGGAGCTCTCTCGCAGTGAGGTCACTCTGAACACTCTGCGCCAAGCGGTGTCGCTCGTCTACCGGCCTCGTAGTTTTTCATTCCAAACCCCGTAATTCTGCAGCGCCTTTTTACAGACGGCGTCCGGTACGCTCTTGGAGAGGTTGAGCATACGGTGCATGTTCTGTTTGCAAAGGAGGTTGGCCATGCGAACCACGCTCATTATTTTCATTCTTGCCCTTGTGGTGTTGTCTGGAATGTCTATTGGATGGGGGAATCCGTCCATGCTACCCAAACATCCCGGGTATCCGATGGGAAAGGCCATTGATCCGGTGAAGGGACAGCCACTCGCCAATGATCCTGGACAGACCAATGCGTCGGGAGAAAAAGCGGCCCAGGAGGCCGCGAAGTTCGATGACTCACATTCGTCGCAACATGTCACCAACGCCAGCGATCAGCGGGTGCTGGAGAAGCCCGGCGCGGGGATCTTGCCGAAAGTCCAGGGGCCCAACATCACCATCGCGCCACCCGTGAAGGAAGCGACGAAGGTAAATGCCGCACCGCAGTGAGCAGATCAGCTCTTGGTGGTCGACAAAGCAGATAGGTGTTTTTCTAAAAAGCGCCGTTCCGGTTCCTGCTTCGTGAGAGCGAGAGCCCGTTTGTAGGACGCGCGAGCCTCATCTTTGTCTCCGAGTCGACGACACAGATCGGCCCGCGCCGAATGGACGAGATGATAATCGGCCAGATCCCCTCGCGCGATGATCACATCGATCAACGCGAGTCCTGCTGCGGGCCCGTCACGCATGGCGACTGCCACGGCCCGATTCAACTCGATGATGGGGGATGGCTCGGCTCGAAGGAGCAGATCATAGAGGCCGACGATCTGAGCCCAATCAGTCTTGGCTGTGTCGGGCGCTTCGGCATGGATCGCCGCGATTGCCGCTTGGATTGTATAGGGGCCGAAGCGCCGCGATGACAGCGCCCGTTCAATCAATGTGATGCCCTCTGTGATCTGAGTGCGATTCCAGAGCGAGCGATCTTGGTCCTCCAACAGAATAAGGTCGCCGGACGATGTCGTGCGGGCCGCCCGTCTCGACTCATGGAGCAACATGAGCGCGAGCAAGCCGATCACTTCCTGTTCCGGCAACAGCTCCAGCAGCAACCGACCCAGACGGATTGCTTCGGCCGACAGATCGGCGCGCGTGAGCGACAAGCCGAACGAAGCGGAATAGCCTTCATTGAACACGAGGTAGATCACGCGCAGTACCGAGTCGATTCGCTCCGGTAGTTCCGACGGCGCCGGCACTTCATAGGGAATGCGCGCGTCGCGGATCTTCGCTTTGGCGCGCACGATCCGCTGGGCGATCGTCGCAGGCTTGGTGAGGAAGGCGCGTGCGATTTCTTCAGTCGTGAGGTTGCACACTTCGCGGAGCGTCATGGGGATTTGGGCTTCCGGCGAGAGGGCCGGATGGCAGCAGGTGAAGATGAGGCGCAGACGGTCGTCTTCGATGTGCTCATCCTCCTGTTCTATTGGGTCGCTGGTCGTGGTCTCGATTTGCTTGGCGAGTTCGTTCAGGGAGGCATCGTAACGGGCGCGCCGCCTCATGCCGTCGATCGCTTTGAACCGGCCGGTAGACACGAGCCAGGCGCGGTGATTGGCCGGAATGCCTTCGCGAGGCCATTGTTCCACCGCCGCGGCGAAGGCTTCGTGCAGCGCTTCTTCGGCCGCGTCGAAGTCACCGAGCAGGCGGATCAGTGTGGCGAGGACCTGGCGCGATTCGGACCGGTAGATTTCATCGACCTTCTCACGCGCACGGGTGGTTGCCTTGTCGCTCATGGGTTACCGAGAAGAATCCGAATGGGCCCAGGCGATGAGCGGACTGACGATCGCATATTGCGCGACGACAAAAGCCGTCTCAATACCGAGGTAGCCACTTACCGAAGCCATGTGATGCTTGGCGCTCACGGCCAGGACCAGGAAGCTCCAAGCTAACGGGCTAGCCAGTGCCGCAAACTTCAGGGCGCCGCTGAGGATCGGTTCGCCCGCGAAGACACGTTTGTACAAGACCGACCAGATGATGCCTTGTATGAGCATTGACGCGATACCGAATGGAATGATGATGTCGTGCCGGTAGACCTGCAACGATGTGTAATAGTCGGCGAAGACCGTGAGGTGCCAAAAGAACCCCAGCGGAAACGTCGGAAGCATATAGGCTAATACGCTGAAGACATGGTTTTTCATCTGTGAGGTCCTCCCAACATGAGGGGTTTCGTGAGGGAGCGAGGCGATCGCTTGCCGTCTGGTTCGACACTCAGGCGCAGCCCTGTTCCAACTCCTTCATCGGGCGCACCTCCACGCTCCCGATGCGAGCGCCTGGAAAATGAGCCGCGATGCGAATGGCATCGTTGAGATCCCGCACGTCGAGCATCAGAAACCCACCCAGTTGTTCCTTCGTTTCCGCAAAGGGACCATCGGTAGTCGACGTTTTCCCTTCGCGAACCCGTACCGTCGTGGCCGACTCGACTGGATGGAGTGGCGAGGCGGCGAGTAGCTGACCGGCCTTCTGCAATTTGTCGCAGTAGGCAATCGATTCATCCGAGATCGCTTGTCGCTCGGGCTTCGGCATGGCGTTCAGGATATTCTCTTCGACATAGATGAGGCAGAGATATTTCATGGTGTGCTCCCTTCGGAACAAATTGTGATTGACACCCGCTTCCCATATCCGCTTCTGCAGATAGTCGTCGGGAGCACCGGAAATCGACAGGGGGGGCTACTAAAACAGACTACCGAGGTTGTCGCTGCCGCCTCTTGAGTTGCTGAGCCTTCCGTTTCGCAGCCGGCAGGCTGGCGGCAAAGGCCAGCCCTCTCACAAGCCATTTCCGCAACTGGGCCCTGCGTGCACTGCCGGCCGGATTCACGTAGATGTAGCCCTTCATGGGCTTTCCGGTGAAATCCATCGGCCTCGTGTGGGGTTGTTTCAATGCGTCCGCGTGACCGTCCGGCCCGACGCGGACGACCAGATCCTTCTTCAAGATGCCGGCGAACATCTTGCCGTTTGACAGATAAGCCAGCCCCCCGAACATCTTCTTCTCAACAACGGTGCCCTGTCCTTTGAAGAGCGACCGAATTCGCGCAGCCAACTTTTCATCGTAAGGCATGAGCGGTTTCTCCCTTGCAGGCTCGAATGCTCCGGGCGATCGGAGGCTACCCCATGGAATAAAAAAACTCTTCTTTGACGATCTTGCCGTTCTTGACGGTATAGAGGCCGACCTCGTCCAGGGTGATGCGTTTTCCTGTGTGTTTCGGTGTGACATCGTACTTAAAATGCAAGATGAAGCGGTCGTCATGCGGGTAGGGGCCTTCAACCGATCCCCCATGAACCATATGGTTGTCGACCCACCATTGATTCTTCCCCTTAGCGGCCTGGAGGCCTGTCTGCACTCGTTCCATCCCGGGCATCGCGCAGGCTTCAACGCTCACGACGTCGGGCGAGTAAAATCGATCGATCGCCTCCTGATTCTTGTTCTGCTTGCACAAGGCGGCGATTTCTTTTCCAATGTCCATGGCGGTCATAGCGCATCTCCTTTGTTGGCGGTGAATGTGTGTCTGCTCAATAGTGCTGTTGGCTGCCTTCAGAATCGGCGAACAGGAGCGCCGCGTGGTACCGAAACCATCCGAACATTTGAAGCCCCGCGACCATCGCGACCGTGTCCGCCGCGATTCCCACGGCCCACTTGCCTTGAAGCGTCAACGGGATTGGGCCAGCAATCAACATAAGGGCGCTCCCGAAGACCCACGCGCCGTCCAACGCGATGGCGCTCCAGACTTCGTGGCTGTGGAGGACGGGGCGGCGGGAGATCATGATGAGCCAGAGGGCATAGAGCAGCAGCCCAATACCGAGCGCTCGGATGATCCATGGGGCATCAAGGCCGAGGAATACGCCGATCGGATTGGCTGCGACCAGGAATGCGAGGCCGGATGCCCCTGAGAACCAGGCATTGGCACGAAGCGAGAGTCGGAGCAGGGAAGCGGGGTCCGTTCCGATGATCATGGAAACCTCCTGCAGCTCATACGAGAACGATCGTTCAAGATCCGGCCAAAAAAAAGTCCCCCGTTCAATCCAGGATCGCCAGCGCCGTCTCTACGGTTTGGATGATCTGCTCTTCTGAGGCGCCGGCTTTAATCATCACGATGGTGCCCTGCATCATCGTGGTAAGAAAACGCGCGAGGGCGCGCGGATCCTTGTCGGCTCCCAACTCGCCTTGCCGCTGCGCGCGGGAAAGGAGGCCGAAGAAGGCGTCTTCACCCATTTTCAATGCTCCGTTCACCGTCTTCGCGATGTCTTTTTCATGCGGCGCCAGTTCCATCACCGTATTGGCGATCAAGCAGCCACGGCGCTGCGGATCGGCCAACGCTCCTTCGATCATGCCGGAAACAAACCGTCGAAGCGTGGGCAGGGCCGGCCCCGGCTGATCGAGGAGCGAAAATTTCGGTCCGACGAAACAGGTGCAGTAGCGGTCCATCACCTTCAAGAAGAGCGCTCGTTTGTCGCCGAAGGTGTCGTACAGCGAACCACGATTCAAATCCATTGCCTCAAGCAAATCCTCCACCGATGTGGCTTCATAGCCCTTGTGCCAAAACACATGCATGGCCTTGTCAAGCGCCTTGTCGGGGCTGAACTCTTTTGCCCGAGGCATAGTGTCTCCTTCAGTGCGCGCAAAGTACTTTATTCTGGAACGATCAGTCAAGTATATTTTTTCTTCTCCCCCCAATACCCCTCAGCCTGCTGCGGGAAGCTTCATTTGTCCCGGCTGAACTCGTGTTTCAGGTCAGGTTAACTAGAGCAGTGAGGGGAGGGGCCCATTCTCAACAACATATTTCAGAGGGGGATCGGGAGATTGTGCTTCGGAAGGTTCAGACATGGAAGGGACTCTCGGTTGTGCCTTTCTATCTGCGGTTCAGAATCTATCCGGTGCGTCCTGAAGGAAAGTGCGTCATCTTGTAGGGTAACGGCTACAGCCTAAGAATACATTATAAAATCATTGTGATATGCACAGCATGGCTATCATGACTGACGCCTCGAGCCTTCGCCTTGGTCCAACTTCCACCTGACTAAGACCAGCAATGCAGCCATTAACACGATAGTCGCCGGTTCTCAGTGCGGTATATCAATTGCTCAATTTGCTTCTCATCGTACCTCACTCCAAGAGCAAGGAGGTAGATGATGTCGGGACAATTTCTTGAAGAAGTCTCGGGACCTTACAGTGCGCCGATCAATGGAAATAGCGACCTTCCCCCCCGATCTCTGACTGCTGCCGCATCGAGCGGGCGGACGGACTTACGACGAAGCGATCGGCGACAAGACAGACGGGAACTCCTTCTCGAACCTTGCACCTATGAGCTGTTTGAGGCCCGAGGCTGCGAAACCCTCGCGTATGAACGAGGGGAGGCCTATACCCTCAATCGAAGCCGCGATGGAATTATGCTGCTGATGGATCATGCTCCACGAGCCAGCCAGTACCTTGAAGTCCATACCGAGGGGCCGATGGGACGCCATGAAATCAGTGTGTGCGAGGTGGCATGGACCCGACCGCTCCCATTGCGGTCCGACCATGAATACCATATGGTGGGCTGCTACCGGGTGATGGAGCCCTGCCGGTACCTTCAGTTCTGACCACTATTCCCCTATCCGCCAGCCCTGCTGGTAATCGCTGGTTTCCCCGAATCCGTCGCCCCAGTTCCACCACTATTTCCTGTGTGCGCAAAATCCCATCGATCCATTTATGTTGAGCGTTTGTCAAAAGCAGATAGGCGGCCGAGTGTAGTAACTATTCGAATTTCTTGGGGTTGCGCCTTTCTCCGTGATTAGGGCATAATGCGCGGTCAACGAGGAGGGAAAGTCTTTGACGACTCATCTCTTTGAACAATACCGGGCCCAAGTTGAAGGGGTTGTCCGCAAGCCAGGCCTCCGGAAGGATTCTGCGCCGGTGAACGCGGCTCCCAAAGATCAAGGGGAGCGGCGCCGCGAGTCTCGCATTGAACAGTGGCAAGTATGCACGTACGAGACGAGCGAGGTTCCTGGCGGAGACACCGTTACGACACAGGCGGGGGAAGCCGTCACCTTAGATCAAAGCCCTGAAGGGATGTTGCTGCTAATGGAGAAGGCTCCGGCTCCGACCAAGATGTTGGAAATCCACACACCGCACAGTTTGGGGAGAAAGACGCTGCTGGTGTTCGATGTGCGATGGGTTAAACCGGTGCAAGTACCGTCCTTGGGCGAATGTTACCTCGTGGGTTGTCGGCGTACGTTCGGTCCTTACCCCTACGTCCAGTTCTGATCTCGTCCTCACACGTTTGTTCCTTTTGATTCTCGCCGCTATTGCGTGCGACGCGACTTCCTTCTAATCCGGATGAAGTTGTTCCGGGTCGAACTCAACGACGCGATGCCGTCCGTCGCTTCGATGCTCGATTCTCCACGCCTGCCGGCCGATACGAACGATCCCTGAAACAGTTTCTCCCTTGATCGTAAGGGTCATCTCTCCGTCAGGATCGTATGTTGCGCGGGCTCGAATAATCGTAGCGCCCAGGGCCCCGAACGATCTCGAGATGATCGCCATGTCGAGGTCATGGCGATCCGGCAGGCGAAGGACGATGCGTTCCGGCAGAGAGTTCGTTTGGTCTCGCAACGCGGACAGGACGGCCGGCACAAAGCGGATAGGTTGCTCCGAACGAATCCAAGGTTCGCGCGCTTTCGTGACGTAGTCCGGTTCTATCGGGCCGGACAGCGGTTCCCAGAGCAAGAGGGGCGCGGAAGAGGCAGGAGCCATCCCCCACGCCGGCAGACCCGAGGAGATGGAAACAAGCAGCGCCGATAGTACGACGTGACGATACACTGACACAGGGTTCTATCCTAACGAGCTGGAAAGTCCAATCGGGAGGAAGCCGTCGACGGACCGGCTAGGGGTCCACAACTCTGAGGTTAGCCGGCGCGGGCGGAGGGGTGGTGTCGATCGGACCTCCGCTGTCACGAAAAGTGGCGATAGTGCCGAGCGCATTCGAAAACGCCCTTGCATTGTCCGCCGAATTGGCCGGATCGATGTTGTGGTCGACCCCCGTCGTCCAGTTGCCTTGGTACCTGACGTTCGGATTCGAAAAATGGTTGATGCGAGTGCAGTTGGGCGTGCAAGGGTAGGCCATGATCGTGCGGAATTTTCCCGCCTCCTTATGCCCGAACGAATAAGGATAGGCTCCGGTTCCGCCCTCAAGGCGGTCATGCTGCGACCCCATGTTGTGACCCAATTCATGCGCAAGCGTGTAGCCAGAAATGCAGCTATCCTGGGTCACGCTGAAGGCCCAGGGGGCGAATCCGGAACCGACAGTGGTCATGACATACGCGACGCCGCAGGCTCCGCCAAGATTGTCTTCGATCAGCGCGACCAGATCCGCGTTGTACGTGTTTCGCCAGGCGTGCACTTCGTCCATGAATCCGTCGTTCGCGCTGCGCAGCCGGCCAAGGTCGGTGTTATAGCTGCCCGACTCGGTGTAGTTCACTTCGGCGGCATGGACAAGCTGAAATTGTGTGGTGATCTGGCTGTTCGAAAAGGCGGTGTTCGCCAATGCGATTCCCAGATCGATGAGCGCTTCGATCCCGTCCTGTCCGCCGTTCGCGTTTTTCGCCGCCGTCGTGTACACGACCATCACATCGATAACGGAGCCGTCATCGGATGATGTAGAGGGCGCGGTGTTCTGTCCCGGCGGCTCGACTGCGGCCTCTGCGGAGATTACGTCCTCCCGACTCACCGGAATCGGATGATGATCCGAGGGCAAGGCATCGGCGTCGACCTCGATCAGATCGTGGGAGCCGGCGGCGCCCGGCCTGATCTCGAAAAGCGTGCGGCCGTGCCGAATGCTCCCGGCCACCACTGCGCCGTTGGCCACGAGGACGACGTCGCTGTCGGTATGACGCTTCAACGTACCGGCCCAAACTTGCTTTGCCAAGCCTCTGCGTCCCGTGCGAGGACGCGATCTCACGCTGGCCGTCACCGTGCCGATCGAGGGGAGATCCAGGGCAAATTCCGCCGGCGTTTCGATCTCGCGAGGACCAAGTTGCTCGAGGGCTTGAGCCGTCAGCGTCACGCGGCGTCGGCTTCGAATCCATGGTTTATGAGGAATCTCCTGGGGCATGACAGCTTGCGCCAGAGTTTGGGCGGACGGCAACGGCAGGATCGTGTAGAGTCGAATCGGTGATTGCTGAGCCGAGGCCGATACCGAGCCGTCGATGAGCAGGACGACCGCCAACAGGAGACGACGAACCGTCGGACTTACCCTTGACCACGAGCATCGCCCGTAAGAAGTGGAGGCGGGGGTTAAAGACTCATGCTCGACGGATCCGCTCAACTGATCCTCTCAAGAACAGTGTGGGATCGGTATGCTCATGATGAGCAATCAGTCTGCAAGTGATAGCACCTAGAGTATGCGGACTCCTTAAGAATGGCAAGGGCCGTACCCACGCAATCTTTTGGGCGCTTCACAAAATCATGCGATAGGGAAGCAATCGTTCGGTCGGTCCCTCTCGGAGAGCGCAGGAATGCGCGGTCGAGGAGGCGGAATCAGACAGACCGAATGCGCTGAGTCCGATCCAGATCTAACGACACGGGAGAACGCGAGCCCCGGTCGTGGGCATCGACCTTGCGTTAATTTTCTGGAAATGGGGTAAAATAGGCCTCATATGAACGCGCTCGGGGGGAAATCTTTCTTGGCGGTCCTCTTATTCTCCTTGTCCGTCTCCTGTAGCAGTGGCGACGGTGGAGGAGGAGTTCCTGACTCCTCACCTGCACCGGTTCCTGCCGCGCCGACCGGTTCCGTCACGCTTCAGTGGGATGCCGTCTCCGCGGGCGATCTTGCCGGCTACAAAGTCTACGCGTCGACATCCGCCGGGTCATTAGGCTCGTTGCTGAAGGGGGATATTCCGGCTTCGACCACGCGGTACACCGCCGGCAATCTGCAACTGGGCACGACATATTATTTCGTGGTGAAGTCCTACGACACGTCGGGCAACGAGAGCAGCGCCTCCAATCAGGTCAGCAAGACCGTCCAGTAGCATGATCGGTTGAGAACTCCCTCCTCGACATGAGCTCTCGCGGCACGAGTCTGTTTCTCCTGCCGGATCAATATGCTAGAGTACACGCCTGTGGTCCGCCGTCTGGAATCCGGTCACGAGCCATCAAGGGGGTGGGGCATGAATCGTTTGGTTGGTGGGGTCGTTCTGCTCGTCGGGCTCACGTTCAGCGTGTCCCTCGCGATCGCCGATGGGTTGTTCGATAAGATGCTCGATCGCGCGAAGGACAGCGCCGAGCGAAAGACGCGCGATCGGATCAACCAGCGGATCGATCAGAGCATCGATAAGGGCCTCAACAAGACCGAAGAGACCGTCAAGTGTGTCGCGACGGATCAGGAATGCCTGAAGCGAGCCAAGGAGCAGGGGAAGCAAGTGACGGTCGTCAACGAGCCGGCTGCGCCGGATGCGATCAAGTGCGTCGCGACCGACACGGCCTGTTTGAAGGACGCAAAGGCGCAAGGCAAGAAGGTCGAGATCGTCGACGAGGCCGAGCTGGATACTCTGCGGTGCTCCGTCTCGGACGCGGACTGTCTGAAACGCGCCAAGACTTTGGGTAAAAAGGTCGAGATCGTCGATTAGCCGCCATGCGTTCCGCTCAATCTCGCCGCTGCAGTTGGACCGGTGACAAGCCGCACATGATTCGCTATCACGATCGAGAATGGGGGCGGCCGGTCCACAACGATCGGAAACACTTCGAGATGCTCCTGCTCGAAGGCGCGCAAGCCGGGTTGACGTGGGAAACCATATTGAAGAAACGGGCGGGTTACCGAAAGGCATTCGCCGAGTTCGATCCGAAAAAAGTCGTGCGCTTTACCGCCAAGAAAACGGCCTCATTGCTGAAGAATCCCGAAATCATCAGAAACCGCCTGAAGATCGACTCGGCGGTCACGAACGCGCAAGCTTTTCTGGCGGTTCAGAGAGAGTTTGGATCGTTTGATCGCTACGTGTGGGCGTTCGTCGGTGGACGGCCGATGATCAACCGATGGCGCAGTCTGAAGCAGATCCCTGCCGCAACTGCGGAAAGCGACGCGCTCTCGAAAGATCTGAAGAGGCGGGGCTTTCGTTTTGTCGGCAGCACCATTGTGTACGCGTACATGCAGGCCGTCGGGATGGTCAATGACCACCTCACCACATGCGCATTCCGCCGCGTGTAGCCCAGTCTCGAGTCGCGCTGAGGGGGTTGCCGGAACTGCTGATGAGTATGGCGCTAGGCCGCTTGGCGCCGGCTGACCGCTCCGGGCCCCGCCGGAAGCAAAGCCCCGTGGTCGGTTTCGACGACAACCGGGCCGCTTCGGCGAGTCGCGCCCCAAACCCTGGCAGGAAGAGGGTTGCGAATGACGTCGAACCAGGGCTGATAGGAGACGAACACTCGAATATCCCAGGGAGACGCGCCTTCGCTGCGGGGAAACCTCAGCTCGACGTAATAGTCGGCGTCCACGAAACGGCTCCCGCTTCTGATCGAAAGTTCCATTCTACAGGGTTGATCGGATTGGAGAAGCTGTTCAACGGTCGAAAGAAATGGGCGGGACGACCCTAATAGATAGAGGCCGATCAGGCTGAACGCGGCGCCGGAGAGCCACGTGATCCACGTTGCCGGGCCGAGGTACCAGATGGAGCAACCGGCCCCTAATGACAAGAGCCCTGCGGCCATCCAGGATCTGGCTTCTTTTCTCGCCTGCGCCAGCAGCCTGTCCATGGAGCTAGTGTAGCAGACGGAGCCGGATTCGCCCGGAACCGATGCCTCTTTCGAGCCATGCGGTGCTGTTATTATGATGGAGCCATACTTCGCGGAGTTCTTCAGGTGAAGTTCTTGAAGCCCCGAAAGAGGATTCTTTCAGGTATAGTCGCCGTGGGTATCGTGCTCATGCTCGTTGGGGGACGTAGCTCGGCACAAACGACATCTCCTTCGCCGAGCGGCCAGGTGAACGCTCCGGCACCGCCCTCCGCGGTGTCGACGCAGATGGAGGGGGCGGCTCCGGTCTTCGTCAATGCCGTGAATCCTCTGGTCGGCGGATCAGTGGGAACCGATCGGAGTTCGAGCTCCGGGAAGTCCTTCGGCACGGCCGGTCAAGGTCTCCCCGGCATGTCCGGCGGGCCTGCCCTCAATGGAACGCTCGGTGCCCAAGATCCCTCCGGTAAGTACATGCGCCCCCCGGTGATTCCCTCTCTGCTCTGCGATCCCGCGATCGATTTGCCTTGCTAGCTGTCTTTACCTGGGCCGTGTCTACTGCAAACGCCGGGGAGAAACAGGAGAGAAGCGGGCCTCATCACCCATGACACGCACTGGCTTCTCGCGCCGGCGATTTCTTTCAAATCTCTTGGGGCTCGCAGGGCTTTCCCTTCTTCCTGCGTCGTTTGTCACAGATGGAGCCCGGGCCCGGAATTCGAGCGGTGCATGTGATGAGTCCGATTGGTTCGACGGAGGGCGTTTGCCCGTGGAGGGCTACGCGACGGGCCGGAGCTACAAGCAAGGGGAGAAGGTGGGGCTTTGTCTGTCGGCTCATCGGCGCACCGAAGCCTCTCTTATCGTCCAGCGGGTGGGAGCGGAAACGCTCACAGTCAAGACCTTTTCCGTCCACGTAGGACCGAAGCCGATTCCTCGCGACGCCTCAGAGCGGGGCTGTGGGTGGGATGAAGAAGGCAGGGGTGACATCGAGTATGAAGTTCCGGCTGAGTGGTCTCCCGGTCTCTATCGAGTGAGCATGAGTGACATGGGGGATGACCGCCGCCCGTCGGGGGGCGAGGCATTTTTCGTTGTTCGCGACGCCGTACCGGGGAAACGGTCGAAGGTGCTCCTCGTACTCGCGACCAATACCTATTGCGCGTACAACAACTATGGCTCAAGGCGCGATGGGCGCGACCTTTCCACCAAGGGCAGTTTCTATGAGAAGGCCAGGCAGGCGTCATTCCTCCGTCCCTTGCCGCGCGGTTTTCTCTCGACTTACGACTGCGGGGCCGGCCGGCCGATCAGCCGGCAGCAGCGGTACGCGGGTTGGGATAAGTGGGAATGGCCGTTTGTGCAATGGGCCGAACGTCAAGGTTATGCGCTTGAGTACGCAACCAGTGAAGACCTCGATCGGGAACCTGACCTGCTGAAAGCCTACCGGCTCGTGCTCAGCGTCGGGCACGACGAGTATTGGTCGGCAGGCATGCGCGCGGCCATGGAGGACTATGCGCAGAGCGGGGGAAACGCAGTGTTCTTAAGCGGCAATGTGTGCTATCGAAAAGTCGGATACGATCGAGCCGGTTCACGATTGACGCTGGAAGGCGAAATGGACGGTGACGCGCTCTGGAGCCATCGACTGGGACCGAACCGCTCGGAAAACCGTCTCACCGGCGTGAGCTTCTGCTACGGCGCGCTTAATCCCGAGCCTGTTCCCTACCGAGTGTATCGACCGGACCACTGGTTGTTCCAAGGGCTCTGGACCACGGGGAGAAAATCCGGAGAACTCCCGCTGCTGGGCCGCGTCGGGTATGAATGCGACGGATGCGACATCGAATGGAGCAACGGCCTTCCGATCGCCAGCGGTCGGGATGGGACTCCCGAGAGTTTTCAGATCCTTGCCCTTGCTCCGGGGCGTATGCCGGACTACGAAGCGACCGTGCATTCCAACGCCCTCTTTAACCGTCCCGACGGCTTCACCCCCTGGGGCAAGGATCTTCGGCGAGGCGCGGCCGTGATGGGACTCTGGCATGCCGGCGGCACGGTCCTAACGGTGGGCTGTACCGAATGGGCGCGGCAGTTGCACGATCCGATGGTAGCGCATGTTACTCGAAATATTTTGCAACGACTGTCGCGCGGCAAGGTTGCAATCAGGTGAACTTCTCATTATCCCGCGGACAAGCGCGCTACGTGCAAGGGGCAAAAACGAACGACCACGGACGAGCGGAGAGCGGAGATTACTTCTTGACGATCTCCAACAGTTCCACTTCGAAGATCAGCGTGGCGCCGGGCTTGATCGCCGGGGGGGACCCGCGATCCCCGTAGGCGATGGCGGAGGGACACACCAGCTTGCTCTTGCCGCCGACTTTGATCAGTTGCACACCTTCGGTCCAGCACTTGATGACTTGATTCAAGGGAAAGGTGGCCGGCTCGCCCCGTTTGACGGAGCTGTCGAACACGGTTCCGTCGATGAGGGTGCCGTGATAATGCACTTTCACCGTATCGGAGGCCTTCGGGGATTCGCCCTTGCCTTCCTTGATGGGGATCACGATTGCGCCGGAGTCGGTCTTCTTGGCGCCGGCTTCTTTGGTCGCTTTCTCAATGAACGAGACCCCCGTTTTTTTCTCGGTTTCCGCCTGCGCCGCGGTGCGAGCGGCCTGCAGTTGATTGACCTTGGGCCCGAACGTCTGCAACTCCACTTTCGGCGTTTTCTTGAGCACGCCGTCCGTCAGGCCGGACTTCACCAAGTCGAGTTCGGATTCTTTCAGCGCAAAGCTCGCAAGGTTCTGGCTGATGATCAGTCCGAGCGCATAGAAGGTCTTTTGCTCATCGGTGCTCGGATCGGCGGCGCGAACATCAAAGGCCAGGGGGGCGAGCACGAGCGTGGCAGTGAGAACGGTCACGAGCAAGCGCATGGGTCGTCCTTTCGTCGTAAGAGGTCGGGAACGTTCTCCCCACCATATGCTACCCGGCGCGCAACCTCAACATTTTTCTCACCGATGAATCGGCCCCCGGTACTGACACGCACGCTCGAACCGGTTGCACGATCTTCTGCTCCACGGTACACTGAGCCTCCAACCGATCCCTCAGCCAATCCCGAATGATCCTCACCTTCGTGATTCTCTATCTGCTCCTGTCCGTGTGCATCGGACTGTACGCGGCGAGGAGGGTGCACAACACGAAAGATTTCGCCGTGGCCGGACGCTCCCTGCCGCTGCCGGTCGTGGCGGCCACCGTCTTTGCCACCTGGTTCGGCGCCGAGGCGCTGATGGGGATGTCGGCGACCTTCGTCAAAGAAGGGCTGCGCGGCGTCGTCGCCGACCCCTTCGGATCGACACTGTGCCTGATCATCGCCGGCCTGTTTTTCGCGCCGCGGTTCTATCGCTTGAATCTGCTGACGGTGGGGGATTATTACCGGCTGCGGTTTGATCGCCGGGTCGAAGTGCTCTGTACCCTCGCCATCGTGGCATCGTACATCGGTTGGGTCGCCGCGCAGTTCAAAGTGCTCGGATTGGTGTTGAATGTCGTGACCGAAGGCGTGGTCAGCCAGAAACTGGGCATGATGATCGGCGCGGTGATCGTGCTGACTTATACGACCTTCGGCGGAATGTTTTCCGTGGCGATTCTGGATTTTGTGCAGTTGTCGGTCATTGTCGGGGGACTCCTGTATATCATCTCGGTCGTCAGCGGGCTGGCCGGCGGATTCAGCTCGGTGGTGACTCATGCGGTCCAGGCGGGAAAGCTGGATTTCTTCCCGCCGGCGAGGTTCGATGCCTGGATACCTTTCATCGGCGCGGGCGTGACCATGATGTTAGGCTCCATCCCTCAGCAGGACGTCTTCCAACGGATCACATCAGCGAAGGACGAGCGGACGGCCGTGCGCGGGTCTCTGGCGGGCGCCGGCCTGTATTTCTGCTTCTGTTTCGTGCCGATGTTTCTGGCCTATGCCGCCCTTCTCGTGGATCCTTCGAAATTCGGAACTCTCCTGGAGCAGGATTCGCAACTGGTGCTGCCGACGCTGATCGTCCAGCACACTCCGGCGTTTGCCCAGATCGTCTTCTTCGGAGCCGTGCTCTCGGCGGTCATGAGTTGCTCGAGCGCTACGCTCTTGGCTCCCTCGGTGATGCTCAGCGAGAACGTCATCAAGGGTTGGTGGCCCGGGATGGACGAATGGGCGTTGCTGCGCACCATGCGCATCGTCCTGGTGTGCTTCGCGGGGGTGGTCATGGTCATCGCCTTGAGTTCCGAGGCCAGTATCTACAAACTGGTGGTCAATACGTACAAGGTGACGTTGGTGGCGGCTTTCGTGCCGCTTTGTGCGGGCTTGTATTGGAAAGCAGCCACGACCCAGGGGGCGCTTTGGGCGATCGCCGCCGGCTGTATCGCCTGGTTGGGGGCGGAAATCTTCGGTCCCGCCGACGCCGTGTGGCCGCCGCAGTTACTCGGAGTGCTGACGGCGGGAGCCGGAATGTTTGCCGGCTCCCGCCTGATCAACCGTCGGGCGGCATAGAGGCTGCACCGATCCATTCCCGTCACTGGCCCACACTGTTCATGAGCGCTTTTACTGCGACCGTTTGCGTTGCTCGTCGTTCGTGAAGCGTGAAGTGTATCGTTCGGAGGCTTCATGTTCCAAGTTTCAGGATAGAAGAGTTGCTCCGGGCAACGTGAAACATTGAACATGGAACCTCAAACTCGAAACGTACTGGGGATTTCACGACGCACCGTTGTGAATAATGCGGGCTAGTATGATGACGAGGATGATTGAACCCCTCCGGGCGCTGACTCGTTCGCGCTGGATCATGCGCGGATTTCTGCTCTCGGCCGGACTGTGCGGAGTCTTGGCACTCGCTGTGGTGCTGTACGGCGCCTATCTGGCGACGTTCCTGGAGTTGCCGAAAGGGGAAGATCATCCTCCGCTGTGCCTGTATGCCGCGCCGTTTTCACTCAAGAGCGAGCTCACCCTTGCGGAATCTCGGCTCATGGAACGGCTGGAGCGGCTGGGTTACCGTGGGGTGAAGGGGGAAGTCGCGGTTCCCGGCGATTATTCTCTCACCGCGGACGCGCTCACGATTTATCTCCGAGCGCAACCTGAGCATCTGATCAAAGCGCAGGTCGTCACCCTGACACTCGATCAGGGCGTCATTACCCAGGTGCTCTCCAAAGCGGAGGGCAGCCCGATCTATCCCGTGTATCTTGAGCCTGAAATCATCAGCGGATTGCGAGGCGCCACCCGCCAGGTCCGCGAATGGATTCCCCTCGCCCGGATTCCCGCCACCGTCGTGAACGCGATTCTGGCCGTCGAGGACCGCCGATTCTACTCCCACTTCGGGATTGACCCGTTCGCGGTCGCGCGCGCCGTCTGGAGAAATCTCGTTCGTGGCGGCGTGGTGCAGGGGGGGAGCACGATCACGCAACAATTGGCGAAAAATCTCTTCTATTCTCCCCAGCGGACGTTCGGCCGCAAACTCAAGGAGGCGCTGGCCGCGGTGGTCTTGGAGGTCAAGTATCGCAAACAAGACATCCTTGAAAGCTACTTAAACGAGATCTACTTGGGACAGGCCGGCTTCGTCTCCATTTACGGTGTGAGTGAAGCGGCGCATCGTTATTTCGGAAAGCCGCTGCCTGAATTGTCGGTCGCCGAGATCGCCCTCATCGCCGGCTTGATAAAAGGTCCCAATACTTACGCGCCGACGAAACATCCGGCGCTCTCGACTCAACGCCGTGACGTGGTATTGCGGCTGCTCCGCGATCAGGGTCTGCTTGATGAACAGGAATGGAAGAATGCCGTCAATCAGCCGGTTCGAGTCGTCCCGGCGGACGACATCATGGCCGACGCGCCGTATTTTGTGGACACGGTATTGCGACAGGTCGAGGACGTCACCGGTATTCCCTTGCCTGAAGGCTTGCGCATCGACAGTACGCTCGATCCCATGGTCCAGCAGGCCGCGGCGGAAGCATTAGAAAGGGGTTTGGAACGGTTGGAACGGGCGTATCCGACGCTCACGACCGCGGAACATGAGCTTCAAGGCGCGGTGGTCGTGCTCGAGCCTGCAACCGGATCCATCCTGGCCATGGTCGGCGGACGCGACTATCGGTTGAGCCAGTTCAATCGCGCCGTCCAGGCCCATCGACAGGCCGGATCGCTCTTCAAACCTTTCGTGTATCTCGCCGCATTTGAAGCCGGCCGGGACGGTGCGGGTTTGCGGCACACTCCGTCCACCTTGCTGGTCGACGAGCCGGTCACGTTCGAGTCGGACGGAGGCGTCTGGTCTCCCAAAAACTATGATCGCCAGTATCGAGGCAATGTCACGCTGCGAAGCGCGTTGGAGCTGTCGCTGAACGTTCCGGCGGTCCGTGTCGCCAAAACCGTGGGGCCGCAGGCCATTATCGATCAGGCCCACCGCTTGGGAATCACCACTGCGATGACGGACGATCTCACGATTGCGCTGGGTAGTCCCGCCGTCTCGCTCTTGGAGATCACGAGCGCCTATGGGGGGATCGCCAACGGAGGAATTTGGGTCAGACCGACGACGGTCCGGGCGACGATTGATCGGGAAGGTACTACGCTCTGGAGCCACGCGCCGGATCGCCGGCAAGCCGTTTCACCACAGGCGGCGTATCTGGTCACCTCGCTGATGGAAGGCGTCATTCAGCGTGGCACGGCGACCAAAGCGAAGGTCCTCGGCCTGACCGGCGCGATTGCGGGAAAGACCGGGACCACCGACGGCTATCGGGATGCCTGGTTTGTCGGGTATACCCCAGAACTGGCGGTCGGCGTCTGGGTGGGATTCGACGATGAACAAGCGGTGCGGCTGACGGGCGCTCAAGCCGCTCTGCCGATCTGGATGGAGATCGCCCGCAAGGTATTTCCTGAGCGATCTCCCGCGTTTCGTCGACCGTCGGGCATCATCACCAAGAGCATCGATCCCAAGACGGGACAGTTGGCCACCTCGCAGTGCCCTGAGCAGGTCTCTGAAGTGTTTATTGAGGGGACGGAGCCTACGGTCTACTGCGAAGTCCACGGCGGCGGGATTTTTGAACGACTCCGGCAGACATTCGGCTTCTCGTAGCGAAAGGCTCCGGGCTAAATCGAGATCGAGGGAATCGGCATTTCGATATTCTGCTAGGTCATACGGCCCCGTTTGGTGTAAGCTGGCTCCTGGAGTGCTCAGCCAGAGGAGTCTCGCATGAAGAAGAACGGGTTTTCCGGCGACGACAATATTACCCTTCTCGCCAAGGGCGTTCAGTTGAAGGGCGAAATCCGGGTCGAAGGCACGGTGCGTATCGATGGCCGGCTCGAAGGGGACGTCCAAACGAAGGGACAGGTCATCATCGGGGAAGACGGCGTGGTGCAGGGCACGATTTCGGCCGGGACGGTGATCAGCAGCGGACGCATCAAGGCGAAAGTGACGGCGGCCGAGCGGGTCCATCTGCTGAAGACCGCGACCCTGATAGGGGAAATTCACTCGCCGATTCTGATGATGGAAGAAGGCGCCAAGCTGCAGGGCCTGACCGATATGGGCGCGACATCCTGGCCCGACGAAACGCCGAAACTTCCGGGAGCCGTGCGCGAACTCTCCGCCCACAGGGCCAAACAGGTCGTGGTGATCGAAAAGGACTCGAATGCCTGAGCCGTTCCCGCCTCGTTCGTGCTAAGATTCCCCCCGTCGGCAGCTGACCCGAGTCTCTCCTGCTCCATGACTAGACCCCAACTTTTCACCGTCGTCTTCTTCGGGCTGCTGCTGTTTCTGCTCTATCAGATCGCGTTGATCTTCGAGCCCTTTCTTTTCCCCGTGCTCTGGGCGGCGCTGCTTGCTCACGCCAGCTTTCCGCTCTATGACCGTCTGAAAACCTGGTTCGGGGGACGGGACACGATCGCTGCGGCTGCGCTGACGACGGTGGCTCTGGGCGTCGTCGTGGTCCCGCTGGTGGTGACGGGAGTGATGCTCGTACGCGAAGCTGCAGACGCGGAACAGGCGGTGCGTGCCTGGCTGGCCGCCGGCGGACTCGAACGGCTTCCCGATCAGGTCGCATCGATCCCGTTTATCGGCGAACATCTGCGTGGGCTCACGAACGGCGAGGGAACGCGAACTGTATCGATGGAGGAGTCCGTGTTGGCCGGCGCAAAATTCCTCAGCAAGTTCTTCGTCGACCAAATGGGCGGCATGTTGAAGAATACGTTCCTCCTCGTGACCGACTTCTTCGTGATGCTGCTGGTGTTGTTCTTTCTCTACAAGGACGGGCGGGAATGGATCGGCGGGCTCTACAATCTCGTGCCGATGGAGGATTCCCACAAGCGGAGGATCGTGGCCAGACTGGATCAAACCATCCGCGCGGTCGTCAAAGGCATGCTTGTGACGGCGGTCGTACAGGGCTTGCTGGCCGGCCTGGCTTATGTGGGGCTCGGCGTGCCGTTCCCGATCGTGCTCACCGCGCTCACGATCATTCTTGCGCCGATCCCGTTCGGCGGAACGGCCCTGGTGTGGGGTCCGATTGCCTTGTACCTGTCGTGGGTGGCGCCGTTTTGGAAGGCCATGGTGATGTTGGGATGGGGGGTCGGAGTCGTGTCCATGGTGGATCAGTTCCTGAGGCCCTGGTTGATCGGACAGGACGTGCAGATTCCGGTCCTGTTTCTTGTGTTCAGCGTGCTCGGGGGGCTGGCTCTCTACGGTTTGATCGGCCTGTTTGTCGGGCCGGTCTTGGTCAGCCTCTTGATCACGGCTCTCCACATCTATCGTGAAGAATATCAGGCTGCCGAGCCTCCCGCACCTGCGAGTCCCGACGCCTCTTCGTAAGACCTTCGTCGATCGTCATACGTCAACCGATCGGAGACTCCTCTCGAGTCACGTCCTCACTACTCCAGCGGTATCGTGATGGCGATCCCGCCCATGACGTCGTTCGGCTTGAAATCCCGTTTCGGACTCAGCGGATGACTGTTGTGACAACTAATGCAGGCGGTCGAAACGGCCCGATCCGGATAAATGGCTTGAAAGTACTGTTTGCGCCCGCTGCTGACGATCCCGGTGACCGGTTGATTCGATCCCCGGTTCAGCTGCTCCAGCGCCTTACGTTCAAAATCCGTGGCGGGCGCGTTGCGCTGATAAATGGGGGAGAGTCCGATCAATCGGTAGCGAATGCCGTGACCGCCCTCCGCCACCAACCGGCCGGATCCCTGAAGAAACTGCGCCGGCAGCGGTAAAGCGTTATCCTGTTCCCAATGCTCAGCCGCCGCGACGATTCCCTTCTCCTGCATTCGGTTTACGACGTGCGTGGTGTAGATGGTTCGGTCCGCTTGCAAGACGGCATGGACGTAGCCGGCGACTTTTTCCGGGGGAATTCCGTTAGGAGAGGGCGGCTCCTTGGCGGAAAGTGAAGACGACGCCCACCAAAGGGCGACGGCTATGCACGCGAAGGCTGAGATTCGGCGGGGGATTCCGAGACGGTGCATGGGACCTCCTGCGGCGATAGAGAGCGAGGAGCAGCAGGGAGCGTGACGATACAGGACGTCCCCTGCCCCTCCAAGCTCTCCAGGCGAATATCGCCACCGAATTTCCTGATGATGCGTCGGGCGACGGTCAGGCCGAGACCGGAACCTTCGCCCTGGCTTTTTGTGGTGAAAAAGGGGTCGAATATCTTCGAAAGATGCTGCTTCGGAATCCCGGCGCCGGTGTCCGTGATCGTGGTGACGACTGATCGGTCCACGAGTGCGGTCGACAGCCGCAGGGTGCCGCGCCACTTCATGGCCTGTCCGGCGTTTAGGATGAGGTTGGTGAGCGCCTGCCTGAGCTGATCGGGCAGGGCGATCACGCCGGCTTCTCCCGCGTAGTGCCGTTCGATCGTCAAGGCGGTCATGTCGTGGCCGAGGGCGAGACTCGCCAAAGCCTGATCGAGTTCCTGTTCCAAGTGAACGACTATCCGCTGGTCCGAAGATTCACGAGACGTGACACCGGTAAAGTCCCGGATGATCGCCGCCATGCGCTTACCCTGTTGGATGATGTCCTGCGCGTAGGCTTTCACCCGGAGCGGATCACTCTCTTCTTGAATCGCTTCGCCCAGCCCCAATATTCCGAACAACGGATTGTTGAGTTCGTGTCCGATCCCGGCCGTCAAGACGCCCAAGCTTCCGGTCTTTTCGGCCTGAATGAGACTATCCTGCAACCGGCTTTCATCGGTCGTGTCGCGCAGGACGAGGCCGATCCGATCGGATTCTCCCGGCCGCCCGCTCACGCGGAACCATTGGTAGTGGTACAGGCGGGACCCGAGTTGCAGCTCAGTCCGCCGCCCGACCGCCTCGGATTCGATGTCGGGGGCCAATGGATCGCGCAACTTCCCCGTAGAGATGGAAAGCGCATCTTCTGTTGCGACCGAGCCGGGGGTCAAAGTCGTCTGCTCCCGCAACTCTTGCCGGAGTCGCGGCTGCAGTGACAGGTCCACCGGCAAAATTTCGAAGAGCCGCCCGGACGTTGCGGCGTCTGCCGGAAGGTTGAATGTCTCACGGCCGGCTCGATTGACGTATCGGATCGACTCTTGGTCGTCGATCAGGAGAATCGGAGTCGGCACGGCGTCAAGGATCTGGTCGGTCGACTGTTGCAGGTACTGAACTTCCTGGGTTTTCAGGGTGACCTGATCGGTCAAACCGGCGAACGCCGCTTCCAATTGCTTATTCATGCGATTGAACTCTTCGGCCAGCGCCTCCAGCTCGTCGCCGGTCTTGATCTGGATAGACTGCCGCAGTTCTCCTCGGCCGATCGATTCCGCGGCCTGCTGGAGCTGCCGAATCGGCGTGACGATGCGGGTGGCGGCGAGATATCCCAACGTGGCCAGGAGGCAGACGGCGATGGCGCCGAAGACGGTCATCCACGTGAATAGGTGCTTGATGGGAGCGAACAGTTCATCCGAAGACTGCCACACGAACGTGTGCCAGGAGCCTCCCTCGAGTGAGCCGTTGGTGTTTCGGCTCGTTTCGGGGAGGGGGGCGAAGCCGATGATCGACGAGGATCGACCTCCGTGACCGTCGCTCGGGGCGCTGGCCCAACCGGGATATTTGGGTGTGACCAGGGGAATCAGGGCGGTATCGGAGAGGGCAACGCCGGTCGGAAGGATGGGACAACTCATCACGACGCCGCGATGGTCGATCAACATGACGTGCCCGGTCTTGCCGAATCGGATCGGATGGATCGACGGGGAAAAAAACTCTTTCGCGTCGATGACGCGGTGGAGGACGCCGACGGCTTCATATCGCAGACTGTCCATGATCGGGAGGGAAATGGAGAAGACGTAGGTGCCGGCACGATCGTCGAAGTGCACGTCTTCGATGAACAGTTGGCCGACTCCCTTGTGAAAGGCCCCGGTCCACCAAGCGGCGTCCCCGTTGGCAAAGGGCGGCTTTGTCGTAAGGGCGGCGACCAGATTTCCGCGCACGTCCGTAATATAGAGCATCTTGGTCGCGCTGCGGACGACCTGCGGGATCAACTGGTCCGGTTCGCTCCTCGCTCCGGAGTAGTACTCGCGCATGAGCTTGGCGGTCGGATTCTCGGTGAAGGCCTTGACCGTCGCAGGGTCACGGGCGTCCCATTTGGCCCGTTGACTCTCGGCCGAAGAGGACGGATTCCCGTCTTGAGCGAGCACGACGTCGCGGCGTTGCTCGAGTTCCTTGACGATCGTCTGATCATTGGCGATCCGTGAGGTTCGAGCGATTTCCTCCGCCATCAGAATGTCGAGTTTTCTCGCGGCCTCCGTGGCCAGGGCCTTGAAGCTTTCGCCGCTGACCTCGTGGATCTCACGAGACCCCTGCCAAAATGCCATTGCCAGCCCGACGAGCAGGGGAACGACACCGACGAGAAGCATGGAGACGATCAGCTTGGTATGAAGCCTCCAGCCTCTGGTGGACCATGGCGGCAGCGGAGAGGTCACGGAGCGCACTCCTCAGTGGGAGGAAACGTGAGCGTGAACGTGGTTCCGTGGTCGACGCGGCTTTCGACCTTGATATTGGCATGCATCTTGGCGATGATGGTCTTTACGTTGTATAGGCCGAGCCCGGTTCCTTTTCCCGGCTCTTTCGTCGTAAAGAAGGGCTCGAAAATCTGGCCTTGCAACGTCTCGGGGATTCCGCAGCCGGTGTCGGCAATCCGAACGATCGTTCCGGCCTCTGAGACCTCCGTCGCCAGTTGCAGTGTGCCGCCTCCCTGGTCCATCGCGTGCACCGCGTTGGTGATCAGATTGACGAACGCATGCAGCAGCTCATCCGGATTGCCTTTTGCAACGGCGCCCCCGCGATAGGCCTTTTCGACCGTGATGTCGTGGAAACTTGCGGCGTAACGGGCGATCTTCAACGCTTCATCAAGTCGGCCGTTCAAACATACCATCGTATCGTCACGAGCCGAAGTTCTTCTCGCGTATTGCGTGAGATCCCGGCAAATGGCGCTCGTTCGCCTGACCGCGTCGATGATGTCACGGGCTTGGTCATGGATCGTCGCGACATCCCGCTCTTCGGCGAGGTTCTCGGCCAGTCCTAGGATCAACTGCAGGGGATTATTGATGTCATGCGCGATGCCGGCGGCGAAGGATCCGATTCCCGCCAGTTTTTCCGCGTGGAACAGTTCGGCTTGAAGATTCGCCTCATGGCGGACCAGCTCCCACAAGACGCGCGAGGCGAACCCGCCCATGACTTCGGCCGACGGATGTTTGCAGGCTCGGATCACGCGCTCCATATGGGGATCGCCGGTGACGTCCATAATGAGACTGACGCCATGGTTGCCGATCAAATCTTCGACCCGATCCGCCACGGGGATTCGAAGGTCCCGCGCCCGTTGCAGGCCCGGGGCCTGGGCGTCGCGGTCGACGATTCCCATGATTTCGATCGAGGGAATCTGGTGCAATAGATCGAGTAGGGCGGTTCCTCCACGGCCCGCCCCGAGGATGGCGACTCTGATCGGCGCGGCGGCCGACACGACGGCCCTATCCATCACGTCATGCACTGTGCACCTCGCGGCGGGAAGGGAGGACCGGAGACCGGCCCTCCCTTGCAGGATATCATGGGTTCCAGAGTGTTACAGGTGCGCGAGCTCACGCTGTTCCATCGCCCGTGCGACCGCCTCTCGGAGCTTTTCCCCTTCTACGGGCTTGACCAAGTAATCCACGACTCCTTGGCGCAGCATCGAGGTGGCCATGTCGGTGTCCGGGAACCCTGTGAGGACGATCAGGGGCACGCGCGGATAGTTGGCGCGAAAGTAGGCGACGGCTTCCACGCCGTTGATCTTCGGCATACGGATATCGCAGATCACGACATCCAAAAGCAGCCGATTCTCTCCGGCGTTGATCGTCTCGATCGCCTTCTCACCGTTCTCCGCTTCCAGTACGTCGTAACCCGCTTTCTGCAATGTCATGCGGACGACCTTTCGAATATCCGCTTCATCGTCGACCACGAGAACACGCCCATTGGTGGTGGCGTCTCCCATGAAAAACCCTGACGTGAATTCTCCCATGATACCCTCCTTGTGGTTGGTGAGTGTATGTTGCGCGCCCCGTTATCGTCGGTTCCCAAATTCGGTCCTGGAGTCTGGTGTCGTAAGAGAGCAACTGATATGCCGTCGCCGGCAGCATGCAAACGGCGCCATTTTCGATCCTTTCCGACGGACTGGTCGGCATCAAATCTTCCGATCGGCTCATATGCACCACCACTGGTTGACCCGGACCACCACCGTCCGCTCCGTCGACGACATCTTCGAAGCCTCACCAGATTCGACGAAGAACCAGGATGGAGCTAAGCAACACGAGCGTGGCCATGATACTGATAAGAACCGACATGCTGAACCTCCTTGAAGACGTGCGTTGCCATGTCGCATCACAAGATCCGTACCAAGATGATCGATCTCCGGTTAACGCCGACATCCGGCTTATTTTTCAAGCGATTGTCCGGTGAGGAGTGCCAGCTCGAGGTGAGGAGACCGTCGATGGCTGGAATCAATTCGGATTCAATCTTGGATCATAATCAGATCGGTTTCTTCAAACGGCTCACGGTTGAATCGAAATTGCCTTTCTCAAAGCCCTTACGGTATCCTCCTGCGTACGGAGGCCGTCGTGATCACTCAAGAAGCGCTGACCGAATACCTCAGGCGTGCCATGCCGGATGCCGCCGTCACCATGATCGACAGGACCGGGACCATGGACCACCTCAAGGTGGTCGTCGTCTCCGACGCCTTCAAAGACAGGAATCTGCTGGACCGACATCGCATGATCTATCGGGCGCTGGACGAGCCGATGAAAGATGGACGCATCCATGCATTAGAATTGACCGCGCGCACGAAGGACGAATCATAGGAGGGGACCATGGCCGACCCGATCCAAGACGAAATCCAAAAGGAAATCGCGAACCATAAGATACTGATCTACGGCAAGGGAACGAAAACCATGCCGATGTGCGGTTTTACCAGAGAGACCATGCAGTTCTTCGACAAGTACGGCTATCCGTATGAGCTGATCGACGTGCTTTCACAGCCGGCCAAGCGCGAGGCTCTTACCAAGATGACCAATTGGCCGACGCTTCCCAAGGTCTTTATCGACGGCCAGTTTTACGGCGATACGGACATTCTTGACCCGATGGCGGCCAAAGGTGAAATGGAGCCGCTGCTGAAGAAGGCGTTCGGGAAGTAGCGCGACAGGCGGTCGTTGGGCTCCCCGCGGGTTTCGCCTAGCTGCTGTAGCTCACAGAAAGCTGGCTCCGGCTCCCCCCATCCCCCAAATCAGAATTTGGAGGTTTCCGATCAGCGCGCTCTTGTTTCGGCAAGATCGCGCTGTCGGGCCTCGCGCAGCTTTCGTTGCGCACATCAGCACGGCTCCCCCGCAAGGTCGCCTTGTGACCGCCTGTCGCGTGCCTTTCTTGTAAAATTTCAGCAGCGGGAGGGGGAGAGGAGAAAGGAAGATGCAACGGCCGCGGACAGCGGCAAGCCGTGTCCCACGCGCTTCGGCAAGGAGCAGCACTGATCGTGACGAGGCGACTTCCTTAGGTTAGGAGATCAGCATCGAGAAGGAGAGAGAAAAAAAAAGGAGCAAGCGCCGCTCGTATCGGCAAGTTGTGTCCCGGCCTCGTCGGTGATAGCGACGCCGCTTCCGCCTGGCACCCGGCCCTGTAGCCTTCAGCGGCCAAAGGGATATGGGAACAGCAAGAAGTTGCAGTCGGACCTCGCTCGGTTTCCCGGCATGGACGGCAGCGCGGCTCAACCGCAAGGGCCCTACGCTACGATGAGGCCGAGGGAAGTGCGGAGAATAAACGGAGGCTACCGCGGCGCGGATTTTCCAATCGGAAGCCCTTGCGCGGCACCGATCAGTGCATAGGCCTTGTCGGCCATCGACGGAAGGGCGCGGGCCCAACTTAGGGCCTGATTGACGCGGCCGTTTCTGGCCTCCATCGCGCCGATTTCTCTAAACAGGGAGGAGCGATAGGAATCCTGCGACAAACCGTCGGCCGTCGCGACCGCGCCACGGAGGTCGCCTTTTCTGGCCTGAGCTTTCGCGATGGCGTCCAGTGTCCAATGGACGATCCCGTCCATCTCATGGAGCGCTTGAAGACGATTCTGATCGTCGGCGCTCAGGTGTTCGCGCGGAACGTCGGACAGCCGCAACAAATCCTTTCTTCTCGCAGCGCGTTGCGGCTCCGGATCCGCCAAAGTCATCGTCGCCCTGGCGCCCGAGATGTCGCCGGCCTCCGCCTGGGCCCAGGCGATGCGGCCGAGGAGAATCCACCGGCGGTGCTTCAGGTCTTCAAAGTTGCCGATCGCTTCCTTGGCCTCTTTGACACGCCCCGACTTGGTGAGTTCGGCGAGAACTTCCGCCACGGCGGATTCGTATCCGCCGGCGTCGTCGTCCCCCCCGGCCTCCTTCAACACGAGCGCGCTGTTGAACGCCCCCTTGAAATCACCTTGTTTGGCCTGAGCCTTGACGATGTCTAGTATGGCGAACCTCCGGTGCTCCTCCTTCTCGATCCCCCTCGCGGTGTCCATTGCCGTAAATAGTTCTCCCGCCTCGGCCATGGCCGCGGCGATCCGCCACAACATGTCCGCTTTCGCCCATTCGTTCATTGTCGATCCGGCGGCGGTGGCGGCTTCTTGAAGCAGCCCGACCGCATTCGACTTGTTCCCTGATTTGAGATGATGCTGCGCCAGTTCGAGAAGGGCGCTGGCTTTTGCGTGGCCGGGCTTGATGGCGGAAGCAGTGACTTGAGCGTCGATCAGACGGCCCCGGTCTCTTTGAGCCTGCACGATTCCCCATTGCGCGTACCGCTGCAACCCTTCATCGAGTCCGGCCACAATCTGTTGGGCGCCGGGGAGGTCTCCGGCATGGACCCGGCCTGCGACGATACCGATGAGAACTTGGGGATTGGCGCTTGCGATTCCCGTGGCAGTTCGAACCGCGCCGGCCGCATCTCCATGCTTGGCTTGCGCCAGGGCGATATCGCCGAGGGCGGATTCGACGATGGCCGGCGGGCTGTCTCGAAGCTGCTCACGGATTTGAGTTATGGTGCGAAAGGCGTCGTCGAATTTTCCTGCGTTCGCAAACGCGACGGCGAGCGCTCCGCGCGCGGTCGCCGTGGCCACCTTGCCTTGCTGAGTGCCGCGATCTTCAAGTCGGATTTCCGCGTACATCCGTTCCGTCTCCTCGATGTCGCCCGCCTTGGCGTAGGCTAAGGCGAGCGCGGCAAGATGATTGAGGCGGTTCGGAAGTTTCGGGAATTTCTTTAGCGTCTCACGTGCTTCCAAGGGGGCCAGCGCAATCTGAGCGATCACGATCTGCTCGAGGGCTTCAGCCCGCTTGAGGGGGTCCTGAATGTCCGAAGCGATTGATCGGGCTTCCGCCAGGACCTTTGCAGGCGGGTTGGTAGCGCTTACGGCGCGCGCAGCCTGAGCTTCACCGGGCACTAGGGGTGCGGCTGCCAGAAGGAGGATGATAAGCGCGATGGATCGGGAAGTCCGGCTTGGAACCGTCATCGCTTGGCTTCAGGAGGCGGCCAGTTCATTTCCGTATGCCTGCCGCAGTAAAAACATTGCAGGCGGTAGCGGGCCTTCCGTCTCGGATTCGGCAATGAAATAAACGTAATGGGAGTCTCGTCGAAGGGGCAGGTCGGCTGTTCGTGAAGCAGGTGTACCTCGGCCATCATCGTAATCGAGGCGACGTCCCACGACGGTCCATGTTCCTCCTTGCCGGAGATTCTCTCCACGGCATGGCACCGTTCGCAGGTAGCTTCGTACGTTTTCACGCGCGCGCTGTGGGGCGTGAGATCCTCGACATCCATCGCGCCTCCGCAGCCGGGCTCTGGGCACCTCAGTTTTTCCCGCTGAAGCGCCTGGACGAATCGAAGGTGGGCTTGTTTTTCCAGTTGGGTCTTCATCCTTATGTCTCCCCGCGCGTTTCGATCGCGGTCGGCGTGCCGGCTCCTGCACCACAGTCCATGGGCATCCGCCGCTTCACGGACCGCCTGACTCGTCGCTCGCCGATCCCCGTCGACCGTTCGCGGTGGCGCGGCGCGCTAGATCCCCCACGCTCCGCTGATCTGAATATTGGCGCCGTTCACATAACGGGCTTCATCACTGAGCAGATATCGGACGGCGGCGATGGTGTCGTCGACGGTGCCGATATAACCGGCCGGAATCCGCTTCGTCATGCCGGTCAGTTCCTCGGGCGGAGCGCTGCCGGAGTCGATAAAACCCGGCGAGACCGCGTTGACCGTGATCCCGTGGGGGGCCAACAGCTTCGCCAGCGTTCTGGTGAGAATGAGCACGCCGGCCTTCGCGATGTAGTGGGCCGTCACGTCGGGCTGGGCCCCCATCTGGTCGGCGTTGGCCATGCTGAAATTGATGATCCGTCCGGACTTGCGCGCTTTCATTCCCGGTGCGACGACTTGAGCGAGATAGAATATCGGATGAAGGTTCCCGCTGAACATAGCGTTCCAGCCTTCGACTGTCTCCTCGAACAGGTTTACGCGATGGTAAGGGCCGGCGCCGTTAATCAGGGCGTCGATCCGACCCCACCGCTTTTCCACCTGTGCCGCGAGACTTCTGGCGGCGGCCGGGTCTGAGACGTCGCAGCGGACGGCCAGCGCCTCGCCCCCTCGCTCGGAAACGGCGACCGCAGTCTGCTTCGCGTCCTGCTCGCTCGTTCGGTAACAGAACGCTATCCGCCAATTTCTGGAGGCGAGATCGAGCGCAATGCCGCGACCGATACCTTTGGCCCCACCGGTGATAAGCGCCACTTTTTCGCGCATGAATGCTTCTTGGGCCGGCTGTCGACAAAGCCTCCCGGCCTTACGTGAAAGTTACGGTTGAGACTACGGTTGAATCGATTGACGTAGACTTGGCGCTTACGCTTACCTCGAACTCAACCTGCCTCGTTGCGACCGTATCGGAGGGTCCTCTTGGACTGCTCTGATGTCCTCCGACCACGACCACGCTCCACGCGCATATTATGCCCTTGTCCGTAGTCGTTTGGCGAGAAGTTGGAGTGTTCCCGCCGTTCGGGATGAGAACTGTCGCTCGGATTTCGGTTTCTCGGCGTCATGTGCGGCCGACTCGATCAAGGCCCGGAGGTCTTCGACCGTATCGACATCGCGCCAGTCCGGCAATAAGGCGACGTGTAAACCGAGGCGCTCGGCAGTCTCCCGTGTCAACCGGAGGACTTCGGCGGTCGACCAGGGAATTTCGACAAAGAGCGCCGGGACGGGCTTCTTGAGGCCGATCAGGTAGTAGCCGCCGTCATGCGCCGGGCCGAGCACCAGGTCGTTGGTTTGCAAAAGCCTATACGCTTCTCCGTAGTACTCGAGCGGCAAGGAAGGGACATCCGTACCGACGATCATGACGGACTGATACCCTTGGGCGAACAGAGCCTGAAAGGCGCCGTCCATGCGCGCCCCGAGGTCCTCGCCGACTTGATCAAGCAGTGTCACAGCCTGTCGCTCTTCCATGATCTTGAAGAAGGTCGGCGTCGAGGACGGGGCGCAGGCAAGATAGCGGTCGATCGGCAGCTTCAATTTGGTGACGGCCGTTCTGGTCCGTTCGAGCGCATCGAGCACGAAGCTGCCGTGCAATGTCGCCGCTTCGTCCGGCGTCAACGGGGGGCAGAGGCGAGTCTTGACCTGGCCGGGCACGGGCGCCTTGGCGAAGATGGCCAACGCGCTTTCGGCGCGCCGGCGGCTCGAGGCGAGGGGCAAAGGGCGAGAGGCAGGAAGCAGTGGTGCTCCGCGCCTCGATCGATTGTTCATCTGTTCCTCCAGCCCCCTACCTCGTGCCTACCCCCGGCTAGCGGGTCGTAGTATACAAGCGCGCCAGCCGATGCGGACTGACGCCGAGCCAGTAGAGAAAACGGAGCGTCCACATCAAGAGAACCGTGCGTAACGGCCCTCGCCGTTCCCACCGCCGGAACGATGTCGTGACCTTGTCTTTCAACGCCGCAGTCGCCCCATGGCGTTTGAGTCGGCGACTGAACTCGACGTCCTCCATCAACGGGATGTCGGGGAATCCGCCCAACTGTTCAAAGACCGTCCGGCGGACGAACTGCCCCTGGTCGCCGGTCGTAATGCGGGTGAGGCGCGAGCGGGTATTCATGAAGAAGCTGATCGTTCTGCTCCAGCGGGAGGCGTTGTCGAACTCGACATCGAATCGACCGCCTCCGATGTCGGCATCGGCCAGCGCCGCTTCGATGGATTTCCTGGCTGTCGCGGGCAGGCTGGTGTCGGCGTGCAAGAACACCAGCACGTCGCTCCGGCAGGCCTTCGCGCCTCGGTTCAATTGCCTGGCTCGGCCCGGCGGGGCGACAAGCAGAAGGATCCTGCCGAGGGCGGATTGTTGAGCCTCGGATAGGAAGGCTTCCACTATCGCTCGCGTCCGGTCACGGCTGCCTCCGTCTACCACGACGATCTCGTCGAATCCGAGGCCGGCTGTCCGGCGTACCGTGTGCGCGATGGCGGCTTCTTCGTTCAGGGTGGGAATGACGACGGCGATCGTCATCGAATCAGAACGTTAGATCACATTATCCATGACGGCGCGTAACGAAACCGCCATGACGCCGAGCCCGTTGCAGCAGCGTATCGACGGTTGCAGTAGCGGCGGTCATGAATAATGCGGGTTAATCGGGTTTCTTAGGCTCATTGAACATGAAATACATGACGATGACGACGGTGGCCCAGAACACGACTTGCTTGTGCCAGAACAGGATTTCCCCGAAGTGGAGAAAGCCGGCCGACAGCACGAGCGCGCCGATCGTGATGCCCCAACGAAGTATCGGCTGTTCGATTGCGGCGTTGGCCCAAATGGCGAGCCCTCCGAAGTACAACAGCAGGGCGACTACTCCGCTCAGTTCAAACCCTCCGCTGATTGAAAGGAAGATTTGCAGAAATCCGAGGAACATGAAGGCGGTTCCCACCATCTTTGCGATGACCCACATCTGGACGTCGCCGCCGCCGTCCTGCTCGTCCGATCGAGGCGGTGAAGCGGGAGGGTGCTGTCTGGGATCCGGGGAAGAGGGGAGGTCGGTCGGCGACATGTTCGCTAGATGCCGAATGGTGAACGGTGAATAGTGAATGGGAAACGACGAACGGTAGATGGATCATGCGGGATCGTCATCGGCCCCGCCCGTCATCCGTAAACCATGACTCAAGACCCATGTTCATGTCTTAAAGTGCTTGCTCAGCGTGAGGGCCTGCCGTTGATACGACGACCCGATGCCGACGCCGTATAGTTGCCGGGGCATCTCAAGCATCCTGTCGTATACAACCTTGAAGAAGGTTTGTCCATCGTGAATCAGAAAGGGCACGTCATGGGGCCTGACCTCCAGGACGACTTGGGTGCCGGGGATTTCGCCTTCGGCGCCGTACCCGAACCCGGGATCGAAGAATCCGGCGTAGTGGGTCCGCAATTCGCCGCAGGCTGCTTCGTAGGCGACCATTTCTGCCGCGAATCCGGGGGGAACGCGAATTCGTTCCTTTGAGGCCAGGATGTAAAATTCTTCGGGCTCCAGCAGAAGACTTTCCTGGCGATGCCGGTAGAGAGGCTCCCAGAAGTCCGCCGCCGCATAGTGCCCGACTTTCGAGAGGTCGATCACGTGGCTGTTCTTCTTCGCCCGGTAGCCGATCACATGCGAGTCGGCTCGTTCTTCGCCCTTTAAGTCGATCCGCAGAAACAGGCCCCGATCCGTCCGAAAGTCCTTCGCCTTGAGGGGTTTTGGTTTCGGGGAATTGTGGTAGAGCAACGGCTCGCGGCGATGGAGATTTTGGAGCGCGGCATCACTGGTTGTGGCTTCCCCCCGCACGAACCTGATTTGATTGAGCGACTGCCCCGTCCTGACTTTTATCGCAAACGAGCGCGGCACGACTTCCAGGAAGAGCGGCCCGCGATAACCCCGGCGTATTTCGTCGAAGCCGGTGTTCAGATCCGTGACGACTCGGGTGAAGACGTCCAGTCGCCCGGTGGTGCTTTTGGGATTGGCGCGGGCCCGGACAGTGGCCGGAAGCTTGAGAGACTCCAGCAACGGCACCAGATAGACATGGCCCTTCTCAAGAATCGCGCCTCCGGTCAGGTCCATCTCGTACATGACCAGATCGGATTGATAGAAGTCCATTATGTCGAGACGGCTGGATATCGGGGTCAGTTCGGGCAGAAAGCTGCTGATCAATCGGTAGGCTTTCTTCCCAAGGCGCAGGTCCAGGCTGGCCGGTTGAAGCTGTCGGTCTTCGATCGGGGCCGTCGCCGTCACGGCTCCGTGGGCGATCAAACGGGCGATGTGCTGGTACGGCAAGATGCCTTGGGCGGGCGCAGTCATGAGTTACTCGTCCGTATCGCCGCCGCAGCTATTGCCCCAGAATGAAAAGCCGTCCCGGTCTGGATAGGCGTCGCTCTGGCCGACGTAGCTTTCAACAGCCTGGCCATAGGCGGCATGGACTCCGACCATGGGCAGTTCTCTGCGATTGCCGCCTTTCGGCTGGGGGTAGTGGAAAGTCTTGTTTTCGTAATTCTTCAAGACCGCGCCGTCTCCGTCGATATGGACCAAATAGTCGTCCGGCAGCAGTGGAATCTTGCCGCCGCCGCCCGGGGCGTCGATCACGAAATGTGGGACGGCCATTCCGCTGGTATGTCCTTGAAGGGATTTCACGATCTGCAGGCCGGTCTCAACCGTGGTCCGAAAATGGTTGGTACCCTTGGTCAAGTCGGCCTGGTAGAGGTAGTAAGGCTTCACGCGGGCCAGGAGCAGTTGGTGCACCAAGCGCTTCATGATCTCCGGATCGTCATTGACGCCCTTGAGCAGGACCGTTTGAGCGCCGAGGGGGACGCCGGCGTCTGCGAGCATGCCGCAGGCCGCTTTGACGGCCGGGGTGAGTTCGTCCGGATGGTTGAAGTGCAGATTCATGTAGACGGGATGGTACTTCTTTACGATGTCGCAAAGCTTTGGTGTGACGCGCTCCGGCAGTGTGCCGGGCACGCGCGATCCGAGACGGATCAGTTCGAGGTGCGGAATCGTCCGTAAGGCCTTGAGGATTCGTTCGAGCAGGTGATCGGGTAACAGCAACGGATCGCCTCCGGACAGAATCACGTCCCGCACTTCGGTGTGCTCCCGCAGATAGGCGATCGCCCGATCCAACTCTCCCTGCTTCAGAAATCCCGGCTTGCCCACCAGCCGTTTTCGGGTACAGAATCGGCAATAGATCGGACATTGGTTGGTGACCATCAGCAGGACACGGTCCGGGTACCGATGCACCAGATGCGGCACCGGGCTCATCAAATCTTCTTCAAGCGGATCGTTTTCCGCGTCGATGTCGTCCAACTCGGCTTTGTCCGGAACGACCTGCTTCCAGATTGCGTCGCCCCGCTCCTTGATGGTTCCCAGCACCGTGGGCGTGATCCGCATGGGGTAGGGGCCGACGATCGCCTCGACTTCCTTCTGGTCCAGTCCGAATCGCTCGGCGAGATCCTTCGGCTTGACGATGCTGTCGGCAAGAATGCGTCTCCATGCTTCCATCGCGGCGCGTCCTCCTCAAGGATGGGGCTTGGCGTACGTCTGCTCGAGGTGCTCGATGATTTCGTCCGTGTCCGTCAAGACCTTCTCGCCGTCCTTCAGTACCGGGACATAGTATTGCCCCGACACCGCAAAGACCTGGCTGCGAAGCGGTCGAAAATCCGGAACGACGATGCCCTCGTACGACAGGCTCAAGTCCGCGAGTTTTCGCCGGACGACCTCGCACTCGGGACACCAGCCGACGTGATACAGCGTAAGCGCCATGATTTTTAGTTCTTAATCGTGAGTTTTCAATTTAGAAACGAACAACTCAACACTTACAACTCAGCACTCAAAACTTGGGCCGCCGTTTCACGCGGCGCGGTCGCGCACGGAACCATGACGGCGTCTTTCATCCCGTGGATCACTTTCTTGTCCGCCGGACAGATCGTCGCCAGGATACCGGCCAGCTCGGCGCGCTCGCCGGTGACGAAGTAATACGGCGACAGCCGGGCTCTCCCCGACATTTCACGAATGTCGTCGGTGATCGGATCGAAGTATTCGACCTGATACTGGCGGCCTTTGTGAAACTCCTGCAGAACGTATGGTGTCCCGGGAAACGACGACAAGGCCTGCTCGATCGCGGCGGCCCATTCGCTCTGCGGCAGATCGTGTCCGACCGACACCCCGCGACTTCCCCAGGCAAGTTCCGAGAATCCCGACGGCTTGATGACGAAGTGCCGTTCCTTTTGCGTTGCCGCCGACAGGTCCCGCCACTGCATGACCGCTCGGCCTCCGATCGATAATCCCGGTATCGTCGCGGTCGGAGGAACGGGCGCCGGATCCATGATCCACGTGCGGGGCATGAGAGTGCTCAAGTGAAGATGCAGGTCTTCTCCCAGTTCTTTGCGCCAATAGGGCTGAAGAATCGGATGGTGCAAGAGGGCGAAGGCCGATTTCTCCTCAAGCGCAGGTTTGTAGGGAGGCGTGACGATGACCGAGGCTTTCTTGGCCGCATACTGGATGAGCTCGGCCTTTGGGATATTCGGCAGGTCGAACAATTCGTAGAACCGGTAGAGCAAGCCGACCGGAATGTCGCCGTCGCTTCGTTGTATACGAAGACCTTCTTCGGTGAAGCGAAGCTGCCGCGGCTCGACGCAATGGGTTTCGAGTCCCCCCGTCGAGAGCTGCGCGGCCAGCCAAACCATTTCCGGCCGGTAATCCTTCGCTTCCTCGGACACCACGATCGCCACACAGCCCGGCTGCGATCCCCGGTGGTGCCGCAGCATCGCCCCAAATTCATTGACCATGCCGTCGGGGCCCCCGACGAGTTCCTGAGGCGTGAGCCGTGAAGCGTGAAGCGATGACGACCCTCGTCGGCGGTCGAGGTCGCTGTAGATTCGGCTCATGGCGGCTGTGAGGCCGATACCGCCCGGGACCGAGTCCAGCTCCGTGATCACCATGCCGTCGGACGTGGGGATGACATCCGGTCTGATGACGGCCGGGAGTTGGTCGCGAAATCGTCTCATCCGGCTATACGTGACGAGGCTCTCCGGTTTGCCTTGATCCAGATAGCCGGCAACCCATCCGGGTTGAATACCGCGGACGCTTTCCTGGTAGAGCTTGTTCAGGCTTCTATAAAAAGAAAGGAGTTGCGCTCCGAGTTGTCGGAAAAACCGGAGTTGTTCGGGAGTCAATGTGAAGGGCTGGACTCCGATCCGCCACGAGTTCGGGGAAAAAGCGTCGGACTGGTCGCGGGGCGGCGTCGATGCGGAGGCGTCAATGGGTGACAGAAGCCCGGACTCGATCAAGGCCTCGCGGATGACGGAACGGCGGTGGAGGAGATCTGCGGTAGTCAAATCAGACTGGGAACGAAGTTGGTGTCAATCCCGGATTGTCAGCGCCGGAGAAGCAAGGAGATCGTAACACGGCCCCTAGGATCGTACAAGAGGTGCGGCGGGTGAAGATGAAGGATTCGCCGGAGTCGCCATGCGCACGCAATTCTTGCCCGCCCGTTTCGCCGCATAGACCGCGTTGTCGGCGGCTATGATGAGGTCGGTCGCAGTTTCGGCATGAATCGGAAATGACGCGACGCCCACGCTGCAGGTCAAGGAAAAGGCCGGCGTTTTGAGCGCGGAGAGTTCCGGCAACATGGTGAGGGTCGTGACCCGGTTCCGAAGCCGTTCCGCCGCGCTGAGCGCTCCGTCCATGGACGTATCTGGAAGAATGACCGCGAACTCTTCACCCCCGTAGCGGGCGGCGAAGTCGCTCGCCCTGGCGATGCCGCGCCCCGGACCTTGCTGGCTGTCCAACAACCATCCGATTTCTCTGAGCACCTGGTCGCCTGTCGTGTGCCCGTACACGTCGTTGATCTGTTTGAAGTTGTCCAGATCGACGAAGAGCAGCGACAGGGGCCTCATCGAGCGGAGCGCCAACGCGCAGAGATGAACGAGCGTCTGCTGAAAGTGCGAGTGGTTGTACAGGCCGGTGAGGCTGTCTCGGACGGACTGGTCCTGCAGGAGTTGATTAGCTTGGATCAAGTCGCGATTGGTCGTAGACAGACGAGTGACGAGCCGCTCGGTTTCCTGCAGTTGGCGCTTCGAGGCGGTAATATCGGTCATCGTTTCAATGATGTGAGTGGCCCCCGACGTCGTTTCCACCTTCGACCATTGCACCAGGAGGTACTCGTCGTTCGGCAAGGGAACTTCGCTCGTGGTCGGAAGACCGGTTTCAATGGTCTCAGGCATCTTGCAGAAAGAGCAAGGGGTTGCGCATCCGCCTATCTTTTCGTGGCAAGTCTGGTGCGCAATGTCGCCGAATTTGGCCTGGGAGGTGTCGTTCTGAAAGATGACTTTGTGGGTCTGCGGATCGATGACCGTGATGATCAAAGGTTGCGAGTTCAGCAACGCCTTGGGGTCGTATTGGGGATGATTCAAAGGCTTGCCCATCGGCGGCACGGCTCCAGGAAAAAACTCTCATGCAGTATCCCAACGGGGTTAGTAACGGTCAAGCAATAGTCGGTTTTATTGAATATCGCGAATCGGGAAACGACATCCTTGTAGGCCCTCCTGGGGATTGGTGCTAGAATGGCCCATTATCTAAAGGATTTTACGATGGCAGCGATGACGACCGGTCTTTCCCCCGCCGCCGGCCATTCGATATCCCCTCTCCCTCAGTTGGTGCCTAGCGGTACCTGTCTGAACTGCGATGTCTGTTGCCGGTTTCCCGATCCCGACAGTCCGCTTCGGCCGTATTTCTCCGCCCAAGAAATTGTCGAAGTGGTCCGATCAGGGAAGTCGGGCGAACGCTGGTTTCCGTCGTTAACCGGCTGTCAGGTGACACTCATCCCTGACAAGCGAGGGGAAGGCTATATTTGTCCCGCCTTCGACGAAGCCACGGCCCGCTGCCGGATCTATGAACAACGTCCGCTAGATTGCCTGCTGTACCCGCTCGCTCTCATGTGGGATGAAAACCATGATCAGGTGGTGCTGGGCTGGGACAGTAAGTGCCCGTTCCTGCAAGATCAGGCGCCGCAAACTATTCGGACCTTTGCAGACATGATGCTCGCCAAACTGAAAGACCCGGACCTTCAACGTTCGATCTGCGAGCATCCGCGCCTGATCGGCCGGTTTCAGCCCGATGTAAAGGCGCTCAACACGCTTCCTGAACTGGCCGATGCGCTGCGCGCCAAATGGGGGGCGGTTCCTGTCCATCGATTGGTGCTGGACGACCTGCCGCGCTTGCAGGCGGCGCTGATTCGGGCGGGGCTTCAAGAAAGCCGCCCGCTGGCGGCTTATTCAGCCGCGTACCACTACATGGGCAACGCGTTCATGACCTATTGGTGGGCCGAAATTCAGGGAGCATTCTGTCTTTTCATTGAGTCACCGGACGGCTGGTTCATGCCCCTTCCACCTTTGACGGACGGTTCGATTGACGGGCCGCTCGCCGAGGCGTTTCGACTGATGCGGAGCTGGAACGGTACTTCACCGGTGACGCGAGTGGAGAACGTGTCCGCGGCGGCGGCCTCCAGGGCGAGAGCTCACGGGTATCGAGTCACCCCGAAAGAGTCGGATTATCTGTATCGAGCCTCCGAACTCGCCGCACTGACCGGGGATCGGTACAAGTCGCAACGGGCGCTCTGCAACAAAGTCGAGCGAATGGGGGAGGCGGTCGTTGAGCCGTATCGCTTGCGTGACCGGCCGGGTTGCCGGGCGCTGCTGTCCGACTGGCAGAGGCAGAAGCGCGAGGGGGGGCTCGATCCGTTCGGGCGCCTGCTCCTAGAGGATGCGCCCTCGGCGCATGAGGTGATATGGACTCATGCCGACGAGCTCTGCCTCTCCGGTCTCGTCGTCCGGTTCGCGGGTCGAATCCGGGCGTACACCTTCGGGTTTTGGCTGGACAAGGCGACATGGGCGGTGTTGGTGGAAATCGCCGACCGGACCGTGCCCGGGCTCGCGCAATACTTGTTCCGTGAAACCTGCCGCCGCGCTGTGAACCAAGGGGCGGAATTCATCAACACCATGGATGATGCCGGGCTTAAAGGGTTGCGATCGTCCAAGCAGGCATATCGTCCCATCGACACCATTGAGAACTACGTTGTCTCGGAGCCCTCGTCACGATGACCGCACCCGATTTCCAGAAGCCGCAGGACATGCAGCGTTACCGCTGGCTGCCGCAACTCATCATCGCGATGATGCTTCTGGCGTTATTGGCCGGCGTCTTTCTGCTACGAAGCGTCGAGCAGCGTCTGATCGGGGCTGCGGGCGAAGAGCTGACGGTCGCCGCGGCGGAGATCTCCGACAAGCTGGACCGGCTGCTCTTCGAGCGGTACGGCGATACGCTCATGCTGGCGCGGGCCTTCTCTCTTCGTGCCTCCGATGCGTCCTATCTTTCAAGCTATCTGGGATGGATGAAAGCCACCTATGCTCCCGTCTACCTGTGGCTCGGTGTGACGGACGGCCAGGGCGTCATGGTGGCCGCGACGCAAGATTCCCTGCGCGGGAAGAATGTTTCCCAGTCCAGCTGGTTTCAGGGTGTGCGTGTTTCAAAGAAGATTTTGATTCAAGATGTGGGGATACACGAGGCGGAGGACGGGATCGAAACCGTGGCGTTCACCGCACCCATCATCGATTCGCAGGGGAACTTCCTCGGGGCCGTCACGACCCGCATTGCGGTTCCGGTGCTGGAAGACGTGACGACGCGGACGGTCCGTTCGCTCGAAAGCCGGCAGGAGTTTACCGGTCCTGTCTCCTACCAAATGGCGACGAAGGACGGCGGCGTATTTGCGGACTCGAATGTGGATGGAACAGGGGCGGCGACCGGGAAGGCCCGGGACCTGCCGTCCTTTGAGGTCGGGCGCTCCCAAGAACCGGGGTTCGTCGAGGAACTGTACCGGGGGGTGCCCGTCGTCGCAGGCTACGCGCACACCAAGGGTTACGGAGAATTTCCAGGGATGCGATGGCATGTGCTTGTCCGCATGGATCGGGATCGCATCGTGCAGCCGATCCGGTCCATCTTGTGGAAAATAGGACTCGCCGGAGTCGTCTTGTGGTTGCCGATGCTCTTCCTCCTGCTGTGGGCGACGGGTAAACTCCGGTCCGAATATCAGCAGGCTCAACAAGAAAGTGCCTGGGCCCGCGCGGCGGAAGCGGCGCTTCTCCAAAGTCAGGAGCGCAATCGGGCCATCGTGGATACCGCGCTCGACGGTCTGGTCACGATCGATTCGGCCGGGGTCATTACCGATTGGAACGGTCAGGCCGCCGCGATCTTCGGCTGGCCCAGGGAAGACGTTCTCGGGCGACGCCTTACGGAACTGGTGATACCGGAGCGCGATCGGGAGGCTCATGAACGCGGAATCCGGCATTTTCTGGCCACCGGTGAAAGTCATGTCCTTAATCGCCGCATTGAAGTGCAGGCGCTCCACAGGAGCGGCAAGGAATTCCCCGTCGAACTCGCCATCGCCCCGGTTCGGATCGGGGAAACCTATTTCTTCAGCGCTTTTGCGCGCGACATTACGGAGCGGCGGGAGGCGGAGACGAAGCTTCGCGAAAGCGAGACGCGCTACCGGTCCGTGGTGAACGCGCTGGACGAAGGCGTCGTCGTCGTGGACGCGCAAGGCAGGTTCCGCACGGCTAACGCCAGTGCGGAACGCATTCTCGGCCTACCGATCCCCGAGCTCACGAAGCGGTCGCTACAGGACGGCGCATGGAGAACGATTCACGAAAACGGCGCCCCCTTTCCCGTTGAAGACCATCCTGCGGCGGCCACATTAAGAACAGGCCAGTCCTATTCAGGAGTCCTAGTGGGCCTGTATCGCCCCGATGGGGAGTTGCGATGGCTCGACATCAACTCGCGCCCATTGCGAATGCCGGGCGACTCTGTGCCCTCCGCCGCCGTCGTGTCGTTCTCCGACATCACCCAACGTAAGCGGGCGGAAGCGCGGCTGGCGGCCCAATATGCCGTGACGCGGGTGTTGGCCGAATCCCGATCGATGGAGGAGGCGGTTCCGAAGATCATCCAGGCCGTGGGGCAGAATCTGGGGTGGGATTATGGAGTGTTCTGGAAGGTAGACAAGACCGCCGGGCTCTTGCGCTGCATCGATCAATGGCAGCACCCGTCGTTTAAGGCGGATGCTTTTGCGGCGGAGACATGGCTCCACACCCTCAAGTCAGGTGTGGGTTTGCCCGGGCTGGTGTGGATGGAAGGCAAGCCTCTGTGGATGTCGAAGGTCGCCGAGGACGAGCGGTATGATCGGCAGGGGGACGTCCGGTCGGCGGGCTTGTTAGGGGCTTTTGGGTTTCCCGTCCTCATCGGAAATGAAGTCGAAGGCGTCATAGAACTATTCAGCCGCCACGTCAAAGAGCCGGATGAAGATCTCCTCAAGATGATCGAGGACATCACGCTGAAGATCGGTCAACTCGGCGAACGGACCAGAACGGAAGAGGCCTTACGGCAGACCGAGGCCCAGCTCCAACAGTCCCAGAAAATGGAAGCCGTCGGACGGTTGGCCGGAGGTGTCGCGCACGATTTCAACAATCTGCTCACGGTGATTCGTGGGTACAGCGAACTCTTGCTTGCCCGCATGGACTCCGGGGATGCCATGCGCAAAGACATGGAAGAGGTCAAGAAAGCGGCGGATCGGGCGACCGGGCTGACGCGTCAACTGCTTGCGTTCAGCCGGCGGCAGTTCATCGCGCCGAAAGTGATCGACCTCAACGCCCTCGTCGCCAATATGGACGGCATGCTTCGCCGGTTGATGGGGGAAGACATCATCGAGCTTTGCATCGAACTAGATCAGAAGCTCGGAGCGATCAGAGCCGACCCAGGCCAGATCGAGCAGGTCGTCATGAATCTCGCGGTAAATGCCCGTGATGCGATGCCGAAAGGCGGGCGCTTGACGATCGAGACGCGCAATGTGTCGGTCGGCAGGCAGGCGAATCTCGAAACCGCCGGCGTAGAGCCCGGCCTCTACGTGATGCTCACCGTGCGCGACACCGGTCACGGGATGGATGCCGAGACGCGATCGCACCTGTTTGAGCCCTTTTTCACGACCAAAGAGAAAGGGAAGGGAACGGGGCTGGGGCTGTCGACCGTGTATGGGATCGTCAAACAAAGCAAAGGGATCGTCAACGTCGACAGTGTACCGGGAAAGGGCACGACATTCCGCCTGTACTTCCCTTTGATCGATGAGGCGTCACAAAGCGCGGTCGGCGCCGGCGAGGCCCCGGCTCCGGCGCATGGACGGGAGACGATTCTGCTCGTTGAGGATGAACCGGCGGTGAGAGGCTTGGTCCACGAAACCCTGAGGCTTCACGGCTATACCGTGCTTGAGGCACGGCACGGCATCGAGGCGCTGATGACGGTCGCCAAACATACGGGGCCGATCCATCTGCTGCTCACCGACGTCGTCATGCCGCAGATGAGCGGGCCTGAGGTGGCGGAAAAGCTGCTCAGTCTCCGCCCCGACACGAAAGTCCTCTACATGTCGGGGTATCCGGACCATCCGGTCTTTGAACAGGGAGGGGTGTCGAAGGAGACCTCCTTTCTGTCGAAACCCTTTACCCCTAATGTCTTGGCCCGCAAAGTCCGCGAAGTGCTCGACGGGATCAAGGTATCCTGAGCGAGGGACCGTTCAGCTTGATCTTCGTCCTCGGTTCCGTTTATTGTGCCGCGGAATCGGTGCGATAGGAACGGCGAACGATCTCGGGCCGACGACGGTGCTGGCAGGCCGATCACATGACGGACAAGGGACAGGAATTCGACATCGCGGACTATCGGATCAGCCACGAACCATTCTATGCCGAGGTTCGAGGAGAGATCGGCCTGTTCACAACGGCGGCGAAAAGTCGCATGCCCGTCATGCTTAAGGGACCGACCGGATGCGGCAAAACGCGATTTGTCCAGCACATGGCCTATCGCCTCGGGCGGCCGCTGATCACCGTGGCATGCCATGAAGATCTGACGGCTTCCGATCTCGTCGGACGGTATTTGCTGAAGGGACAGGAGACGGTCTGGACCGACGGCCCCTTGACGGTGGGGGTGAAGCACGGCGCCATCGTCTATCTGGACGAGATTGTGGAGGCCCGCAAGGATACGACGGTGATCATCCATCCCCTCAGCGACGACCGCCGGTTCCTGCCGATCGAAAAGAAAGGACAGGTCGTCGAAGCGGCGGACGACTTCATGCTCGTGATCTCCTACAACCCCGGCTACCAGAGCGTCCTTAAGGATCTGAAGCAGAGCACCAAGCAGCGGTTCATGGCGATCGAGTTCGACTATCCGGCGCCGGAGATCGAGACCAAGATCGTTGAGCGCGAATCCGGCGTCACTGCTGAAGCGGCTCAGGGATTGGTAAGGCTCGCAGGCAAGGTCCGGAATCTTAAGCACCATGGCTTGGAAGAAGGGGTCAGCACCAGGCTCTTGATTTATGCGGGCACGCTGATTCGAGAAGGCGTCGCGGTCGATCGCGCCTGCGATGCGGCGATCGCCCGGCCTATCACGGACGACCCGGACATGCAGCGCAGCATCGCTGAACTCGTCAAGGCTATTTTTTAACGGGATGGGACGCCATCCTGCCGCCCGTCGTTCATGACCCGTTCCATCGTGCAGGAAGGAGACAATGGTGTTGTTCTTGCCGTCTACGTTCAGCCCAAGGCGTCCCGCACCGAGTGGGCCGGCTTCCATGGATCTGCCCTGAAGCTTCGCGTGGCCGCGCCACCGGTCGATGGAGCGGCCAACGAAGTACTGGTCCGATTTCTCGCCAAGGAATTCTCGATTTCCGCATCGGCCGTCAGGATCGAAGGCGGCGCCGCCGCGCGGTTCAAGCGGATCGCTTTGAGGGGCTTGCGTCTCTCGGACGTAGAGACGTACCTGCGACGGAAAGGGTTGGTGACGGCATGAGAAACCGTGGCTGGGTTCTGTGCGGCCTGCTGTTCCTGACGGCCTGCTCAAGCGCAAAACCGGTGCTCTACCCCAATGCCCATTTCCAGTCGGTGGGCAGAGAGACGGCGGACCAGGATATCGAAGTTTGCAAACAGTTGGCCGAGTCCGCCGGTGCCGAGGAAGGTAACGGGAAGACGGGCCGTGTTGCGACGAGTACGGCGGTCGGCGCAGGGGTGGGCGCGGCCGGCGGCGCGGTGGGCGGGGCGATTTCCGGCGCGGCCGGCCGAGGGTCGCTGATCGGCGCGGCGAGCGGGGCGGTATGGGGATTCTTGATGGGCCTGTTCAGCGCGGGCTCGTCGCAACCCGGTCAGGCCTATACGAACTTCGTCAATCGGTGTCTTCAGGAACGGGGTTATGAGGTGACGGGGTGGCAATAGGAAGCGGGGCCTGTCGCCATTCACCGCTCGTTCTCGCACCCCGCCCGGTGTAGGGGAAATGGGCGGCCCGTTCGTCTCCAGTGCACGCGCGACGCGCACGCAAGCTCACTGAAGGGTGTTATCCCGTCGCCAAGATTGATGAAATGGGCTCCGGGTCGAACAAGTTCTGTTTGGCGGTGCTCGTCGCATGCGTGCAGTTGGAGGCTAGAACGGGCCACCCCTAGAAGGCGGGGTCGATCCAAAGATGATAGGTGCCCGCTCGTTGCCAGCTGCAAGAAATGTCGTCATCCCGTGGAGGAGGACATCGGAGAATTGAAGAACGCAAGAAACTTCGTTGTGCCTTGGCTGATTTTCAGCGTTGTCGCTTGTGCGGGGCCGGAGCCGATTCTGCGGGCGAACGCGAAGTACCAGCTCCAAGGGCGTGAAGCCGCCAAGCTCGACGTCGTCGACTGTCAGCGGAGCGCGGAAGCGGCGGGACTCAAACCCGGCGTCAATCGGTCCGGCAATGTGGCGGCCGGTTCCGTGATCGGGTTGGCGGGCGGCGCGGCTGTCGGCGCGTCCAGCGGGATCGTCGGGGGCCCGACGGGCATCGCCATCGGCGCGGGTGTCGGCGGCCTCATCGGTGTCGTTATCGGTTCATTGGGGGGAGCCTATCGACCGCTCGAACCGGATCTTCCCTACGGCGACGCGGTTGTGCGTTGTCTGATCGAAAAGGGCTACGAAGTCACCGGCTGGGATTGATTTCAATCAGGCGGCCATGGCCATCGCCGCCGGATATATCATCGCCAGAGTCTCCCGCTGTTGGCTCTGTGCCTCCCGCACCAGTTTTTTCACCTCATCCTCGGATATTCGCAAGAGCGCCAGGGCGTCTTCCATGCCGGCGGCCGGAAGCTCGACCTTGGCGCCGAGCGTCTCAAAGCTATCCGCGCAGGCCCCCGCCACCTTCACGATGGCCGCGTCCCGTTCCGCCTTTGACGCGCGAAGAGGGGTCAATTGCCAACGAATCGCTTGTTCCAGTCTCTCGGGCATCTCCCACTTTTTCATCAGATCGCCCCCGACCTCGGCGTAGTCGCATCCGATGTTCGCGCGCTCCACCTCGTCGAGCGGCTGATTGAAGTTCGCGGCTTCGATCAGTGCCGACTGGGCGCGCTCGGGGACCGTGTAGTAGAGCACCAGATGTCCGACATCCCGCAGGAGACCCGCGACGAAGAGACGTTCGCCGTCCTGCATCCCGCACGCACGCGCGAGATGGACTGCGATCAGGGCGCAGAGGACGCTTTTCCGCCAGTAGTCCGTCATGTTCATGACGGAGGGCGGGAGTTGAGCGAAGGCTTTCGCCACATTTGTCGCAAACACGACGTTCGCCACCGGCCGCATGCCCAGGAGATTCACGGCCTGACTCAGCGTATCGATCTTTCGGGGGATGCCGTAAAGGGGGCTGTTGACGAGTTGCAAGACCCGGGCGGTCATCGAAGGGTCCAGCGACAACGCGTTCGCGAGATCTTCCATGGAGGAATGGGGATCGTCGATGACCTCTCTGACACGGAGATAGATCTCCGGTAATGAGATCAGCGTCTCACAGGAATCGACCAATTTTTTGGCGGACGGCATGAGCGCACCTCCGGTGGAGAGAGAAAGAAAACCTCTCGGTGTTCCTCCTTATCGGTCGCTCCTGTCCATTGCTGAAGGCGCAGAGGCGGGGAGATTACTTCTGGGCGGGTTCGGCCGGAGTCCCAAGCACAGGCAGCGCCTTGTGTTTAAGGGCTCGGCCCTTGCCGGGTGTCGGGTCCGTGACGAGTCCGTAAACCTCTCGTCCTTCGTGGCCTTCGGGCAAGTATTCGGTAATAGGGAGCCCGTCCTCGCGCACGAATAAGAGACAATGGCAGTACTTGTAGATTTGCATTTCGTCGCAGGCGCAAATCCATCGACGAAGCTTCGCTTCGGCCTGTTTGTCCTTGTAAAAATTGCAGGGACACAAAGGCTTGCCGAGCTCGTCCACATGCATGGCCAGCCCCTTGACGACCGCGTCCGTGACATCGGGATTCGGGTGCATGACCGTGCCGCTCTTCTCGGCGAATCCCTTCACGTACTTCCGCATCTTCTCTAGGCTTTCCTTTGACGGTTCCGCCATCGTCACCTCCGGTGAAGGCAAGGGGTGCGAGGCTAGGGGCTAGAGGTTCGGGATGCCGGAATTCCTCTCATGCCTCGTGCCTGCGCGACAGCGCACAGTTTACAAGCGGCGGGTCGTCCTTTACAATCCGGCGCTTTACACGGCTCCGACGAAGTACCATGGCGGACTCACAGGCGCTTCAGCAACTGACGACCCGAATCGCCGGGGAATTGGGACCGGCGACCGCGACGTATCTCGCCGCCCGGCTCTCCCAGGCCGGTTGCCATGCGGCGAAGGTTGTAGCGCTCTTTGAAGAGTTGGAAGAGACTTCCCAGAAAGCGGCGCGGGCGGCCGTCGGGGCCTTGCCTGAGTTGGACCGCCGCGCCGGCCTCGCCGACATCGAGACCTGGCTCGATCTCGGGGTGGTTCTGGCCGGCTCATCAGGAGCCACGGCGCTCAAGTTTTTCAAGGACAGCCCGTTGATACTGGGCGTTATCGAGGACTCGAAGGCCAGAGGCGCCGTCTTGTCGGTCGGCCTTGAACTTGCCGATCGTGATCCGAACGCGGCGTTGGAATACTTGAAGACCGCTCCGCAGATCCTGGATGTCGTATCTTTCGACGAACTCGGCGCCTGGCTCGACGTGGCGGTGGATCTGATTGAATCCGACGTCGTCGTGGGGCTCGAGTTCATCCGGCAGATCCCCTCGATCGCCCCTGTGCTGCCGATCGCAGACATCAGGAACTGGCTGGCCTTCGGCCTGAAGCTGATCGCGCCGAACGCGATCGGCAAGCCCGATTATCTGGCCACGATGGAATTTCTCCGGAGGAGTCCGGCCATCCTGGCCGATATCGAAGCGGTCGCGGTTCGAGTAAAGGCGGTATCTGTAGGCGCACTCTTGGCCCAACATTCGCCCGACGCCGGCATCGCCTGGTTGGCCGAGTCTCCGCGTCTGCTGCGCGCGTTGCCCAATGTGGAGTGGCAGACGAAGGTGCTCCAGTATGGAGCTTTGCTTGGGGAGCGCCATCCGGCGGCGGTGCCGGACTACTTGCGTCGGAGCCCGGAGATCGTCGGATTTCTCGGCGACGAACCGCAGTCCGCCGTGCGGTTCGATGAGTGGTTCAAAGCGGGGATGGAGGTCGGGGCCTATAGCTCTGAGGGAGTGCGCGCGTATTTTGCGATGGAATCCCACCGGGCGCTTGCTTCAGTCGAAGAGGCAATCAGCGGAGTACCGCTCCGTCGCGTCGCCAGGAGAGTGAAACTCTTTGTCGAGGGCTTGTGCGGATGGGCGGTGGCGATCACGGCGCTTCCCGACTCAGTGGGGAGCGTATCTGCCCGGGCAAGGGTCAGCGCAGACGGCCGGACGATCATGTTGCCCGCCGTGCTGCGGCGCTATCCCACGGCGGAGCAGAACGAACGGCTGTATTTGATCATGGCTGCCCATGAGGCCGGTCATCTGGAGTTCGGGACCTATCGCCTATCGCCGGCCTCGCTCGTCGATGTGGCGGAAGCCGCTTGCCGACGATATGGTCGCCCCTCCCGCGGCGTTCTCACTTCCATAGCCGATCTGTTCAAGCTGTACCCGCATCCCCGATTGATGCAGGACCTCTGGACGGTCCTAGAGGATGCGCGTGTGGAATTTCTCTTACGGGAGGGCTATCCCGGCCTGAGGCGGGAATTGGCGCAGTTGGCCGCCGAGGCGGTTACCGCCAGAGATCCTTCTCATGGCCTGACGGTGAAGGAACTGCTCGTCGATTGTCTGCTCCGCCTTTCGACCGGGGAAGCGGAGTCGACGGCCGTGCCCCGTGCGGTCCAGGATGAAGCGACGCAGCTCTGGCGGCTGTGCCTGCCGCTCTATTCCACCACGGCAACGGCCGAAGCTACGGTGAGGGTCGCCCATGCGGTGTATGTGCGAATGGAAGAGCTGCTGGCCCCGCGCACGGAGATGCTCAGGGCCGAGACAAGCCGTCAGGAATCAGCTGATGTCGGCGTCGGGCCGTCCGCCTCCGAAGATTCGGGAGAACCCTACCGTCCCGTGACCAATTGGGTCTATCGCGGCGAAATGAATCCCGAATTCATCGCAAGGAATCCGGAAGAGGCGAAGGACGGGCAAGGGCAGTTCGGAGGGACAGCCAGCGGCGGAGGCGGCTCTAAAGAACGAGCGTCCCTCGGTCAAGGGAAGACCGAGGAGCCGAAAGACTCGGCGGACGGGGACGTCTTCGGAGGCGGTCGTTCAATGCCGGCTACGGTGGAAGAACTGTTGACGTTGGAGGTGGAAGCGCAGGCGGTCAAAGACGACGTGGGCGCCGGTGCCCGTGCCGTTCGCTATCCGGAGTGGGATTATGTGATTCAGGATTATCGTGTCAACTGGAGTCGCGTGTTCGAGCGACCGGTGGAAGAAGGAGCCGACGATTGCGTGTCTTGGGCGCTGTCGGCGCATCGGAGCCGGATCAGGGCGCTGCGACGGTTCTTCGAGGGGCTTCGCCCTCCGGCCTTCCGGCGTGTTTCGGGACAAACGGACGGAGAGGAGCTGGATCTCGATGTTCTCGTGCGCCGGGCGGCCGAGCAGCATGCCGGCTTCGAAGGGGGCGATCGCGTCTACATCCGGCGTGAGAAAAAGGAACGTGATGTGGCGGTGGCCTTCCTCGTCGACGTGAGCGGATCGACCGGACGGCAGCTTGAAGGAGGCCGGCGGGTGATCGATGTCGAAAAGGAGAGCTTGGTTCTTCTCTGTGAAGCTTTGGAGTCGGTGGGAGATCAGTATGGGCTTTTTGCCTATTCCGGACAAGGTCGGGCTTCCGTCGAGTTTTTCACGATCAAAGATTTTGACGAACGGTTGGATTCCTCGACGGCCCATCGATTGGGCGGATTGACGCCGCGCAGACAGAATCGGGACGGCGCCGCCATCCGGCACGCGGTCGCCAAGCTGAAGGCCCGAGAGGCTCGGACCCGCCTGCTCGTCTTATTGAGCGACGGGAGACCGTTGGACGGCGACTACAAGGACGAGTATTCTCTGCAGGATACGAAGGCGGCCCTTCAGGAGGCGCGGCGAGTAGGCGTTGTCCCGTTCTGTGTGACGATCGATCGAGAGGCGGACGGCTACGTGCGCCGGATGTACGGCGACGTCCAGTACACCGTGATCGATCATGTGGAAGCGCTTCCGGTACGGCTGCCGAGAATTTATCAGAAGCTGACAAGTTGACGGGAGACGCGCCGAATTCCTCCTTGTCGGCCGGACTCGTGCACGCTCGTCAGCCCGATCTTCGTAGGGAGCCAGTCGATCTTTTTATGGTAGATGGGCGAGGCGAGCGCGCGGTTCCACCTTGGTTGTACAAGCTCTTCACGGGGCACCAATATCCCTATGTGCGTCGGCTCGCGAAGTTTTCGCAGCCGTTGAGGCCGGGCGAAGATCGCCCCGAGCCCGCGAAGGACCTGATCGAAGCCAAATTCTGGGAAGTCTATCCTCGTTGCTCGGCGAAGGTATTGCAGGAGGTCAAGACCGGCATGATCGTGGTCTTTCACGAACTCGGCGAGTATCCTCCCGGCGGCTATCAGGAACTCATCGACAATCCGGAGGAGTTTCTGGCGAGAACGTACGGGAAGAAGAAGATCAAGGTGAATTTCTACGACGGCGAGAATTTCGTGTGCACAATCAATTTCAAAGTGGCGGGCTGGACGGAACATGAGCATTCGTGAGGGGTCAAGGGTGAGGCGTAAGAGGATGTTGCGCTTCACGCTTCACGCTTCACGCTTCACGAGGTGAGATGATGGCTAGACCGAAAATTACCGTGGTCGGGGCGGGCAACGTCGGCGCGACGGCTGCGCAACGGCTGGCGGAAAAAGACGCGTATGACGTGGTGCTCGTCGACATTATCGAGGGGGTTCCGCAGGGAAAAGGATTGGACATTACGCAGGCCGGGCCGGTCTGCGGCTACAGCACTCGTGTCGTCGGCACGAACGGGTACGAGGAAACGGCCGGGTCGTCCATTGCCGTGATCACGTCGGGCGTTCCGCGCAAGCCCGGGATGAGCCGCGACGATCTGCTTGCGACGAACGCGAAGATCGTGAAGTCAGTGGTATCCGAACTGGTGTCCCGCTCGCCGGAGATCATCTTGATTCTGGTGACGAATCCCTTGGACGCCATGGTGCATGTGGCGCGAAGGGTCAGCGGCCTGCCGAAGTCGAAGGTTATCGGGATGGCGGGCGTTCTCGATACGGCTAGAATGCGGGCCTTCATTTCGGAAGCGCTGAACGTGCCGGGCCCCGACGTGCAGGCCATGGTGTTGGGCGGTCATGGAGATACGATGGTGCCGCTGCCCCGCTATACGACGGTCAGGGGCAAACCGGTGTCCGAAATGATACCCAAGGACAAGCTCGATGCGATCGTGAAACGAACGCAGGACGGCGGAGCGGAAATCGTCGGCCTACTCAAGACGGGCAGCGCCTTTTATGCTCCTTCGGCCTCGGCGGTGGAAATGGTTGAAGCGATCATGAAGGACCAGAAGCGCGTGTTGCCCTGCGCCGTGCTGTGCGAGGGGGAGTATGGACTAAAGGACGTGGTGATCGGGGTGCCGGTCAAGTTGGGGCGAGGCGGAGCAGAACAGGTCGTGGAATATGAGCTCACGGCGGGCGAGCGGGCCCAGCTGGAGAAATCGGCCGGTGCCGTCCGGGAACTTTGCGCCGCGGTCGATCGTCTCATGACATGAGTCTCGCTTGACAACGAAAGTGGGCCTACAGTACAGACATCGATTCAGCAGTGGACTGAACCAGGAGGCCCTATGAAATTTCTCGAAGATCCGATGCAGACGATGGGAGCAGGATTCGGGCTCGCGCTCGTGTTGATCGTGGTGTTTCTAGGTGTGGCGGGTGTCGGCGCCGGCGATGCGGACTGGATCGGCATGCTCGTGCGCTGGGTCCACTTTCTAGCCGGGATTACCTGGATCGGATTGTTGTATTTCTTCAACCTGATCAACGCCGCGTTCTTGAAGAGTCTCGACGGTCCGGTCAAGAACGTGGTCATTCCGAAACTTATGCCCTCGGCTTTGAACTGGTTCCGCCACGGCGCGACCGTAACGGTATTGGCCGGCATCGTCCTCTACGTCTATCTCTATTCAAAGGGGGGAACGGGCGCGATTGCGTTGGGTATCGGTGGATTGCTCGGCCTCATCATGATGGCGAACGTGCACGCGATCATTTGGCCGAATCAAAAGAAGATCATTGCCGCGGTCACAGCCGCCGCCCAAGGGACTCCGGCACCGGCCGAGATGGCGCAGTGGGGCCGCACGGCTCTCATGGCGTCCCGCGTGAATTTCATGTTGTCGATTCCCATGCTGTTCTTCATGGGGGCCGGCAGCCATTTCAAATGATCGTCAGCAGCGGCCGGCGGGTATCGCCCGCCGGCCGAGCGGCCTCTCCTCGTTTTCCAATCGGTTGCACGTCGGCCAATATGCCCAGTTCTAGATAGGGCTGTGGTCCTAACCCGTTGAGATTCAGGCCTATTCTCGGCCTGTTGCCTTGACGGATAGAGGGGGGTCCCCGTATAGTAGCCTCTCGACTTTGACGGAAAGAGGAGTCGATCGAGAACATGAGGACATCGGCCGAACCACGTCTCGTCCAGAAACTCGACGGCCCTCCTTGGGACATCGAGGCCTACCTTAAGGTCGGCGGGTATGAGGCCTGGAAGCGATGCGTCAAGGATCTTACGCCTGACCAGATAGTCCAGGAACTGAAGACATCCGGTCTTCGGGGGCGGGGCGGGGCCGGATTTCCTACCGGTGTGAAATGGGACAAGGTGCTCAATCACCGGGTAAAGGAGCGGTATTTCGTCTGCAACGCCGGGGAACATGAGCCCGGCACGTTCAAGGATCGTCATCTTCTCAAGACCATTCCGCACCAGTTGATAGAGGGGTGCCTGATTGCCTCCAAGACGGCTCAAGCCAAGGCGTCGTTCATCTACGTCAACCACGAGTACCACGAAGAGCGCGAAAACTTGAAGAAAGCGCTGGCGCAGGCGAGGGAGCGGGGATATCTCGGGACGAACGTTTTTGGAAGCGGATTTGATATCGATCTGCAAGTGTTCGAAGGCCATGGCAGCTACGTGGCCGGTGAAGAAACCGCCATGCTTGAATCGATGCAGGGGCGTCCGGCGATGCCGAGGCAAAAGCCGCCGTTTTACCCGACGGATTACGGGCTCTACGGCAAACCCACGCTGGTCAACAATGTGGAGACCCTGTGTAATATTCCGCGCATTCTCTCGAAGGGGGCTTCGTGGTTCACGCAGGTCGGGACGGAGAAGTGCCCTGGGACGATGATGTTTTCTTTGAGCGGCGCGGTTGAGCGGCCCGGCGTCTATGAAATGCCGATGGGCGTTACGGTCCGCGAATTGATCGAACAGTGCGGAGGAGGCGTGCCGGGCGGCCGCAAGATCAAAGCGGTGTTCCCCGGTGGTCCGGCCTTCTCCATGATTACCGCCGATCAGTTGGATCTGCCGATGGATTTCGATTCGCTGAAGAAAGCCGGAACAGGATTGGGTTCCGCCGGTGTGATCGTCGTCGACGACGCCACCTGCATGGTCCGTCAGACGTTGAAGTTTTCGAATTTCTTCAAGGGGGAAAGCTGCGGGCAATGTCCGCCTTGCCGCATGGGGACGCAGAACCTGGCTTCATTGATGGCCAAGATCGAAGCGGGGCAGGGGACGCAAAAAGATTTGGACAGCCTGTTGCAGCTCTGCGGGTTCGTGAAGGGAACCGGCTACTGTACCCTCGTTACGGGGGCCTCGGTTCTGGTGCAGAGCAGCGTGAAACTATTCCGGCACGAATTCGAGGAGCACATCCGGCTACAGCATTGTCCCTATCCGCCGGCGCGGGTCGAAACGGCGGCGCACTGAGAGGAACAGGATGCCGCGCGTGACGTTTCTTCACTCGCAGGGCAAGAGCGGAACGGTGCCCCGAAACACGACGTTGCTCGACGCGGCCAAGGAACTGGGCTTTCCGTTGAACCACGATTGCGGAGGCAATGCGTCCTGTACCACCTGCCGGGTGGAGGTTCAAAGCGGGGCGGAACATCTGTCGGACATCGAGTTCGAAGAGCAGGATTTGCTCGATCGGGAGGCGCTCAGCGAGCCTTGGCACCGCCTCGGCTGCCAAGCCAAGGTGCTGGGGGACGTTGTCGTTCGAGTGCCGGAATCGAAGTGGGCGGCGCCGACCACGCGAAAATCCGAGGCGCAGGGTGTTGATATTCACTAGAGAGGTGTTACACTAAGCCCATTGCAGTCGGTCCAGAAGGCCGGACTGTTCAGAAGGAGGACCCAATGGTAACGATCACGCCGGTTGCGGAACAGAAGATTCAGGAGTTGATGAAGGAAGAAAAGGACGTCGTCGGGTTGCGCATCTACGTCCGAGGCGGCGGGTGCCACGGCTATCAGTACGGCATGGCATTCGAGTCCAAAACGGCCGAAGACGATACCGTCATCGAGAAAGGCGACGTCAAGGTCATCATGGACTCCCAAAGCGCACCGCTCTTGCAAGGCGCGGAAGTCGATTACGTCGACAGCGTTCAGGGGTCGGGGTTTTCCATCAAGAATCCGCAAGCGAAGACGACCTGCGGATGCGGCAGCTCATTCAGCGCGTAAGCGGCGTGTTGATTGCCGCGTGAGTGTCGCAAGAGAAGTTGAAAAGAGAAGCCAGGGTTGCTCGGCGGCGCGGGCGATCCTGGCTTCGCTGTTTCGACGGGGAGCAGAATGAAACGAGTGACGGTGACCAGGCGGTACCGATTCTGCGCCGCGCATCGACTGCACACCGACCATCTTACGCCCGAAGAGAATCGGGCGGCGTTCGGAAAGTGCAACAACCTGAACGGTCACGGCCACAACTACGTGGTTCTGGTGACGGTCAGGAGCGGGTCTGGCGCCGGCTCGTCGGCCCTCGACCGTCTCGACCGGTTGGTTGAAGACACGATCGTCAAGCGTTTCGACCACCGCGATCTCAACCAGGACCCGGCCTTCGGTACCACCACCACGACGGGTGAGAATCTGGTAAAGCTGATTTGGGATCTGCTGGCGGGGAAGGTGCCCCCGGGGTCGTTGGAGAAGGTCGGCGTAATCGAGACCAGAGACAACTATTTCGAGTACGCGGCGCCGGCCGCGTCGCATTAGCGGTGAATACCGAAACCTCATGGCCCGACGCCGCCGTTCATCACCGCTCAGCCGCATGGAGGACCTGCCTCCTATCGGCGCCCCGGCGAACCTCACGGTCATGGCCGGCCTCGTCGCTGAACTGCTGAAAGCGCTCGGAGAATCGCCGCGTCGAAACGGATTGCTCAAGACCCCGGAGCGCGTGGCGAAAGCGTTGCAGTTCATGACGAAAGGCTATCATCAGGATATCGATCATCTCCTCAACGGCGCGCTGTTTCCGATCGAGTACGACGAGATGGTGATCGTCAAAGACATCGATTTTTTCAGCATGTGCGAGCACCACATGCTGCCGTTCTTCGGGAAGTGCCATGTCGGTTACCTGCCGAACAAGAAAGTCGTGGGGTTGAGCAAGATTCCCCGGGTCGTCGACGCCTTCGCACGGCGGCTCCAGGTGCAAGAACGCTTGACCACTCAGATCGCCGAAACGCTGAAGCGGAAATTGAACGCCCACGGGGTGGCCGTCGTGATGGAGGCCCGGCACCTCTGCATGATGATGCGCGGCGTCGAGAAGCAGAACACTCTGGCCGTCACCAGTTCCATGTTGGGGGCCTTCAGGACCCAGGAACAGACTAGAGTGGAGTTCCTGAAGCTGATCCGCCGGAGCGGCGTCAGCGATTTGGCCTAACTGTCTCCCAGTCCCGCCGCGAACTCCTCCACCATCCGATTGAAGAGGTCCGGTCGCTCGAGGTTGCTTAGGTGGCCGGCTTCGGGAATGAGTTCCACGCGCGCGCCGGGAATCTGTCCCGCCATCAGACGCGCTTCCGACGGCGGCGTCGCCACGTCTTCCTGGCCGACCAGCACCAAGGTCGGACAGGCGATCGCCGGAAGGATCGGCAAAGAATCCGGCCGTTCCGCCATCGCCATCAGGTCTCCGGCAATTCCGCTGATCTGATTGCCTTGAATCATGGCGCGAACCAGTTGCACAAGATCCGGCTTGGTCTGGACGGTTCGCGGCGTCAGCAGCTTGGGGATCATGACATCGGCGATCGCGGCCGCCCCTCGCCGGTAGGCGGTTTGGGCCATTTCAAACCGGCCGATCCTTCCTTCGTCGGTATCGGCGCCGGCTCTGGTGTCGGCCAATACCAAGGCCAGGACCCGAGCTGCATGGCTTCGATAGAGCGAGAAGCAGACGTACCCGCCCATGGACAAGCCGACGAACACCGCCTTTTCGATCGAAAGATGGTCGAGTAGCCCCACGACGTCTTCGGCCGCTTGATCGAGGGAATAATGCCATAACGGCGAATCGGACTCTCCATGTCCCCGGAGATCGACCGTGATGACTCGGAAGCGGCCCGAGAGGGCGGCCGTCTGCGGGTCCCACATCCGGCGGTTCAGTGGGAATGCGTGCAGAAAGACGAGCGGGATTCCTTTTCCCTGGTCGTCGTAGGCAAGTGTAATCCGATTAATCGTGGCTTTCATCGGCGCTTCGTCTCACCGGCTCCCTCTCGTAGCAAGCCGGCTGAGGGCGCGTCAAGTCTCCTCCTCGAACAACACCGACCGGTCGTTTGCAGTGGCTTCAATCCTCTGTATAGAATCGGCCGTCATGACCGATCCTGCGCATGCCCATTCCGATCTCTTCACTCCGGCCGAACAAGGGCCGAAATCCTGGTCGGCTCCGCTGGCGGAGCGTCTTCGACCTCGGACCTTCGATGATCTGATCGGCCAGGAAGAGCTCGTCGGAAAAGGTTGTTCTCTCCGTAAGGCGATTGAAGCTGATCGACTGTCTTCCGTCATCCTCTGGGGCCCTCCCGGTTGCGGTAAGACCACGCTGGCACACCTGATCTCCCGGCATACGAAAGGCCGGTTTGTCCCTTTTTCTGCGGTCACCAGCGGCATCCCCGAACTGCGGGAAATCCTGAAATCCGCGCAGCACCGGTTGGCGACCACCGGACAGAGGACCATTTTGTTTGTGGACGAGATTCATCGGTTCAACAAGGCGCAGCAAGACGCCTTTCTGCCCCACGTCGAACAGGGGACGATCATCCTGATCGGGGCCACGACGGAGAATCCGTCTTTCGAAGTGGTGGCGCCGCTGTTGTCCCGCTCACTCGTCGCGGTATTGAAGCCGTTGGACGACGAATCGTTGGGGCGCATTTTGGATCGGGCGCTCGAGGATACGGATCGTGGCCTCGGTCCGATGAAGATTCAACTGACCGACGGCGCGCGCCGCCGACTGATCGGTTTCGCCAACGGCGATGCGCGGTCTCTCCTGACCGCGCTCGAGTTCGTAACGGGTCAGGCCTTCTCTCACCCCGACGGCACGAGGCGGCTGGACGATGCGACGGTTGAAGCGGCCCTGCTCAAGAAGACCCTTCGCTACGACAAGGGGGGAGAGGAGCACTACAACCTGATTTCGGCTTTCATCAAAAGCATGAGGGATTCCGACCCTGATGGGGCCTTGTATTGGCTGGCTCGCATGCTGGAGGCGGGGGAAGATCCCAGGTTTATCGCCAGACGGCTGGTGATCTTTGCCTCGGAGGACGTCGGCAATGCCGATCCCATGGGAATTGTGGTGGCCACCGCGGTCGCCCAGGCAGTGCAGTTCGTCGGGCTTCCCGAGGCCCAAATCAATCTCGCCCATGGGGCGACATTCTTGGCGACCAGGCGAAAGGACAACGCGTCATATTCCGGGCTGCTAGAAGCCATGAAGGATGCTAAAGCCCTTGGAAATCTTGGAGTTCCAATGCATCTACGCAATGCCGTTACCTCGATGATGAAAGACCTCGGGTACGGACAGGGGTATCGGTATGTGCATGAAGATCCAGGGGCCAAAGAGCAACAGGAACACCTCCCTGAAGATCTCCGCGGGCGTCGCTATTATCGACCGAAGGATTCGTAGGGTCATCTTGCCGGTGGACAAAGATTTCTAATCGGATATACTTATACGTAGTCCGATGAAAAGGTCAGAATCCAAACCCGCTTCGAGTACGACGGCCACCAGCGAGCGGCGGCGCCTGGTGCGGGCCACTTTGGTCGGTTCGGCGTTGGTGTCTCCCAAGAACGGGACCAAAGCGATTACCGCGGTGCTGGACAATGTCAACAAGGTCGGCGCCGGATTGCATGCCAAGGAAAAGATGGGTGTCGGAGAGAGGGTGACCGTGTCTTTGGCATTCCTCGACTCCGATCGCGTCGATCAGCAGGAGAAATTGGACGGAACGGTGGCGTGGGTGAAGCCCTGGGAGAAAGGATTCTTGATCGGCGTGGTCTGGGACGAGCTGGTCACCAAAGAAAAGAACCGCTGGTTGTTCTACTACCTCGAAGAAACGATGGCTTCTTCTTAGCCGAGCGCTTCGAGTTGCTGTTTCACTCCGCTTAATTCAGACGACAACGATTCCCACCGAGCCGTCATGCGTTCCAGCTCTTTTTTCCACGTTTCCTGTTCCTGGTGGAGCTCGTTCCATTTTGCGAATTCCTGGTAGAGCCCCGGATCCGCCAGCCGTTGATCCCGCTCTTTGATTTTTCCTTCATGCTCGGCGATTTCATGTTCGGCCCGCGCGATCTGTTTCTCCAGTCTGGCCTGCGTTTTCATGAGGTCGCGCCGCTCTCCTGATGACGGCTTCTGCGGCGCTTGCGAGGCCATCGCCTTGGTCGGGGCGGCGGATCGCGGCGCCGCGGTCCCGCCGAGCTCTTCGGTGGTTTCCTTGATGGAGTCGAATTCCTGCGCCTTCTTCCACAGGTAGTATTCGTAGTCGCCGAAGAAGTTTCTTGCCTTGCCGTCTTCGATCTCCACGATGCGCGTGGAAATTCTGGTCAAGAAAGTCGGATCATGCGAGATGAAGATGATGGTGCCGGGGAAATCCGTCAGCGCGTCCGTCAACACATCCACGGAGGCCGGATCGAGGTGATTGGTCGGCTCGTCCAACAGCAGGGTATTGGCCGGCTCCACCAGCATCCTTGCCAGGGCCACGCGGTTGCGTTCTCCTCCGCTCAAAGCCTTGATGGGCTTCTTCTGGTCCGGCCCTGAAAACAGAAAGGCGCCCGCCAATCCGCGCAGGAAATTCGTCTCCGCCGTGTTGGAGACTTCACCCAGCGATTCCAGGATCGTGTGTTCAGGGTTCAGCGTTTCCGCCTGATGCTGGGCGAAGTAGTGGAGGGTCACGCCATGGCCGACGGTGCGGGTGCCCTTGTCAGGCGGCAACACACCGGCCAACATTTTCAAGAGCGTACTCTTGCCGGCCCCGTTTTCGCCCACCAAGGCGATGCGTTGCCCCCGTTCAACGGAAAAGTCGAGGGTCGGATAGACGACCTTCTCGCCGTAGGCTTTGCTCACGCCTGCCAGGTCCAGCACATGGCGGCCGCTGGCGGAGGGGAGAGGAAATTTGAATTTCACCCGCTTGGCGTCCCGCTTCAGTTCGATCAGCTTGACCTTCTCCAACTGCTTGATCCGCGACTGAACCTGGCGGGCCTTGTTCGCTTGGTAGCGAAACCGGTCGACGAATTGCTGAACGCGCGCCACTTCTTTGGCTTGGCGTGTCGCCGCGGCCCGTAACTGCGCGTCTCGTTCCGCGCGGAGTTCCTTGAACTTCGCATAGTTTCCACGATATTCCTGGATCGTTTTGTCGCGGAGTTCCCAGATATGGGTGGTGATGCGATCCAGAAAGGCCGTGTCGTGGCTGATGACGAGCAGCGTGAGTTTTGAATCGAGCAGGAACTCCTCGAACCAACGCTGGGTCGGCTTGTCCAAGTGGTTCGTCGGTTCGTCGAGCATCAGCACGTCCGGGTTGGAAAGCAACAAATGGGCGAGTGCGACCCGCATCCGGTATCCCCCCGAGAGGTTTTCGACCGGTCTCGCGAAGTCCGCCTCGCTGAAGCCGAGGCCCGAGAGAATCCGTTTCGCCTCATGCTCCGGAAACTCGTCCCGGTGCGCCGCATCCAGAGCCGTCTTTCCGGTAATGGTTTCAAGTTCCTGGGGCAGGTACCCGATGCGCAGGCGAGGCCGCTTTCTGATGGCGCCGTCATCGGGAGATTCTTCACCCAGGATCATCTTGAACAAAGTGGTCTTGCCGGTGCCGTTGGGGCCGACGAGACCGACGCGCGTCTGCGGGCGCAGGTGGGCGGAGGCGCCGTCGAACAGCACTTTGGTGGAAAACTGCTTGTGAACAGACTCGATCTGCAGCATGTCGGTACGTGATCCCGGTAAATGAGGAACTGGAGCTTCCGGTGAACTAGACGGGGAGCGGGGGCAGTCTGGTCAAGGCGTGATAGATCATCGTGCGGTCAATCATGCGGAGCACACTGCACAAGCAAGCTTGGTTTGGTGGAGCTGGCCGGGATTGAACCGGCGACCTCGTGAATGCCATTCACGCGCGCTCCCAACTGCGCCACAGCCCCACACTGGGTAACTCATGAAAGAGGAAAAAACGTCGTGAAAACACGATCATGCTAACATCCCGGTCTCCGAGCAGTCAAGAAAGTCGGGGGCACGGGTGATGTCACGCGACTTGTGTAAATTGGCGAAGGGTGCGCGGGCGCCATTGT